>JAZDMF010000122.1:0-42507 GCA_043801235.1 Bacteroidota bacterium | reverse complement strand
GCGGAAAATGAACAGGAGCATGAATTACAGAAAGCTGATGAATGATATAAGGTGCCTGAGAATATTTTTTATTTCACAGGTAAATTGATTTTACAATATTCAGTATAATAATTCCCCGACTCTTGAGTCGGGGTTTCCTTGTAATCTCCCATTGTTTCAAGGGGAGATGTCAGCTGTATAGCTGACAGAGGGGTGAATATAAAAATCCGTTTTCGACGTAGTCGGAATGAAATTGGTTTAATACCTCGTGGGCCCGCCTGAATGACATAGTCGGGCAGGCTTGCCCCGAGGATAATCAATTTCAAGGATTTTTTTATTGCGATTCATTAACTAAATATTTTAAAGAAAGTTTTTTAAAGCTTTCTGAAATAAATAATTTATTTTTAGTACATTCGTTAAATAATCTGATAAAATACTTTGAACATGGAAAATCAGGAGAAACAATGAACAATTTCAATTTTATTTCATTGCACGTTAAATGCCCTGTGTGCAACAAATCACTTATGGATAATGAGCATAAAGTAGATAATGAACCCAGTATCCAACTTAATATCGAAATACCCGGAAAATCGGGCTTTATAAGATTAAGCTCAATATACGAAAGCTGTAATTATTATTCCGAAATAACGATTGAACCTGGTGTCGTCACCGTTTTTTTATGCCCCCATTGCAAATCTATAATTACCTCTCAGGAACTTTGCACTGCCTGCCGTGCTCCTATGTCTTCAGTACTCCTTGAAATTGGAGGTAAAATTAATTTTTGTTCGCGCAATGGTTGTAAAAATCATAATATTAGTTTTGTAGACCTTTCGGGTGCACTTGCAAAACTACATCAAGAGTTTGGGATGAAAGTTCATTTTCATTCCGATGAAATTGTAAATAACAAAGTAACGAGAAAGACAAAAAAGCAAAAAGAAAAACGGAAAGAAATTATTGAATCCGGAAGCTTCCTTCAAACCTATTGTCCCCATTGCAAAAAATCGTTGATCGAAGATGATATGCTTAAAATAAAAATTGTAAAGAAAGAAGGAGAATCAGGTTACATACTTTTAAGCCCTTACCTCAATGTTTTTTCTTCAAAATCTACTATTTTCCTGCCGGAAGATCAGAGTGTGGGCGATATCAGTTGTTTCCACTGCGATAAAAGCCTGATAGTACATAAAGGAAAATGTGAAAAATGCGGAACACAGATCGCGAAAATACTTGTCAGCGCCCGAACAAAAATGATCGACTTTTTTATATGCGCAAAAAAAGGTTGCACTTGGCACGGCCTCAGCAAAGAAGATCTGGATGAGATAAGGCTTGAGGACAGCCTGGAATGGTAATAGATAATTGTATAAGTATTTATTTGATAAAAAGCGAGTTTGATTTTTAAAAAAAATTAACTTTGCTTTCGCTAACCAAAAGTATTAAACAATAAAAAAATGAAAACTAAAATCTGGAATGTGTTTTTTGCACTTATGCTTTTTACAGGCATACTGCAATCACAAACGTTATCGCCCACTGTAATATCTTCCTCCGGGGGATTTTACTCTACGGGCAGTGCCATGCTGTCGTTCACAGTGGCTGAAATGACCATGGTGCAAACATTTACTGCAGGAGGTAATTTTCTTACCCAGGGTTTCCAGCAACCCGAAGATTATATAGTTGGCATTACTGAAAATCCAACAGTAACGGGTGACATACTGATTTATCCGAATCCCACCAATGGCATTTTTACGCTGAATTATTTCAGCAACAGCAGCGGGGAAAATGTAATTAAAATGTACAACCTTGTCGGGCAGGTGGTTCTTACAAAAGCTGTTTTGCAATCGGAAGGAACCAACACGGTAACCTTTGATATCGGCAGTTTCAGCCAGGGAATATACATGCTTGAACTCACAACTGAAAATTCCAAAGGCGAAAATCAAATAAATTATAACAAAATAAATTTAGTTTATTAAAAATTAAAAAAAGAATAGAAAAATGAAAAGAACAATTATCTCTTTTATTGGAGCGCTGTTGATGTTAATGATCGTAGGTCATGCATATTCACAGGTTCCTCAGGCATTCAATTATCAGGCCGTTGCCCGCAATAGTTCAGGAGCTTTATTGGCAAGCCAGACTATAGGATTAAAACTCACAATTCATCAGGGGTCATCTTCGGGAACTATAGTGTATTCCGAAACTCATTCACCCACTACTAACCAGTTTGGTTTGTTTACAGTGGCATTAGGTCAGGGCACAGTAGTATCAGGAACTTTCAGCGCTATTACCTGGAGTACTGGAAATTATTGGTTACAGGTACAAATGGATCCTACAGGTGGCACTACCTATGCCAATATGGGAACCGACCAGTTGCTCACAGTTCCTTTTGCCATGTATGCAGCCAATGCAGGTACATCAGGAACTACTGGTGCAACCGGAGCTACTGGCCCTGCTGGCCTTACAGGTCCTGCAGGTGCTAATGGTGCAACAGGTCCTGCCGGAGCGAATGGTGCAACAGGCCTTGCTGGTGTTACAGGCCCAACAGGTCCTGCCGGTTCAGGTACAGTAAACGGAACAACTAATTATGTTGCAAAGTTCACATCGGCTACAGCAGTAGGTAATTCTATTATGTATGATAACGGCTCAAGAGTGCTTGTTGGTACTACCACCCCATTTGGTTCTGACATTCTGCAGGTTCAGGATGCTATTGCAGTTAATAATTCTTTAAATCCAACCCTCGATTTTTATGTTAGCGGAACATATACAGGTTTTGTTGAAGCAAAATCTACAGAAATGAATATGTGGGCATATGACCCCGTTCCAATGCATTTTGGAACCAATAGTATAAGAAGACTAACAATTGATGGCCAGGGTAGGGTTGGTATTGGAACCACTACCCCCAATACTTCTTCATTGCTGAATGTGAAAGCTTCAAAAAAATATGCAGGCTATTTTACTACTGATACAGCATATTATTTGGGTCACGCTGTTCATGCTGAATATACCAATACAGGTAGTTATGACGGAGTAGCTGTGTATGGTAAAAGCAATGCTGCTGATTGGTATGGATATGGTGGCTATTTTGAAAGTAAATATATAGGAGTTTATTCAACAGCAACTAATACTTCTGTTAATAGTCTTTATGGTGTATACGGTTATGCTACTTCATCCGCAGCTGCTCCTGTTTATGGCGTTTATGGTTATGCAGCCACAACAGGTGGTACAGCATATGGCTTATATTGCAGTGGTAATGGTGCTTATACAGGAACCTGGACTTTAGCTTCCGATGAAAAATTCAAAAAAGATGTTACCAACTATTCCAGTGCACTCGATAATGTGTTAAAATTAAGGCCGGTTTCTTATTCTATGAAAACTGAAGAATATCCATTTATGGGATTTGCATCAGGTAAACAGATTGGCTTTATTGCACAGGAAATGGAAAAAGTATTCCCTACATTGGTTGAAAATGGAGTACATCCCGGAGCTGCAAAAGAAGACCCGGATGTTAAATATAAAGGAGTTAACTATATTGGTTTGATACCTGTACTTGTAAAAGCCATGCAGGAACAGAATGCTAAGATCGAACAACTCGAAAACAGGATTGTAGAATTAGAAAGTAAATAAAATTAGTTTCTCTTATAAAAATAACAGGCTTGCAAAAGTCTGTTATTTTTTTTTAAAATATTCTTTGAATGAAAATTGTTTAATAATTAAAAGGCAGTAAATTTCAGGGATGGAAATAAAAAAATAAACGGCTAAACTGATTTTTTTTTTATTTGACTGTAAAAATGCATAGATTTGCAGCAAAATAAATAACAATATAATATGAAAAATAAATTATCGGTTTTGCTGTTTGCCCTGATATTAATATCAGGAATTTTACAATCGCAAACACTGTCGCCTACTGTAATATCTTCCTCCGGAGGATTTTACTCAACGGGCAGCGCCATGCTTTCATTCACAGTAGCTGAAATGACCATGGTGCAAACATTCACTGCAGGAGGTAATTTTCTTACCCAGGGTTTCCAGCAACCCGAAGATTATGTTGTTGGCATTCCTGAAAATCCAACAGTAACGGGTGACATACTGATTTATCCGAATCCTACCAGCGGCATTTTCACGCTGAGTTATATCAGCAACAGCAGCGGGGAGAATATAATAATAATGTACAATCTGGTAGGGCAGGTAGTTCTTACAAAAGCTGTTTTACAATCGGCAGGCACGAATACTGTGA
Source organism: Bacteroidota bacterium (assembly GCA_043801235.1). Taxonomy (GTDB): domain Bacteria; phylum Bacteroidota; class Bacteroidia; order Bacteroidales; family CG2-30-32-10; genus DAOQAK01. Next base: position 38,306 of record JAZDMF010000122.1, on the reverse strand, counting down.
CCTTCGACATCAGCAGTTTCAGCCAGGGAATATACATGCTTGAACTCACAACTGAAAATTCCAAAGGCGAAAAACAAATAAATTATAACAAAATAAATTTAGTTTATTAATAAAAAAACAGAATAAAACATGAAAAAAACAATCATTACTTTTTTAAGTGCTATGCTGATGCTTGTATTCATCGGCCAGTTGAGCGCACAGGTGCCGCAGGCATTCAACTACCAGGCTGTGGCAAGAGATGCTTCGGGAAATTTACTTATCAGTCAGGCAGTAGGGCTGCGCCTTTCAGTTCATCAGGGTTCATCATCAGGAACCATTGTGTATTCCGAATCGCATTCAACCACAACAAACCAGTTTGGATTATTTACAATAAGCCTGGGGCAGGGAACAGTTATTACCGGAACATTCAGCGCCATTGCATGGAGTTCGGGCAATTACTGGCTGCAGGTTGAAATGGATCCTGCAGGAGGATCAGTTTATACTAACATGGGAACATCTCAGTTGTTAACTGTTCCTTTTGCCATGTATGCAGCCAATGCCGGTACATCAGGAACTACAGGCCCTACCGGTCCAACAGGTCCTGCAGGAGCTATTGGAGCTACCGGAGCCACCGGAACAGGTACCACAGGTGCTACCGGCGCAACGGGTCCAACAGGTACAGGAATGGGCCCGACGGGTCCGACCGGTCCTACAGGTGTTGCTGGAAGCAATGGTGCTACTGGAGGCAATGGAGCAACAGGGCCAGCAGGTGTCACAGGGGCTAATGGAACAAATGGAGCAACCGGAGCAGCCGGACCTACTGGTACTGCCGGAGCAAATGGTGCTACTGGTGCAGCAGGTGCTACCGGTGCCACTGGCCCGACAGGAACAGCCAGCCAGACATTAACACAAACATTGGCATTAGGCAATAGCGCAGGTACCTATAACATTAATATGAATGGAATGAGCATAACTAATGCGAATATTTTTTCACTCGGAAGCTCTAACGCAAATTATTTTGACTTGTATTGGGGACATATTCGTGATTTTAACGGCAGTCATGGGATTGATGGACAGGTTTTGACAGTGCATGGAACAAGTCCGAATACCTTTGTTCAATGGGACACACCATCTACCCTTCCTACAGGAACATCAGGACAAACTTTACGTCATGATGGTACAAACTGGATTGCAACAAGTAATTTATTTAATAATGGAACAAAAATCGGTGTTGGAACATCAACGCCTTTAGGTGCCTTACAGGTGTATAATACTTCCGAAAATACCCAGTTATTAGTAGGTGGTGCAACTACTGCATTTAATGCTACTGACGCTAATGTCGGTAATGCCGGAGGAATTTTGCTTCATTCTGCTTTGATAGCTGGCACAGGTAACGAATGTAATATTGTTGCAGCAGGAACTGATGCAGGCAATTATTCCTCATATCTAAATTTCTGGACCCGACCAAGCGGAGCTGGTACAGATCCCGTAAAACGAATGACCATTACCAAGGCTGGTATTGTTGCAATTGGAACTGCCACTCCCACAGGATCTACTAAACTCCATGTCGCTTCTACCAACCGTTATGCCGGTTATTTTACTACTGACAGCGCCGATTACACTGCCCATGCTGTTCATGCCGAATATACCAATACCGGAACTAATGACGGAATAGCCGTATATGGTAAAAGCAATGCTGCTAACTGGTATGGGTATGGCGGCTTTTTTGAAAGTAAATTTACTGGTGTGGAAGGAACAGCAAGTAATACTTCAACTAATAGTGTTTTCGGTGTATCCGGCTATGCTTCATCTACTGCCGCAGCTCCTGTTTATGGCGTTTATGGTTATGCAAGCACAACCGGTGGTACAGCATATGGCTTATATTGCAGTGGCAATGGTGCGTATACAGGAACCTGGACTTTAGCTTCCGATGAAAAATTCAAAAAAGATGTTACCAACTATTCCAGTGCACTTGATAATGTACTAAAGTTAAGGCCTGTTACCTATAATATGAAAACTGAAGAATATCCGTTTATGGGTTTTGCATCAGGTACGCAGATTGGATTTATAGCACAGGAAATGGAAAAGGTATTCCCTGCTTTGGTCGAAAACAGTGTACATCCGGGAGAAGCCAAAGAAGATGCAAACATTGAATACAAGGGAATTAACTATATTGGTTTGATACCAGTACTTGTAAAAGCCATGCAGGAACAACAGGCAGAAATTGAAATCCTGAAAGATGAAATAAAAATTCTTAAGTCCAAATAAATTATTAATGATGGAAATTGGAAAATTTCAAATGTGAAACATCATTTTGCTATTTGATATTTTCTATCATTTATTTGATATAAAAAAGCAGGAATTTCTCCTGCTTTTTTTGTTAAAACGGAAGATCATCGCTGGGCTCTGGAGCCGGTGGTACGGGCTCATCATGCTGCGGTTCATTGTTAATGGTTGTTTCTTCTTTTTTGGGAATAAGTATTTCCACCTTGTCGCCTATAATTTCAGTACGGTATTTTTTAGCGCCGTCCTTGTCATCCCACGAACGGGTGCGAATTTTACCTTCTATGTAAACCTTGGTTCCTTTTTTCAGGTTGCGTTCAGCGAATTCGGTCATCCCTGTGCGCCAGAAAACCACTTCGTGCCATTCGGTCTGTTCGGTGTTCTGCCCGTCCTTAGCTTTGTACACTTCGGTAGTGGCCAATGAAAATGATATCTTGGTGTTGTTTTCAAAACTGCGTATCTCTGCGTTTTTGCCGAGGTTTCCCACTAAAATAACTTTATTGATTCCTGCCATAATGTATAGATTTAGTTTTATAATAATCTTCAAACATACATAAAATTTCGATAGACATTTCAAGTATAGTATTTATTCATTGTCTCCCGCAGATATCGCAGAACAATGCAGATGATTTTCGATGTGATTTCTGCGAAAATCAGCGGTATCAGCGGGAAAAGAATTGTTTTTAAATTCCGGAAAAAAGAATAAGGTTTTGTGATAACAAATATTTTTCTATCAGTCTTGGAACAGGAAGCTTTTGAAAATCGTCCGCTTTAATTTTTTTTAAAAGTGATTTTTTTTTCAGGGCTTGTAAAACAGAAACATTGTAAAAAACAGCGTAAATTGTTTGGTGGCTAAGTTCGTGAATGTATGCTTTAGGATTACCTTTTACTATTGTTTTATGGTTTCCGAAAATAGTTTTCCATTCTTTGCCGGTTTTTATTTTATCGTATCCCGCTTTTACTTTAGTCTCAATGCATGGCAGATCATACAGATTTTTCCAGATATCATTTCCGGTCCTTTTCCTTATATAAATATAACGTGTTTTCTTTATTTTATAAGTGATAAGAAAATAATTCAGGTGCCTTTCTTTTATTGCAGGAGTTTCTTTTTTAACAGGGAGAGCCCCGACAATATTTTTTTTGAACGCAATGCAAATGCTGTTAAGGCAGCAGCCTGCACAATCGGGATTTTGGGGTTTGCATTGCAGTGCGCCGAATTCCATGATAGCCTGGTTGAAATTACCGGGTTTGTTTATTGGCATTAGTTTTTTTGCCAGGGTCTTTATTTCATTTAATGCATCCGCGCTGCTTACAGGTTTTGTAATGCCGTAAATCCTTGAAATTACACGTATCACATTACCGTCAACCACGGGAAAGGGCTTGCTGAAAGCAATGGATAATATTGCACTGGCAGTGTAATCGCCAATGCCTTTAAGTTTAATAAGGTCATTATAATTATCAGGTACCTGCCCTTTGTGTTTCTTTTCAATTTCTTTTGCTGCGGCATGAAGGTTCCGGGCGCGCGTATAATATCCAAGTCCCTGCCATAGTTTCATTACTTTATCCTGTTTTGCCATTGCCAGTGATGCAACATCAGGAAATTCGCGTATGAATTTATTATAATAGCCGGTTCCCTGGGCAATCCTTGTTTGCTGGAGGATTATTTCCGACAGCCATATTTTATATGGATCGCGGGTTTTTCGCCAGGGTAATTTCCTTTGGTTTTGTTTATACCATTTTAATAATTGATTTGTAAAAAAGGCCATTTTGTATAAAACAGGTTTATTTTGAGAGAATTATATGAAAATAATTGCAAAAAATTTTTTTCGGGAAAATAAAAAATTTATCTTTGCACCCCAATTTATAATTATTAGGTTTAAAAAACAAAATTATTTAAATTATGACAAAAGCAGAAATCGTAGCAACCATTGCTGCCAAAACGGGAGTTGAAAAAGTTGCAGTTCAGGCAACTGTTGAAGCTTTCATGAATTCAGTAAAATCGTCTTTGAGCAAAGGTGATAATGTGTACCTGAGAGGTTTCGGTAGTTTCATTATTAAAAAACGCGCTGAAAAAACAGGAAGAAATATTTCAAAGAATACCACAATCATTATTCCTGCCCACAATATCCCTTCTTTTAAACCGGCAAAGACTTTTGTGAATGAGGTTAAGAAAAGCGTGAAATAATATTACAGTTATTCTGTAAGAAAAAAATATTCTATGCCAAGCGGAAAAAAAAGAAAAAGGCACAAGATGTCTACCCACAAACGTAAGAAACGCCTAAGAAAAAACAGGCATAAAAAGAAATAAACCTCTTATTTTTTTACGCTTATTATTTTTTATTGATATTAATTACATTCTGCCTTTGGGCATTTGTAATTATTGGTTTTACATATCACCGTGCTGAGAAATTTTTTTTTGCAGAGAAAATTAATTTTAAATCTGTAACAGGGTGAACAAGGAATTAATTATCGATTCCGGCGTTTCAGAAGTAACCATAGCGCTGCTTGAAGACAAACGTCTTGTTGAGTTAAATAAAGACAAAAGCGGCAAAAGTTATGCAGTAGGTGATGTATACCTGGGTAGGGTGAAAAAGGTGATACCTGGGTTGAATGCAGCTTTCGTAGATGTGGGTTATGAGAAAGATGCTTTTCTGCATTACCTTGACCTGGGCTCTCAGATTCTCTCCCTGAACAAACTGATTAAAATAGCATTGTCGCGCAGGCAGGGCGTTCCCACCCTTGAGCAATTCCGCCTTGAAAAGGACATTGAAAAAACAGGCAAGATTTCGAATGTTCTGAGCATAAACCAGCAAATTCTGGTTCAGGTGGCCAAGGAACCCATTTCTACGAAGGGTCCAAGGGTAAGTTCCGAAATTTCTTTTGCAGGCCGCTATCTTGTGCTGGTTCCTTTTACAGATAAAATTTCAGTTTCCCAGAAAATTAAAAGCCCCGAAGAAAGAAGCAGGCTGAAACGGCTTGTGCAAAGCATACGTCCAAATAATTTTGGAATAATCATTCGCACAATTGCCGAAAACCGCATGGTTGCCGAACTCGACGCCGACCTGCGCGACCTGGTGAAAAAATGGGAGTCATCCATAGGAAAACTGGCGTCATCAAAAGCACCCGTGAAAATTGTGGGCGAACTTAACCGTACCTCTGCAATATTGCGCGATCTGCTGAACGATTCCTTTAACAACATTCATGTTAATGAACAGAAGATTTTTGATGAGATAAAAAATTATATCCGCACTATTGCCCCCGACCAACAGGACATTGTAAAACTCTACAGAGGGAAAAGTCCCATTTTTGAACACTTTGGTGTTGAAAAGCAGATTAAAACATCTTTTGGGAAAAATGTTTCCGCAAAAAGCGGGGCATACCTTATCATTGAGCATACCGAAGCGCTTCATGTAATTGATGTCAACAGCGGCCACCGTTCCAATTCAGAGAACAACCAGGAGCAAAATGCGCTGGATGTTAATCTCGAAGCAGCATCCGAAGTAGCACGGCAGTTGCGCCTCAGGGATATGGGCGGCATAATAGTGATCGATTTTATCGATATGCACGACGGGCATAACCGCCGCAAGCTTTTTGACAGGCTCCGTGAGGAAATGCGCAACGACAGGGCCAAACATACCATACTTCCACCCAGCAAATTCGGACTCGTTCAAATAACCCGTCAGCGCGTTCGCCCCGAAACAAATATTGAGACTCTTGAGAAATGTCCTGTCTGCGATGGAACCGGCGAAATAAAGGCAAGCATAATTTTTATTGACGAAATAGAAAATAATATAAAATACCTCATTCAGCGTCAGAATGAGAAATACCTTAAAATGTGCGTGCATCCTTATATTTACGCATATCTCACCCAAGGAAGTTTTTCTATACGCTTCAAATGGTTCATGAAATTTAAAAAATGGCTGCGCATTGTTCCCATGTCATCTTATCATTTTCTTGAATACCACTTCTTTAACAAAGAAGATGACGAAATAAAACTTTAAATTAATCCCATTTCTGCATGAAAAAGGCAGGAAAAAAAAATTATACCCCCATCAGGGCATTAAAAAAAGCTGCTGATTATTGTGTCCTGCAGGAACGTTGCCAGCAGGAAATCCGCTCAAAACTATACGAATGGGGTTTGTTTGGCGAAGAAACAGAGCAATGCATTGCAGAACTGATAAGCACAGGCTTTATCAACGAAGAAAGATTTGCCAAAGCATTTGCCGGAGGAAAATTCAGAATAAAAAAATGGGGGAAAATAAAAATCAGAAATGAACTGAAGCGTAAAAATATATCTGAATATTGCATAAACAAAGGCTTGAGGGAAATAAATGATTCGGATTACACAGAGGCTTTGAAAGAAATTTTATTGAAAAAATCAAAAGAACTCAAAGCCTTGCCTGCCGGCAGGCAGGAAAAAAATATGTATAAAAAAATGAACAGGCTTGCTTCCTTTGTACTTCAGAAAGGATATGAAAGCGAACGGGTTTGGAACATAGTAAGAGAAATGTTTATTAAATGATGCGATTGTATTTTAAACGCTAATAACTTGTTTATTTGATCACAACAAAGTACGAATAAATATGAATTTACGAAGTACAATTGGTTCGTATATTCGTAACAGGTTAGTGCTTCGGTGGGATCATGGAAGAATAACAATTAATACCCGATTGTATAATATATTATCATTACTTTTGAACTCCAATAAACAAATTATGGTTACTGCCGAGAACATTAAAGACCTTACTAAAAGGCTCGATGCTTTAAGGAGGTTCCTTTGACATTGATAAGAAACTAAGTCTTATTGATGAAGAAGAAAAACTCCCTCTTTCCCCAGATTTCTGGAATGATCCCAAAAAAGCTGAAAAAATTCATAAAGCCATAAATGAAAAGAAGAACTGGACAGTGGCTTATTCCCGCGCTGATAGCAGCATGGGCGATTTGCAGGTAATGTGGGATTTTTACCAGGAAAACGAAGCTTCAGAAGAAGATATTGAAAAACAATATTCCGTTACCCTGAAGCATATTGATGATCTTGAATTCCGCAATATGCTGAGCGGTGAGGAGGATAAACTCGGATCAGTTTTAAACATTAATTCCGGCGCGGGCGGCACCGAAAGCCAGGACTGGGCAGAAATGCTGATGCGCATGTACATACGCTGGGGCGAACGCAACAGTTATAAAATAAATGTTCTCGATGTGCAGGATGGTGATGTTGCAGGAATTAAATCGGCTTCTCTCGAGTTTGAAGGCGATTATGCATATGGCTATCTGAAAGGCGAAAGCGGAGTTCACAGGCTGGTACGACTTTCACCATTCGATTCTGCTAACAAGCGCCATACTTCATTTGCATCGGTTTTTGCATATCCCCTCATTGATGAAAATATCAATATTGAAATTAATCCGGCCGATGTTAGCTGGGATACATTCCGATCATCTGGGCCCGGAGGACAAAATGTAAATAAAGTTGAAACTGCAGTCCGCTTGAAACATGCGCCCACCGGCATCATCATTGAATGCCAGGTAACACGCTCGCAACAGCAGAACCGTGAAAAAGCATTGCAGATGCTTAAATCTCAATTGTATGAAATTGAGCTCAGAAAAAAGAAAGAATCACTTGCTGAAATTGAAGGCAGCAAAAAGAAAATCGAATGGGGTTCCCAGATCCGCAGTTATGTGATGCATCCGTATAAAATGGTGAAAGACGTTCGAACAGGTGTTGAAACATCAAATGTGCAGGCTGTGATGGATGGCGACCTGTATGATTTTATCAAGGCATACCTGATGGAGTTCGGCAGAAAATAAACATTCAGTCGAAAGCCTTCATTATTAATTAAATGAAAATGAATGAGGTAAGAGTGAAGTTAAGCATAAAAGTACGAAATTATAAAAAATGTTAAATTTGAAAAAATGACTTTTCAAGCTATTAAATAATTTATCTTTGTAAGTTACAGGCAAACGAAACATCATAACTTTTGTCATTTTTTGCTTATCTATTCCTTAAAAACTTTTTAGTAAAAAATGTATTTCGCACATTTTTTTCGAGTGTTTCGTAAAATAATTATTTATGATTAAGAAAATACTTGTTGCCAACAGGGGCGAGATAGCTGTCAGGGTGATGCGGTCGAGCAGGGAAATGGGAATAAAAAGCGTTGCTGTTTATTCGGAAGCCGATCGCACCTCCAAGCATGTAAGTTATGCCGATGAAGCAGTATTAATCGGGCCTGCGCCTTCGAATGAAAGTTATCTTGTTATTGATAATATCATAGAAGCTGCTAAAAAAACGGGTGCCGATGCCATACATCCGGGTTATGGTTTTTTATCGGAAAATGTACAATTTGCCGAGCGCTGTCTGAAGGAAGGGATCATTTTCATTGGCCCCAAACCTCATTCAATAAAGGCAATGGGCGATAAGATCATGGCCCGCCAGACTATGATAAAAGCAGGAGTGCCTGTAGTGCCTGGCACAAAAGAAAAACTTAAGAAGGAAAAGGAAGCTCTCAGCATTGCAAAAAAGATCGGGTATCCTATCATGGTCAAAGCTTCGGCGGGCGGGGGAGGAAAAGGGATGCGCCTCGTAAGGATGAAGGAAGATTTATGGGAAGCTGTATGTGCTGCGCGTTCAGAAGCATTGTCGTCATTCGGTGATGAGACGGTTTATCTTGAGAAATACATTGAATCGCCTCACCATATTGAATTTCAAATTCTGGGCGATGAGCATGGGAACATCATTCATTTATGCGAACGTGAATGTTCCATACAACGCCGCCATCAAAAGCTGGTTGAAGAAACACCATCTCCGCTGATGACAGAAAAACTTCGAAGGGAAATGGGCAGGATGGCGATCAGGGCTGCAAAATCTGTAAAGTATGTGGGCGCTGGTACAATAGAATTTCTTGTGGATGACAATCTGAATTTTTATTTCCTTGAGATGAATACACGCTTACAGGTGGAGCATCCTATTACCGAGCAGATACTGGGCATCGATCTTGTAAAAGAACAAATAAATATTGCCAACGGAAAGAAACTTAGCCGGAAACAGAAAGACATCGTACAGCGCGGTCATGCCATCGAATGCCGAATCTGTGCTGAAGATCCACAGAATAATTTTGTGCCAAGCGCAGGATTGATCAAACTTGTTACAGTGCCGCTTGGCTTGGGCGTGAGGGTTGATGGCTATATTTACCCCGGATATGAGATTCCCATTTATTACGATCCTATGATTTCCAAGCTGATCGTTTGGGCTTCCAAACGCGAATATGCCATTGAACGTATGAAAAGGGCACTGTATGAATATAAGATCGTGGGTGTGAAAAACAACCTGGCTTTCCTGAGAAAGGTTATGAGTTCGCCCGATTTTGTGAATGGAAAATACAATACCCATTTCATTGAGAATAATCTTGAATCATTACTGAAGCCCGGAAGGGCAAGCAAGCAGGTCACGGAAAACATGGCTATCATAGCAGCTTATTTCGATTACCTGATGAACCTGGAAGAAAATAAGCAGGTGTCATTGAATGATAATGGTGCCAAGAACAAATGGAAACATTTCGGAAAACAAAAAGGAGTTCTGCGTATTTGATTTTATACTTTAAATGGTTAAATTGTTGGCATTTTTCTTTATTTTATATTTTTAATGGATAATTATAGCAATTAGCAATTAAGCAATAATAGAAAAAGTTGCACTAAACTGTCCACAGTTTGTAATTGATGTGAGAAATGTCTTAGCAATTAAACAGTCATGCAATTTAGCAATTAAGTAATTTAGCATTATTATTCAACAAAATTTAATTTTTTTAACCGTTTACAAAAACTATGGTTCTTGAAATAAAAGTAGGTGAACGTATTGCCAACGTTGAATTGATAAGCAAGGAGGGCAATAAGGTGCAGATTACAATCGATAATAATATCTATGATGTCGATATCGTAATGGTTGAGAATGGGGTTTATTCAATTATTTCGGATAATAAATCCTATAATGTTGAACTGACACGCAGCGATACCGGAAAAAGCTATATGGTTAACACCTTGTACAATAACTTCCCGGTCGAAATCATCGATATGCAGGCTAAGTACATCCGGAACCGGATGAAGGACGATATAGACGAAACCCAGGAAAAAATTGTAGCTCAAATTCCCGGCAAAATTGTAAAAATACCTGTGAAAATTGGCCAGGAAGTGAAGGCGAACCAGACAATCATCATTGTTGAAGCTATGAAAATGCAGAGCGAGTATAAGGTAAAACGCGATTGCATCATTAAAAATATTTTAGTAAAAGAAGGAGATACCGTAGAAGGCAATCAAACCCTTGTCGAATTGGAATAAAGCTTGAAAATTTTAATAAAAAAATCAGCAAGAATTCAGGATAATAAACAATATGGCAAAAATGAAAAAAGAAAACCTATCTGCCGACAGGCAAGATATCAAAACAGTAGTTATTAAAAAGAAGAACAACGTTACATCAGAAAAGAATATCTCAGCCCCTGCAACCATTGTTATAAAGGATGATTCAAACCTTTCAGAATCAGAAAAAAAATTCCGGGAATACGAAAAACGATCCAGAATTGCTGAACTTGGCGGAGGTAAAGACCGTATCAAAAAGCAGCATGAATCGGGCAAACTCACTGCCCGTGAGCGGATAAATATTCTTCTTGACAACAAAACTTTTGTCGAGCTTGATAAATTTGTGACACATCGTTGCACCGATTTTGACATGGATAAGACAAAGGTACCTGGTGATGGAGTGGTATCAGGATATGGAAAGATTGACGGCCGTCCGGTTTATGTTTTTGCTTTCGACTTTACGGTTTTCGGAGGCTCGCTCAGCCGTTCAAATGCTGACAAGATCACGAAAATTCAAAAGCTTGCCATAAGAAACGGAGCACCCATCATTGGACTGAATGATTCGGGAGGAGCAAGGATACAGGAAGGCGTTTCGAGCCTCGGCGGTTATGCAGATATTTTTTATCAGAACACGATATCATCCGGAGTTATTCCCCAGATATCAGCAGTATTAGGGCCTTGTGCCGGCGGTGCCGTATATTCACCGGCTATTACCGATTTTATTTTTATGGTGAAGGAAAAAAGCCACATGTTTGTTACCGGTCCTGATGTCATCAAAACAGTTACGCATGAAGAGATATCAAAGGAAGAGCTGGGAGGCGCATTAACTCATAATACAAAAAGCGGCGTTGCGCATTTTATGTGCGAGAACGAAGAATCCACGCTTCTTATGATCAGGGAACTCATGCAGTTCCTGCCCTCGAACAATATGGAAGATTCTCCCCTGCACCACAACAATGATGATGTGACCCGTGAAGAAAAGAAACTGCAGACACTCATTCCCGACGATCACAACAAGCCCTATGATATGAAGGAACTTATCACCGCGGTAGTCGATAACGGATATTTCTTCGAAGTAATGTCAATATATGCGCAGAATATCATTATCGGTTTTGCCTTCCTTGGCGGGAAATCGGTAGGAATCATCGCCAATCAGCCTTCGATACTGGCAGGCGTGCTGGATGTTGATGCCTCTGTGAAAGCGGCCCGTTTTGTCAGGTTTTGTGATGCATTCAATATTCCCCTGATAACGTTTGAAGACGTGCCTGGTTTCTTGCCGGGAACAGTACAGGAACACCTCGGAATTATCAGGCATGGGGCCAAGTTGCTGTATGCATATTCTGAAGCAACTGTTCCGAAAATTACCGTAATTACCAGGAAAGCTTATGGCGGTGCATATTGTGTGATGTCAAGCAAACATATTGGCGGTGATGTGAATTATGCTTATCCTATGGCTGAAATAGCCGTGATGGGCCCTGAAGGCGTGGTAAATGTTTTGTACAGGTCGGCCGATGCTAAAGAAAAAGATAAAGCGCTCAGCGATTACAAGGAACGTTTTGCTAATCCATACCAGGCTGCCGAACTGGGCTACATCGATGAAATTATTCAACCCTGCCAGACACGCTTTAAACTGATTCAGGCGCTTGAAATGACTCAGAATAAAACACTTTCCAACCCCCCTAAAAAGCACGGAAGCATTCCACTTTGATTTCAGAAAGTCATTATGCTGTCTTATACTGCACATGGGTTAAATTATTGCATTTTAAATACCTAAAAAATGCAGAATGTAGAATAATGAATATCCAATATAGAATTGAAAATCTACATTCTACATTGAACATTTTACATTCTATATTTTATTCTAAAAAGTATAAATTCCTGCCTGCCGCAGGCAAGTATCCCGTTTTTATTATAATGAATACACTTTCAATAATGATGATCAGTATATTTCTAAATATTTTTCCGCAATATTGTTGACGGATTGACAATTAATGTAAATTAGCATGTCCGTTTTATGCTAAAATAAATTCTAAATCCAAATATCTGAATTCTAAACAAATTCAAAACACTAATTTTTCAATGCTCGAAACAGTTTTGGATTTTATATTTTAATATTAGAAATTGTTTAGAGTTTAGCGTTTAGAAATCGGGATTTTTCAGTAACAGTATTATTTATGTACCAGATTTATCACAATCCCAGATGTAAAACAAGCCGTGCAGTTCTTAATGAATTACTGAAAAATAATCCCGATTCGGAAATCATCGAATATCTTAAAAGCATTCCCTCTGCTGCTGATCTGAAAAAGCTTCTTGCAAAGCTGAATCTGAAACCACAGGATATCATTCGCCGGAAAGAAAAAATATTCAAAGAAAAATTCAGGGGAAAGAAATTTACAGATGATGAATGGATAAACATCATGCGCGAATATCCTATGCTTATTGAAAGGCCTATTGTTGTAAAAAATAATAAGGCTATTATTTGCAGGCCACATGAAAGAATTGAAGAAATTATATAAAATATAAATCATCTAATTTTTTACTAATAACTAAATAACAATAAAATATGGCAGATTTTATTTATGAGAAACCTTTTCAGATTGAGAAGGACTCAACCACTTACAGGCTTCTTACAAAAGATTATGTACAAGTAATTGAAGCCTGCCTACCGGACAGGCAGGCAGGAGGAAAAAAGATTCTTAAAGTCGACCCGAAGGGATTGGAACTTCTTGCAAAAGAAGCTATTTTTGATCTCTCTTTTTATCTCCGGACTTCACATCTTGAAAAGTGTGCTAAAATACTTGATGATCCTGAAGCAACAGATAATGATAAGTTTGTTGCATATACAATGCTCCGGAACACGGTTATCTCAGCCAAAGGAGATCTCCCATGGTGTCAGGACACCGGAACCGCAATTGTTATAGGTAAAAAAGGGGAACAGGTTTGGACCCAAGCAAACGATGCGGAATTCCTTTCAAGAGGCATATATACTACATACAAGGAGAAAAATCTGAGGTATTCACAGGTTGTCCCGTTTTCAATGTTTGAAGAGAAAAATTCCGGTTCTAACCTGCCGGCTCAGATTGACATATATTCTACTGAGGGAAATTCATATGATTTTCTTTTTATTACAAAGGGTGGCGGATCATCTAATAAAACTTTCCTCTATCAGCAAACCAAATCTCTGCTAAATGAAGAGTCTCTGACGAAATTTGTCAGGGAGAAGATAAAAGACCTTGGCACATCTGCCTGCCCGCCATATCATCTTGCACTTGTTATTGGAGGAACTTCCGCCGAAGCTACACTTAAAACAGTGAAGGAAGCTTCTGCAGGTTACTTTGATCATCTTGCTGTGACTGGAAATGCCAGCGGACGTGCATTCCGCGATATTGAATGGGAGAAGAAGATTGAAAAAATATGCCAGGAATATGGCGTGGGCGCCCAATTCGGCGGCAAGTATTTTGTTCATGATGTAAGGGTTATCAGGCTTCCCCGCCATGCTGCGTCATGTCCGGTCGGACTGGGTGTAAGCTGCAGCGCCGACAGGAATATAAAAGCCCGCATCAACGAAAAAGGAATTTTCCTTGAAGAACTTGAAAAGAATCCGTCCCGCTTCATGCCGGCTATAGCACCGGAATTTGAAAAACCTGTTGAGATCAATCTCGATCTGCCGACGAAAGAAGTTCTCGCTGAATTAACAAAATATCCGGTCAAGACAAGATTGAGCCTTACTGGTACTCTCATAGTTGCCAGAGATATTGCTCATGCCCAGCTTAAGAAACAGATTGATGAGGGAAAACCCATGCCTGAGTATTTTAAGAACCACCCAATTTACTACGCCGGACCTGCAAAAACCCCCGAAGGAATGCCATCAGGAAGCTTCGGTCCGACCACAGCCGGTCGAATGGATGCATATGTGGATCTTTTTCAGAGTCTGGGTGGATCATTGATCATGGTAGCAAAAGGAAACCGGACAAGGGCTGTAATTGATGCCTGCAAGAAACACGGCGGATTCTACCTGGGATCTATCGGCGGGCCGGCCGCATTGCTGGCCGCAGAAAACATCAAATCGGTTGAGATGGTCGATTTTGAAGACCTCGGAATGGAGGCAATCAGAAAAATCAGGGTGGAAAATATGCCGGCATTCATCATTACAGATGATAAAGGAAATGATTTTTTTGATGAATACAATAAATAAGGTTTAAGAAGATTTAAAGGCAATTTTTGTTTTTGAAGGGGTATTGTTTTTAAATAATATTTTCATATATTTGCTGCGTTGAGTTTTTTTTCCGTACAGAATTTTTTTTTATTTGTATAAACTATTTGATATGAAAAAAATATTTACTCCGTTTTTATTAATTGCCCTCTTTGTTTTTTTTGCATCCTGCGAAAAAGAAGAAGGTGCCGAACCATACAATGCTGAAATAAGAATTGACAGTCTGCGACAGGATACGATTCAGTTTGGAATGAATTTTATTCCCGAAAACCTTCATGTGTACTATTCAGTGGTAAATAATGACTTTACCGATATCCACAGTTATGTGTTCACTGTAAAAGCCCTGAACGTCAATTGGGTTTCTTACACTTTTGTTGAACGCAGTAATAAAGGCATTCCCGGAAACTCAGTAATATCAGGAGAAGCCGTTATTGGTATTGGGGGAAAGGGATTACTTGAAGCATATATTGAAAATTTTACCTTCGAGTAAAAAAGATTAATAATGATTTTATGAAGCTGCCATAGAGCAGCTTTTTTTATTTTAGAGAATTCAGTATTTATACTGACAGAAAATACCTGATTTGCAATTAACTTTGTAAATATTTTTTTGAATTTCGGCTTACCATTATAAAATTTTAACTTTTGAAAAAGAGTTAAAAGCGAAATTGATATTCTCAGAGAGCACAATCTTTTTAAATAAATTAAATGTACATGAATCTTAAAATCCGCTGATCCTTTTTCAAAGTAAAATTAAATGTCATGAGCAAAACCAGAGAAGAACTTATAAACGACTTGCAGAAACTGGAGCAGGAAGTAAACAGGCTGAAAGAAAGTGAAGAAAAATTAAAGATTACACAGGAACTCCTCGAACGCGCCAATAAAGACATTGCCTTTCAAAACGAAGAGAAAGAAAAATGGGCAGCAGAGTTAATCATTGCCAACAAAGAACTTGCCTTTAAAAATAAACAGAAAGCAAAACGTGCTGCCGAACTAATCATTGCCAACAAAGAACTCGCTTTTCAAAATAAAGAGAAAGAAAAACGTGCTGCCGAACTAATCATTGCTAACAAAGAACTTGTATTTCAGAACAAAGAAAAAGAGAAACGTGCTGCAGAGTTAATAATAGCCAACAAAGAACTTGCCTTTCAAAACAAAGAAAAAGAAAAACGTGCTGCTGAATTGATCATTGCCAACAAAGAAAAAGAGAAACGTGCTGCCGAACTAATCATTGCCAACAAAGAAAAGGCAAAACGCGCAACAGAGTTGATCATTGCTAAGAAGGAAAGGGAAAGGGAAAGGGAAAGGGAAAGGGAAAGGTTAATCATTACTAATGAAGAACTTAATAAATTATTAAACGAGCGCAAGCAAGCCGAAGCCGACCTGCGAATTAAAAATAAAGTGTTTGATGATTCAATTGCTTCCCAGAGTATCGCCGACAGCGCAGGAATAATTACACACGTGAACCCATCGTTCCTGAAAATGTGGGGCTATTCTAACATAGATGAAGCTATCGGTAAAAGCGTTGGTTCATTCTTCGCCAATCCAGCTGATGCAACTCCTGTGCTTGAAGCGCTGGCAAAATATGATGCATGGGAAGGCGAATTTAAAGCTAAGACATTTGATGGAAGAACCTTTATCTCCCGTGGATTTGCATCAAGTCTTCGAAATGCAGATGGTGAGCTTATCGGGTATCAGTCAACAAACCTTGATGTAACAAAAGAAAGGGAAGCTGAAGAACAACTCATGAATGCTCTGGCTGATTTGCAGCGCTCAAACCAGGAACTGGAACAATTTGCCTATGTAGCTTCGCACGATTTGCAGGAGCCGTTAAGAATGGTATCGAGCTATACACAATTGCTTGAAAGAAGATACAAAGACAAATTGGACCAGGATGCAAACGATTTTATTCAATATGCAGTTGAAGGAGCAAGCCGGATGCAAAAACTGATTAACGACCTGCTTGACTATTCAAGGATATCTTCGCAGGGAAAGGAATTCACAAGGGTTGATATTTCCCTGATTCTTGGGCAGGCTGTTTCGAACCTTCACCAAATGATAACATCGAACACAGCTTTGGTCACAAACGAAGAGTTGCCAGTTTTGAATGTTGATGAATCACAGATTGGGCGTGTTTTTCAGAACCTTATTGAAAATGCAATCAAATATAAAAAGAAACCCGAATTGCCTAAGATTCATATTTCCTGTAAAACGAAAAATGATTTTTATGAGTTTGCCGTCAGGGATAATGGTATCGGAATAGATATGCAATATCATGACAAGGTATTTACTATTTTTCAGCGCCTGCATTCCAAAGAAGAATATACCGGAACGGGCATAGGTCTTTCAATATGCAAACGTATCATTGAAAGGCATGGCGGAAGAATATGGTTTGAATCGAAAGAAAATGAAGGAACAACTTTTTATTTTACATTAAAAAAATGATAAAAAACCACGGAGACACGGAGAGCATAGAGAACCACAGAGAATTTCTCCGTGTACCTCCGTGCTCTCTGTACCTCAGTGGTAAATAAATAAAAACGATATGATTACACAAAAACACATAAATGAAATTTCATATAAGATAATTGGTTGTGCTATTGAAGTGCACAAACACCTTGGTCCAGGCTTGCTCGAATCGGTTTATGATATCTGTTTTATTGATGAAATGAGAAGCGCTGGATTATCTGTAAAGTCACAAATATATGTTCCTGTACACTATAAAGGAAAAGATTTGGGCGGAATTTTAAAACTTGATTTAGTTGTAAACGATTTAATTATTGTTGAAGAGAAAGCAGTAGAAATAATGATTCCGTTATACAAAGCGCAACTTTTATCGTATTTGAAACTTACAGGAAAACCTAAAGGATTATTAATAAATTTTAATTGTGAAAATATTAAAGAACATTTAGTTTCACTTGTTACTGAAATGTTTGCAAAATTGCCTAAAGAATAAAAAAACCACTGAGACACAGATTACACAGAGAAACACAGAGCGTTTTTCTCCGTGAACCTCCGTGTAATCCGTGCCTCCGTGGTAAAGAGTTACATTAATCAAAAATCATAAAAAATGGAAAACTTAAAAATTATTGACATTCTTCTGATAGAAGACAACCCCGGCGATGCCCGGCTGGCACAGGAATCATTGAAAGATAGTAAAGTCAAAAACAAAATTCATATTGTGTATGACGGCGTACAGGCAACCGATTTTCTTTTCAGGAAAAATGATTATAAAGATGCTCCCCGTCCCGACCTGATCATTCTTGATCTTAACCTGCCAAAAAAAGACGGACGTGAAGTTCTTGCGGAAATAAAAGAAGACGATGACCTGAAAAGGATACCGGTGGTTATTTTGACAATTTCAAAAGCAGAAGAAGATATTCTGAAAACTTATAACCTGCATGCGAACTGCTATATCACAAAACCGCTCGACCTGAATAAATTCATGGAAGTGGTTAAATCCATTGAAGATTTCTGGCTCACAATTGTAAAACTTCCTAACCGGTAATATCACGAGCGAGCCAGTGTTGCGGTTGCGGGATCGAGTAACAAAAAAATCATGTTTCCCAACACGTTAATTTTATGCACATTCAAAATTTTGTACAGATGAAAATCATCACCATTCTTTTAATCGAGGACAATCTTTCCGATGTACGGTTAGTCAGTGAAATGCTTAAGGAGTCCAACCTCTATAATTATAACCTTTTCACTTCCGGCACCCTGAAAGACGGTTGCGAACAAATTCATAAAAACAACTTTGATGTTATTTTGCTCGACCTTAACCTGCCCGACAGCACAGGACAGCAGACATTTAAAAAAGTAATGGATTGCTGTGGCAGCATACCGGTTATTCTGGTAAGTGGTCTGAAAGATGAGGAATTATCTTTAAAGTTTATCAAAGAAGGCGCACAGGATTACATAACGAAACAAAGCCTGATTCCCGACCTGCTTGGAAAAGCTATTCAATATTCAATAGAGCGCAGGCATACAGAAGAAATACTGCGTGAGAGCGAGAGAAAGTTAAAAGAAGCTCAAAGTATTGGAAAAATAGGCAATTGGGAATTCGATATTTTTACACAGAATATCACATGGTCTGACCAGGTTTTTAAATTGTATGAAAGAGATATTAATCTCGGTAATCCAACAGTAGAAGAAGAAGCGAAGTACTATACTGAAAAACAAGCGGAAGCTTTACGAAATTTTACCCGGCAATCTATAGATTCAAATTTGGAATTCAACAATGAAATTGAGCCTATATTACCAAGTGGCAGAAAAGTATATTATAGTTCAACAATAAGACCTGTTAAGGATGAAAATGGAAAAGTAATAAAATTGTTTGGTACAGTACAGGACATCACCGAACGCAAGCTGTCGGAAGAAACACTTAGCAGGAGCCATGAAAAGTACCAGGCAATTTTTGAATCAACCGGTACAGCTACATTGATTGTTGAAGAAGATCGTACTATCATCATGGCAAACAACGAGTGTCTTCAGCTCACGGGTTATACTCCTTCAGAACTTATTGGGCAAAAATGGACTCAATATGTTGCCCCTGAGAGTTTGCAGGAAATGATAAAGAACCACAATCTCCGGCGACAGGATCCCGCTGCTGCACCAAAAAAATATGAAGTTAAACTCGTCAATAGAAAAGGTGATATCCGTGTTTCGTTCCTTGATATTAATATGATTCCGGAAACACAGCAAAGTGTTGTCTCTATTCTTGACATCACCGAACGCAAGCAGGCGGAGGAAGAGCTGCGCGAAAGCGAGGAGCTTTTCGCAAAAATATTTAGAGCCAGTCCAATTGCTGTAAGTATTGCAAGGGTATCCAACGGAAAACTCACTGAAATTAATGATGTGTGGAGCAAATTAATGGGTTTTTCAAGAGAAGAAGCGGTCGGGTATAACGTAGAAGAATTAAAAATTATTGACACAGAAGCAAGAAACAAGCTTCGTGAAGAGTTAGTAAGTAAAGGATATTTAAGGCTTGTTGAGAATGAGATTACAACAAAAAGCGGTGAGAAAAAAAGTATCTTAACCTCTTCTGAATTAATCGCCTTAAAGGGTAACCAATTTTCAGTTAATTCAGTAATAGACATTACTGAACGCAAGCAGTCTGAACGATGGCAACATCTTTTATCTGAAATTCTGAGCATTCTTAATGTGCCAACTGCTTTTGATGAAACGATCAGCAGTATTCTCACAGCGATCAAGCGTGAAACAGGTTTCGATGCGGTTGGTGTCCGCCTGAGAAGCGGCGATGACTTCCCTTATTTTGACCAGAAAGGTTTTTCTGATGATTTTCTGCTGACGGAAAATACGTTGACTATTCGCAATGAAAGCGGGCTTTGCAGGGATGAGAACGGCAAACCCTGCCTGGAATGCACATGCGGTGTGGTATTATCCGGAAAGACCGATCCGTCAAGGCCTCTTTTTACGGAAGGAGGTAGTGCCTGGACAAATGACTCATTACCAATATTGGACATTCCGGCTGCCGAAGATATAAGGCTTCATCCGCGGAACCGATGTATTCATGAAGGCTTCCATTCCGTGGCGCTGATACCTATCCGGTCGGATAATGAGATTGTAGGCCTTCTGCAATTAAATGACCATAAAAAAAATTGTTTTACACTTGATATGATCCATTTTTATGAGAGGATAAGCGAAAGTATCGGCGTGGCTCTGAAACGCAGGCAGGCAGAAAAGGATCTGATGGAAAGCGAAAAAAAATTCAGAAGCATTTTTGAAAACATTCAGGATGTATATTACGAAGCGACACTTGACGGAATCATACTTGAAGTAAGCCCTTCAGTAGTTAATATAAGCCTGTATAAAAGGAAAGAACTTATTGGCAGGAATATACTTGGCCTTTATTCTGATTTTTCAGACCGACAAAAATTTTTCGAAGAAATGACAAAAAACGGATTTGTTATTGATTTTGAAATTTCACTGCTTGATAAGAACGGAAGTGTGCAGCGTTGTTCGGTTACCTCAAAATTTTTATATGACAAAGAAAATAAACCCTGTAGAATTGTGGGCTCAATGAGGAATATAGAAGCACGAAAAAAAGCCGAGGAAGAGATGAATAAAGCCTTTGAAAAGTATAAAGAACTTTTTGACACATCGAACGATATTATTTACACCATGGATTTCAAAGGCAATTTTACTTCTGTTAGCCCCAGCGCCGAAAGGCTGCTCGGTTATAAGCTGGAAGCCCTTTCAAATAGAAATATGACGAATTTTATATCGGAAGAAACAGCCGGAATTGCTTTTGAAAACATAACAAAAAAACTTAAAGGCGAAAAAACCAACACCGTTTATGAAGTTGAATTTAAAAATAATTTCGGCTCTGTGACCGATCTGGAAATGAACAGCATGATTCGGTACAAAAACGGGCAACCCATCGAAGTATTCGGCATAGCCCGCGATATTACCGAAAAGAAAAAACTTTCAAATGAACTGAAAAACACTCTTGATAATTTGGAAAAACAGGTTACTGTTCGAACCGAAGAACTTTCACGATCGGAGGAATTGTATTATACAACCGTAAATTCAATAAGCGACTGGATTTATGTTATTGACCGCAATTACAGGATAGTGTTCGCTAATGATTCTTTAAAAAAAATCTTTACTAGGGGTGGTGATGGCAGAGAACTTTTAGGGATGTACATGAAGGATGTATTTACTTTTCTTGACACTGAGGACTATGGAAATATTGAACAGGTATTTTCAGAAGGCATTCAGGTAATTAATGAATCGGAATATGACGTATTCGGAAAAAAATATTATACGCAAAGAAAAATATCGCCTGTTTTCCTGAACAATGAAGTGATAAGAGTTGTAGTTACTGTTATTGATATTACCAAGCACAAGGAAATTGAAAACGAAATAATGAAAAACCTGGAAAAAGAAAAAGGGCTGAATGTAATGAAGGCGCAGTTCATTTCCACTGTTTCTCACGAATTCCGCACGCCCCTTGCCGGAATTCTCTCAAGTGTGCAATTGCTGATGCGTTATGATAATAAATGGACGGATGAAAAAAAGGAGAAAATGTTCAAACAAATCATCGATGCTGTTAACCATACGAAAACCCTGCTGAACGATGTTTCAATCATTGACAAGGACCATAGTGATAAAATTCCCCTGAAGCCTGCAATGATCGACCTTAAGGAATTCCTGGATGCCCTGATTGATGAGAATATCCAGATTTTCGGACCCGGATTCGGATTTACTACCCGCTATGACCTGCCGGCAGTAAACTATAATTTAGACAGAGATATTATCAGGCATATTATTGGAAATATAATTTCAAATGCTATAAAATACAGTGGTAATTCGAGAAAAATTATTTTTTCAGCATCCGAAAGCAATAACCAAATCGTTTTTGAAGTTACCGACTATGGGATCGGAATACCTTCTGAAGAACTGAAACACCTGTATGAACCTTTTTACAGGGCGTCGAATGTGGAAAATATAAAAGGAACGGGCTTCGGTTTGTCTATTGTTAAACGCTTTGTCGATCAATGTTCGGGCGAAATAAAAATAGTGTCTGAAAAAGATAAAGGAACCTGTGTTACTGTTATTCTTCCTATTTTAAAAATTCTGAATAATAAAAAAAAAAGTGAATAAGCAACAAACAATCGAATACCCGAACAAACGAAATTTAGCCAGCAACCAGTAACCAGCAACCAGCAATTTTACAGTTAATCCGATAAAAAATGAAAAAGAAAAACATCCTTATCATTGAAGATGATATCACATTACGTGAAAACATGACCGATTTTCTTAATGAAGAAGGTTACTGTGTATCCGTTGCAGCCGATGGCATAACAGGAGTACAATCGGCCATGAGCCGGATACCCGACCTGATACTTTGCGATATCATGATGCCGGGAATGAACGGCCTTGAATTATTTAAAACCCTTCAGCAAATAAAAACAACATCGGCCATTCCGTTTATTTTTATTACTGCAAAAAGCGAAAAAGAAGATATGCGCACCGGAATGCAGCTGGGCGCGGATGATTATATCACAAAACCTTTCGACCTGAATGAACTGCTTCAGACCGTAAGGATACGGCTCGAAAAACAGGAACGTTTTCAAAAAGCGTACGATGAAAAATTCTATGCCCTGATAGATAACCCCCTGCTCGGTGTTTTTATTTACTGCGAAAATAAATTTCAGTACGTGAACAGTACATTTTCGAAAATGTTCGGACTGGACGTACATGATTTTGAAAATATGGGCTTTGCCGATATTATTGCAAACGAATCGGTAGAACATGTTTTAGAAAAAATACGAAGAGGCTTGAAGGGTATTCATGAATGTGTGCAGGTTGAGTTCGAGGCTTTTCACAAAGATGTTCAAAAAAAACTGTATGTTGAAATTTATGCAAATTTAATCAGTTTCAAAGGTGTTCCGGCACTCGTAGGAAATGCTGTTGACATAACTGAAAAAGAAAACAAAAAAACAGTTTTCGGTGTTTCAGATAATACCGATAAATTATCAAAGAGGGAAATTGAAATACTGAAACTGGTTAGTATAGGGCTCTCTACGGCCGAAATTGCCGATGCCAGCCATATCAGCTTGCGAACAGTGGATTCTCACCGCGCCAGCCTGCTCAATAAAACAGAAGCTAAAAATACTGCCGGGCTTGTTCTGTATGCTCTCCGGAAAAAAATAATCACTGTCGATTAGCAAACTTTGGCATAAGAGCGTCTCTGAAAAACGTATATGGCATCTTGAAAAACAAAAAATATCGAGGCAGACAAAGTTTTGTAATCCGCAGTGTACCTATTGTACATGAGGAATTGCAAAACGAAGTCGAACGAAGAGATTTAAAGATTTTCGAGATGCCCATAAATAAAATTTATTAGTTTTATACCTGTAAGTAAAATTACCTATTCTCCCATAAAAAATAAAAATAAAATTAAGCAATTTTGCTGACGTGTAACGGTTCTGATGAGGCTAATTTTGTTTCTGCAGGCAGGTTTTGATTGTTTATTGCACTGCCATCACAATGGGAACAAAACAAACGAACGAATCCGCCGGCGTTCGATTGAGCTCACGCCGAAGTCTGGCTGAAACAAATGAACAATCTGACAATAGAACAGTTGAACAAACGAATTACATCTAACGATACATTAAACTATTATTAATGGGAGCGGTAAATTTTGGCTTTTTAAATGCACGCTTACCTTTCGCTTACACTTCGACAGGCTTAGTGTGACATTTCTCAAGGTGACCAAGCGCGAGAGCGTCATGCTGAATCTATCGAAGCATGGCGGGAGGCAAACTATTTTATGCCCTCATTAATAACTTTAACTTCTACGACTTATGAAAACTATCTTGATTATTGAAGACGACAAAACCTTAAGGGAAAACACCTGCGATTTGCTTAAGGAAGAAGGATACGATGTTCTTTTGGCCGAAGACGGGCTTATCGGGCTGCAGCTTGCAATGAACCATCTGCCTGACCTTATTTTATGCGACATTATGATGCCCCGCATGAATGGTTATGATTTTTATAAAACCATACAGCAAATAAAGGCCACTTCAACCATCCCGCTGATTTTTCTAACGGCCAAGGCTGAAAAAGAGGATATGAGAACAGGTATGCAACTGGGGGCCGATGATTATATTACCAAACCTTTTGATTACAACGAACTTTTGATTTCAATAAAAACACGTTTGGATAAATTTGAAAAGATCCAGCAAAGAAATGATGAAAAATTCTATGCACTTATTGATAACCCTCTTACCGGCGCATTTATTTATTGTAAAAATAAATTCGAGT
This sequence comes from Bacteroidota bacterium, assembly GCA_043801235.1. Lineage (GTDB taxonomy): Bacteria > Bacteroidota > Bacteroidia > Bacteroidales > CG2-30-32-10 > DAOQAK01. Next base: position 13,696 of record JAZDMF010000122.1, on the reverse strand, counting down.
TCGTAAATGATGCCTGCTCAAAAATATTCGGATTGACCCGCGAAGATTTATTGACCCTGACTTTTGAAAAGCTTGTTACCGGAAGCGATAAAGATTATGCCCTTGAAAAAATTCAGAGGTGTTTGAATAAAATTCAAAATACCGTTCATGTGAAATTTCAGTCGTTTCATAAAGACAACAAAAAAATTTCGGTTGAATTGTATGCAGGCATGGTAAATTATAAGGGCTCTGATTCGCTGATAGGAAATATGGCAGAATGCAACAATACGAAAAATAAATCAGTATTTTCCGATGAAAAAGACATAAGTGCAGAATCATTGTCAAAAAAGGAAATAAAAATTCTTTCCATGGTTTGTCAGGGTCTTTCAAATGCGGAAATATCGCAGCAGCTTGAACGCAGCAAGAGAACCATCGAAACGCACAGGGCGAACCTTCTCAATAAAACAGGCGTGAAAAATACCGCCGATCTGGTTATGTATGCTATAAGGAATAATTTGATTTAACGATCTGTATATTCTGTGAACAGGATAATTAAATAAAAGGCCTAAACTCCAAGCCCCAAAGGATTATGCTTCTGGTCTTCTCTGAATTTGGGGCTTGTAGTTTGAAATTTGGGACTTAATAAAAGTCAGGTTTTATCCCTTTTCTTGTATAATACTGTTAGTGTTTTTGATGGATCAGATCAAATAAAAAAGGCTGTCCTTTTGAGACAGCCTCTTTTTTATGATAGCAGGGATTTGTATTTCCAGACAATATCCTTTACCATATCTTTCAGTACCTCGCCGGCCAGCAAAATCATTCCCGGGTTGGATGGAAAAGGAACATAGCTGTTGCCAATCTTCTTTTTGGTTTCATCCGAAAGAGCATCAAGATCGCCATTGGCTCTGGCAAAATAATTTTCAAAACAGGTTTCAGCAGTAACAGGATCGGTTTTAATCAGGTCTTCGGTTTCTGCGCTCAGGTAATCAAGGGTTCCGCTAACGATAGCTGTTTTCTTTTGCTGTGTTTCGGTAACTATGCATGATATGGTTTTATATTTTGGTATTTTTATATCGTTGCCCAGACTGTCGTGCATAACATTGCCCAGCGAGTCGAGCAGGTAAGTATAACCATCCTGTACTTCTTTCGATTCGGTATACTGAATTTCTTTTATGTATTCGGGTGAAACATCGATTGCTTTTATGTTCATCAGTATTACATAGGCGTAATTGCGCCCTTCCACCTGCCGGGTATCGTAACTTATCCATAATTGATCCAGGTCGGCCATTGATATTTTTGTGAGAAGCGATTCAAAATCGGCCGGAAGGAGCAGGGTTGTTGCGTTCTGCATTTTAAAAAGAACATAAGCTGTTCCCTGTTCCAGCGCAACGGAAACAAGCGAATCACAGTCTCTGTACGAAGCATAATAACTTTTTACTTTTTCCAGCTCATAATATGCTTTGCGCGCATTATCACGGTCATTCAGGGCAAGCAGCGACTGAGCATGAACATAAAAATATTCGGCAGCTTTCTTTTTGGCTTCAATTATATTGTTATCGTAGTTTACATATTCAAAACCCATTTTACCGAGAATATCATCCGAAAGCACCTTGACTTTTTCCTGCCTTATTTTCATTGTGCTGTAGGTGGCAAAAATTTTATCCCATATGTCGGGTTCACCGGTTTTTTTCAGGAATGTAATATTGTCAAGGTCTTTCTGGTTGGCAAGTTTGTAAGAGCTGGCCAGAACAGTTAACTCTTTTACTTTTTCAGGGTTTTTCAGCAATTTTTTTACTGATTTGTTTATAGCCTGGTCGTAACGGCCTTTCTGCATCAGCTTTCCGGAAGAAACGCAACCCGATGCGATGATTGCTGTTATAACGAGAAGGGTAAAAATCTTTTTCATGGCTTTATGTATAAAGTTGCATTTGACCTAAAACAAAGATTAAGCCAAAACATACACTTGGAGGGAAACCGACAGAAACACAAAATATTAGGATTAAAAAGAGGGTATCATTTTTCTTTTACAAATGAATGTGTTAATTTTGATGCCCTTTATATTTGATTTTCTTCAGAAAGGGCAGAACACGATGTGGACAGTACTTGTCAGATTAATATTAAGAAACAGGCCGGGGATAATTGTGGTTATTGCTCTTCTGACGGGCTTTATGGCCTATAACGCATTGAACGTAGAGTTGTCTTATGAATTACCGCGCATGCTTTCCTCCGGCGATTCGACATCCATCAAGTATGATATTTTCAAAAACAGGTTTGGGGAAGACGGGAATGTGTTTGCTGTGGGAATAAAAAACTGTAAAATTTTTGAACTGTCGCAGTTCCGGGCGCTGCACGATTTATGCAGTGAGATAAAGAAAAAGGAAGGCGTTGAAGAAGTGGTTTCAATAACACGCGTCCTGAACATTTATAAAGACACGGTTCAGGAAAAATTTGATTTCAACCAGGTTTCTCCTGTAAAACCGGCTACCCAGGCCGGAGTGGACAGCATCCGCAATTTGATTTTCTCCCTGCCTTTTTATGACGGACTGCTGTATAATAAAGAGAAGGATGCTTTTTTGCTTGCCATAACCCTTGATAAAAATAAAATCAACGACAAGAGCCGCGAGGGAATGATTTCGGATATTAAATCACTCATTGAAAGTTACAAGGAAAAAACAGGCAGCGAAGTGCATTATTCCGGCCTTCCATACATAAGAACAATAACAACACAGAAAATCAAATCGGAACTTTTTCTTTTCATCATTCTTTCATTAATGATTGCCGCATTAATAATTATACTTTTCTTTAAATCGGCCAAGGTCTTTTTTTTATCATTGATCATTGTGGTTATCAGTATTATCTGGAGCCTCGGAACACTTTCGTTATTTGATTACAAAATAACTATCCTTACCGGGGTTATCCCATCGCTGATTACCATTATTGCCATTGAAAATTGTATTTATCTGATTAATAAGTACCACTGGGAATACAGGCTGCATGGCAATAAAATCAAGGCTTTGTCAAACGTAGTGAAGCGTATCGGATTTGCCACGCTGATGACCAATTTAACCTCTGCCACAGGATTTGCCGCCTTCATTTTCACTTCAAACGCCATGCTTCGTGAATTTGGAATAGTGGCATCAATCAATGTAATGATAGAGTATCTGGTGTCGCTTGCCTTAATTCCTATTATCTTCAGCTACATGGCCCCTCCGAAGGAAAAGCATGTTGTACATCTGGAAAACAAAAAGGTAAATAAAATAATAGAATCTATAAAAATCCTGATTTTCGACAGAAGAGGCATAGTGTATATTGTTACTTTGCTTTTTGTCATCATATGTATTTACGGTGTAACACGCATGAAAACTTCCGGAAAAGTTGTTGACGATATCAAAGCTTCCGATCCTATATATGTCGATCTGAAATTTTTTGAAAAGAATTTCAACGGGGTGATGCCTTTTGAAATATCCATTGATACGAAAAAGAAAAACGGGGTGATGAAGTTGTCGACCATCAATAAAATAAATAAACTTCAGAAGGAACTCGATAGTTTTCCGCAGTTTTCCAAAGCCCTGTCGCTGGCAGAATTTGTTAAATTTGCCAAGCAGGCTTTTTACAATGGCGACTCATCATTCTACAGCATTCCCAATAACATGGAAAAAGATTTTATTTTATCGTATCTTCCTGCAAATGTAAAAGGTAAAAAAAATCTGATGCATTCCTTTCTTGACAGTACAAAACGCTATACACGCATTAGCGTGCAGATGGCCGACGTAGGTACTAAGGAAATGAAACTGATTGAAGCCAAACTGAGGCCAAAAATCGATTCCATTTTCAATCCCGAAAAATTTGATGTAACCATTACAGGCAATAGTGTTGTATACACAAAAGGAACCGATTTTCTTATCAATAATCTTATTGAAAGCCTGCTTATCGGAATTCTTATTATTTCAATTTTGGTAGCCATTGTGTTCACTTCATACAGAATGGTGATTATTGCCATGATATGCAACCTTATCCCGTTGCTTGTTACCGCGGCAATAATGGGGTATGGAGGCATACCCGTTAAACCATCAACCTTGATTGTTTTTAGTGTTGCGCTGGGAATTTCAATCGACAACGCCCTGTTGTTTTTGTCGAAATACAGGCATGAGCTTAAGCTGAATGCAGGGAACATACGGCTTTCCGTTTCGAATGCTTTGAACGAAACAGGAATAAGCATGATCTATGCATCGATAGTTCTGGTGCTTGGCTTTGGAATATTCATGGTTTCAGGATTCGGCGGAACACAAGCCTTGGGCATGCTTATTTCCATCACTTTATTCATTGCCCTCTTCTTTAACATCATTGTACTTCCGTCATTGATATTGACGCTTGACAAAATGATAACAACAAGATCGTTTAAACAGCCTATTCTTGAAATTTATGATGTTGATGTTTCGGATGATAACAGCGAAAAAACAGCTGAGGATATTCTGACTGAAGAAAAAAATGAAAAATAGTTTTGGTAAAAATAAAAGTCTGCATTAATATAGATTGTATAATAGATAAATAATATTTTTGTGATATCTGCCGGAAAGCAGGTTTGTGCTTTAGTGTTTTGGTGGCAAGAAAAACGCCACAAAATCACTAAAACACAAAATTTCACAAAATGATTAAATCATATATATACTTTAAATGGCTATATTGCCTGCCTTGTCGGCAGACAGGTTAAAATTGTTTAATTGTTGTTTTCATTCTTTATACATACTGTTGTTGGTTAATTTTTAACAATTTAACAATAAAACAATTCAGCATTTTTATTCAACAAAAAGTTAAATTTTTAACCGTTTACAGTATATTTAATGCAATGTCGTTTAGTTAAGGACTCCGGAGGAGTCAAATAATAATAACCACGGGTTGCACCCGTGGAAAATAAATGATCTGTGAAATTGAACCCTGAAAAGGGTTCAATATTTCTTCTTAACTAAACGACATTGATATTTAATGTCTCATTAGTTCATATATTTTAATTTATTAAAAATGAAAGGAATAGTACTTGCCGGAGGTTCCGGAACAAGATTACACCCTCTTACAATAGCCATAAGCAAGCAATTGATGCCGGTTTACGATAAACCAATGGTGTATTATCCTCTGTCGGTATTGATGATGGCAGGAATCAGGGAAATACTGATTATTTCTACTCCTCACGACTTACCGGGTTTCGAAAAACTTCTGGGCGATGGCGTTCGCCTGGGATGCAGTTTTGAATATGCCGAGCAGGCTGTGCCGAACGGGCTGGCCCAGGCTTTTATTATTGGCGAAAAGTTCATCGGAAAAGAAAAGATAGCGTTAATTCTTGGCGATAATATTTTTTACGGAACCGATCTGCCGAAATTAATTCAGGAAAATAATAATCCCGAAGGAGGAGTGGTTTTCGCTTATCATGTTTCCGACCCGCAAAGATATGGCGTAGTAGAATTTGATGAAAGCCGGAAAGCTATTTCTATTGAAGAAAAACCCAAAGAACCCAAATCGAATTTTGCCGTTCCCGGATTGTATTTTTATGATAACTCGGTTGTTGAGGTGGCAAAAAATATTAAACCCAGTCCAAGGGGCGAGTATGAAATTACCGACGTGAATAAATATTATCTGGAAAAAGGAAAATTAAAAGTGGGTATCCTTAGCAGGGGTACAGCATGGCTGGATACAGGCACTTTCAGTTCATTGCTGCAGGCCTCACAGTTTGTTCAGGTAATTGAAGAACGGCAAGGTCTTAAAATCGGTTGTATTGAGGAAATTGCATACCGCATGGGGTTTATTAACAGAAAACAACTGGAGGAAATTGCACAACCCTTGTTAAAAAGCGGATATGGCGACTATCTGATGAATTTGCAGTAAAAAAATATGATGTCAAATAGCAGATTGCACATGTAAAAAATGAAATTTAAAGAGTTGTTTCTTTCTAATTTCATAAAAAAACAATTTACCTTTTGACATTTTACATCATAAATTTGACATAATCGAAGTAACCTAATACCCTATTTTTTCGTTTAAGAAACATATCCCTTTTTCATGAGAAAAATATTGATTACAGGAGGCGCAGGATTTATCGGGAGTGCTTTGGTTGAAAAACTGCTTCAGGATTCTGATAACTTTATTGTTGTTGTTGATAATTTAACTACAGGCGATATCAGGAAATTACCCGCAACATCAGCGGAGAAGATGCGTTTTGTGAAATGCGATGTTAATAATTACCGCGATATAGCTTCTGTAATGTTTAATTACCATTTCGATTATGTGTTTCACTATGCAGCGCTGGTAGGCGTGCAGCGCACACAGCAGCATCCGGTAAAAGTACTATGCGATTTAAAGGGCATCGAAAATATTTTAAACCTTTGCAAGAACACAGGCGTGAAAAGGATTTTCTTTTCGTCTTCATCCGAGGTGTATGGTGAACCCACCGAATTGCCGCAGAACGAGCTTACGACACCCCTGAACTCAAGAATACCCTATGCAGTGGTAAAAAATGCAGGAGAAGCATATCTCAGGTCCTATAAAAAAGAATACGATCTTGGTTTTACGATTTTCCGCTTCTTCAACACATACGGCCCGAAACAAAGTGTTGACTTTGTGATGTCGCGCTTTATATCGCTGGCAGTAAAAAATCAGAATATCACAATTTACGGCGATGGTATGCAGACCCGCACATTCTGTTATATTGACGACAATGTTGATGCATGCGTGAATGCGTTTTATGAGGATAAAATTGTAAATGATGTGGTGAATATAGGCGGTAATGTTGAAATTACCATGCTCGATCTGGCTAAAAAAATTATAGATATCACAGGTTCAAAATCGCGGATAGTATATTTACCCGCTCTTGAAGAAGGCGATATGCTGCGCAGGTTTCCCGACATTTCAAAAATGCTCGGCCTGCTGAAAAGAAAGCCGTATTCCATTGAAGAAGGTATCAGTAAGATTCTCGAGAACACTCAGTTTATTATCAGGTAAACACACCATGCACACTTCCGATAATTTACTTAAAAAAGTTAATGAGGCAATAAAAATAATTGATTTAAAAAGAAATCCAGGCGAACTGTATTCACCTATCAGTTATACTTTAGACCTTGGCGGGAAACGGATACGACCGGTGCTGGTATTGATAACATGCGAAATTTTCGGTGGCGATTTAAATTCTGCCGTTCATTCTGCAATAGCGATTGAAGTTTTTCATAACTTCACCCTTCTTCATGACGATATCATGGATAATGCGCCCCTGCGGCGCGGGAAGGAAACCGTTTTTAAAAGATGGAATGCGAATGTTGCCATTCTTTCAGGCGATACCATGTTTGCACTGGCATACAAGCACCTGATAAAAACCAATAAGGAGGTTCTTGACGACATACTTGAAATTTTCACCAATGCAGCCATTGAAGTATGCGAAGGGCAACAGTACGATATGAATTTTGAAACGAGGAATGATGTTGGCATTGATGAATACATGGAAATGATTCGCCTTAAAACTGCAGTTCTGATTGCCGCCAGTATGAAAACAGGTGCAGTTATCGGAAGAGCAAAGCCTGAAGATATAGAAAACATTTATAAGTACGGTGAATGCGTTGGAATTGCTTTTCAGTTGCAGGATGACCTGCTGGATGTTTATGCTGACCAGGAAAAATTCGGAAAAAAAATAGGCGGGGATATAGTCACCAACAAAAAAACTTACTTGTATATTAAAGCATTGCAGGATGCGGAAAGGAATGACCGAAAAGTATTGCAGAATTTTTTCTCATCGAATACGGCTGATCCTCAGGAAAAAGTTCAGGCAGTTAAAGAAATATATAGTAAAATAGGAGTAAGAGAATCAACGGTAAACCTTATTGACAAATATTACGATAAAGCACTTTCATATTATTCTTTGATTTCAATTGACGAAGAGAAAAAAATAAACCTGAAAAAATTTACTGACCGGATGATGCAACGTGATTATTAATGAAAAAAAAAATTATTATTGTTTTCGTTTTATTGCTTGCCGGATCAACAGTATTGTCACAACCTTTCGTTGATATTGTGAATTTAAAATATTCCAGGTTTCCCAAAACGGATTTTAAGAATAATAAAAATTTCCAAACATCAACAAATCAATATTACGGAGAGTTTTTTATTCCGCTTCAATTAAAATCAAAAAACTTTATTCTTTTCGGTGGTTCATACGACCGCCTGGATTTTAATCTTTATAATAACAAAACCCATATAAATGGTGATAGTGACAGGCTTTATCAACTTTCATTTCAGGGGGGATTAATAAAAAATCTTGGAAAAAGCAGATGGAATGTTACCATACTTGCCATTCCAAAAATAAGCGAATGCTATTCCGGATTGTCAATCCGAAATGATTATTTTCAAATGGGCGGGGCTGTTTTGTTTTCTTATAAAAAAAGAAATAGCCTGAAATTGAAATTCGGTTTGTTTTACAACAGAGAGTTCTTTGGAAACTATTTTATGCCTTTAGCCGGAATAGATTGGAAAATAAACGACCACATGTATTTGTTCGGTGTTCTTCCCGGGAGTATGAATTATGAATACAGGATTTGCAAAGGATTTTATACAGGCTTGGCATATAAAAGCAATACAGCATCCTACAGGCTATATGCCTACCGTTATATCCGTGAAGGGGATAAATTCTGGGGGCATAATATGATAAGGAATTATTATCAGTTTTATGTTACAAAACAATTGATGCTTTTTGGAGAAATTGGTTATACCGGTTTTAGAATATTCGAAGAATATAATATTCAAAATATGCCCGATGTCAGCCGCTTTGTTTTTCAGAAAACTAAAGACCATATCTATTTTGATGCAGGTATTGCATTCAGGGTGAGATTAGATAATGATTATAATGATTGAACGGTTTGTCGAAATATAACAAATATCAGGTTATCTGTAAGGGTGATAAAAAAGTTATCAGGGGATGGGTTATGTACGACTGGGCCAATTCAGTTTACCAGCTCACCATTGCTTCGGCTATTTTCCCGGTTTACTATAATCAGGTTACCCGAAGCGGAGATCAATTTACCGTTGATTTTTTCGGGCTGCATATTATTAATACTGTCCTTTATTCATGGGCAATTGCAGCCGCATACCTGGTAGTTGCCCTATTCACTCCTCTTTTTTCTTCCATAGCTGATTATACCGGAAGGCGAAAATTATTTATGAAATTATTTACTTTGATTGGAGCTTTTTCCTGCGGCATGCTTTTCTTTTTTGATAAGGACCATATTGAACTTGGTATTATTGCATTTACCCTTGGAACGATTGGTTATTGTGGGAGCCTCGTTTATTATAATTCGTTTTTGCCTGTTATTGCGGAAGAATCGGAACAGGATAAAATCAGCGCCCGTGGCTATTCAATGGGATACCTTGGCGGGGTTATATTGCTTGTAATAAATCTTATTATTATTCTTTTCCCCGGGTTTTTTGGAATTACTGATATGCTGCTGCCTCCTAAAATTGCATTTTTATCAGTGTTTATCTGGTGGATCGGCTTTTCACAAATTACATTTAGCCGGCTTCCAAAATATACATTTGGTTGTAAGGAAAATAAGAAAAATGTTGTGCTGAGCGGTTATAAAGAGCTTGGGAATGTTTATAAACAGATACGGAAAACACCTGCTTTAAGTTTTTATCTTGCAGGATTTTTCTTTAACACCATGGGAATCCTTACAGTAATGTTTATGGCAGCCACCTATGGCGAAAAGCAACTAAAGCTGGGAACCGAAATATTAATAGCAACAATTCTTGTCATTCAGCTTGTGGGGATGTTTGGCGCCTGGCTGTTCGCAAGGATTTCGGGGAAATTTGGAAATATTAAAAGTTTAATTATTGCCATTAGCGGTTGGATTATTATTTGTGCCGGAGCCTATCTGATCACCGATGCGGTTGGATTTATTATCATTGCTTTTTTCGTAGGAATAGTCATGGGTGGTTCGCAGTCGCTGGGCCGGTCAACATATTCAAAAATGCTTCCCGAAACCACCGGTCATACTTCATTCTTCAGCTTTTATGACGTAATGGAAAAACTGGCTACAGTGGGCGGAACTTTCTGTTTTGGATTCATTGAGGCTATAACAGGAAGCATGAGGAATTCCATACTTGCCTTAATCGTGTTTTTTATATTCGGGACATTTTTTCTTTTGCTTGTACTCAGAAAAGAAAAAAGCTTGTGCCGCATTTCTTAAAGTAGTCCAAGTTCGAGTTTTGCCGCTTCGCTCAGCATGTCTTCATTCCATGGCGGTTCAAAGGTAAGCTTCACATCTACATCTTTAATGCCTTCTATTTCTTTTATTTTATTGTGAACCTCAATGGGCAAGGTCTCAACCACCGGGCAATTGGGTGCTGTTACTGTCATAGTGATATGAGCAATAGATTTTTCATCTACTGAAACTTCGTAAATCATTCCCATATCATAGATGCTGACAGGAATCTCTGGATCGAAAATATTTTTCAATGCATCCACGATCTTGCTTTCAAGTTCCAAAAAGTTTTTTTCATTCATGGCGTTTATTGTTTTTGTGAAAGTTTGGTTTTAAAGGCAAGCGCATAAAGCTTCATTTGTTTTATCATTGAAGTTAATCCGTTTGAACGCGTGGGAGAAAGGTGTTCGCGCAAACCTATTTTATCCACGAAACCAAGATCAGCATTCAATATTTCTTCTGGTGTATGTCCTGAAAACACACGTATTAAAAGGTTGACAATACCTTTCGTGATTATGGCATCACTATCTGCTTTAAAAATAATTTTATTATTTTCTAAAGAAGCCTGCAACCAAACCTGCGACTGGCAGCCTGTTATTATATATTGCTGTGTCTTGTATTTTTCATCTATCAGGGGCAATGATTTTCCAAGTTCAATGATGTAATTGTATTTATCCAGCCAGTCCTCGAACTGTTCAAATTCACTGATGATTTCGTTTTCAGTTTCTGAAATATTCATCTTCACATTTTTTTAGCACTGAGTTCACTGAGAGCACTAAGATGCACTTAGCGTATTGAATTTTTTCATAGTGTTTCTAAGTGAGCTAAGTGTCCTTAGTGTTTATATTTTGAAATAACTTCATTCTTTAGGCAACTTTGCAAATTCTTCGGTTACAAGAGGAGTCATATCCTCAATGATATTTGTTGAATTAAAATTTATTAATAATCCTTTCGGTTTTACAGCTAATTTTAAGTATGACAAAAGTTGTGCTTTATATATTGGAATCATCGTATCCACGGCTTTTATCTCTACTATCAAAATATCGTTTACTAGAATATCTATTTTTAAGAAACCTCCTAAATCTTTGCCTTTGTAAATAACGGGAACATATACTTGAGATTTAACATCAAGCCCATCCATTTTCAATTCTTCAATAAAACAACTTTCGTATACTGATTCGAGAAGCCCCGGACCTAATTGTTTATTAACTTCAATTGCACATCCAACAACTCTGTAAGCGATATTATTTACATATTTCTGGGTTATTATCATATATTATTTTTTTACCACTGAATTCACTGAGAACACTAAGATGCACTAAGAATCTTTTTCTTAGTGTTTCTAAGTGAGCTAAGTGTTCTTAGTGTTTTTGGTTTGTACTAACTCAACATCTCCTTTGCTTTTTTTATCCCTTCAATTAAAATATCTACTTCTTCTTTTGTATTATATAATGCGAATGAAACTCTCACAGTTCCGGGGATTTTAAAAAAGTCCATTACGGGCTGAGCGCAATGATGTCCCGTTCTTACAGCAATGCCAAGCTTATCAAGAATGGTTCCCATATCGTATGGATGAATTTTCCCGACAAGAAACGATGCCACTCCTTTTTTTTCTTTGGCATTTCCAATGAAACGCAAACCTTCAATTTTCGCTAATCTTTTATTTGCATAAGATAGAAGTTCATCTTCATACTTAAAAATATTTTCCAGTCCCAATACGTTCAAATACTTTAAGGCAGTTTCCAAACCCAGACCATCGCCCACGTTTGGCGTGCCCGCCTCAAATTTAAAAGGAAGATCGTTATATGTGGTTTTTTCAAAAGTTACATTTTTTATCATTTCACCACCGCCCTGGTAAGGAGGTAATTCTTCAAGCCATTTTTCTTTACCGTATAAAACGCCAACACCCATGGGTGCATAAACTTTATGCCCTGAGAAACAATAAAAATCGCAATCCAGTTCCCGAACATCCACTCTCCTGTGTGGCACGGCCTGCGCACCATCCACAAGAACAGGAATGTTTTTTTCATGGGATTTTCTGATGATTTCTTTAATAGGATTTACTGTACCCAGCGCATTTGAGATATGTGTAACAGCAACAATTTTTACTTTTTCATTTAATAAATTATCAAGTGAATCCATTATTAATGCGCCATTTTCATCAAATGGAATCACTTTTAGTTTTGCGTTTTTTTCTTCACAAGCCATTTGCCAGGGAACAATGTTTGAATGATGCTCCATCGCTGTGACCAGCACCTCATCACCTGCTTTCAGAAACTTCTTTGCAAACGATGATGCCACAAGATTAATTGATTCGGTAGTTCCGCGGGTAAAAATTATTTCATGCGATTTTTCTGCATTTATAAATTGCTGAATGGTTTTGCGTGCTTCTTCATAAACAGTGGTGGCTTGCTGACTCAGGTAATGAACCCCACGGTGAATATTGCTGTTCTGTTTTTCGTAATAATTTTTTAAAGTCTCAATAACACAATTTGGTTTTTGTGTTGTGGCGGCATTATCAAGATACACTAAAGGTTTTTTGTAAACCAGCTGATGAAGGGCGGGGAAATCTTCGCGGATTTTATTAATGTCGAAGCTCAATTTATAAGGTTTTTAATGTTTTTTTGTTAGATGTTAGACGTTTGACTTTTTTACAGATAAATTTAAGTTTTATTTTTGCAACTGAAGTTAACGACAAATGTCTAACGTTTTTATATTTTATCCACATCAATATTAAACACCAAAGGCTCATTTTTTTTGCAATGTAGCACACATTGATCACAGATAGAAAGTTCGCCTTTTAAGCGTTTTTCAATTAAGCTGCAAACACGTTCCCGTAAAGGTTCAATTGTGATTTTAGAAGCTACTTCCTCAGCAAATGCATTCATTAACAGCATGCGTGCATTATCTTCGCTTATACCACGGGCGCGCAGATAAAACATTGCTTCAGTATCAAGTTGCCCGACAGTAGCACCATGGCTGCATTTCACATCATCGGCAAAAATCTGCAAATTCGGTTTAGTGTTTACAGTAGCTTCATCAGTAAGAAGAATATTCCTGTTTGTTTGGAATGCCACAGTTTTCTGGGCATCTTTTCTTACAATTATGCTTCCGTTAAACACCGCCTTGCCCTGGTTGTCAATAATGCCTTTGAACAATTCACTGCTCGTACTGTTGGGTTTAATATGATCTATAAAAGTATGATTGTCCACATGCTGTTTGCCATCTACAAGGTACAATCCGTTCAGGTTAGTTTCGCAATGTTCTCCGTTAATGGCAACGGTAACATTATTCCTGATGAATCCTCCGTTAAGGGTCATAATGTTGCTTGATACACGGCTGTGGTCAAGCTGATGAAACGAAATATTATTAATCATAGCAGAATGATTATCGTTATTCTGCATTTTATAATGATCAACAGAAGCGTTTTCGTCAATAAATATTTCAGTAACAGAATTATTTAAACTTGGATGATGAGATAAGGC
>JAZDMF010000111.1:0-2121 GCA_043801235.1 Bacteroidota bacterium | reverse complement strand
ACCTTATTAAATTATCATCTTAGTTTATGTTTAGCTGGTTTTTAAAATTCAAGATTAAAATTAACAGAACCTGCCTCTTTTAATGAATGAGCCGTTTGCTTTATATTCTTTAGTATTTAAAGAATTTCATTTTTTATATTCATTCAATAATAATATTTAACATAAAAATATAGGAGAAATTTAATATGACATTAGTAATTACCGGTAAAGGACTGAAAATAGAAGACGTAGTTAACGTTGCACGCAATAATGAAAAAGTAGAACTTCATCCCGATGCTGTAAAGCGAATCAATGTATGCCGGGATATGCTTGAGAAAAAAATCATTGCAGGTGAAATTATGTATGGCGTTAACACAGGCATTGGTGAATTTTCGGAAGTTGTGCTTAATGATAACCAGATACAGGATTTCCAGAAATATCTTGTTTATAACCATGCAGCTGGTATTGGCGACCCTGCACCTGTTGAATATGTAAGAGGTGCCATGTTAGGCAGAATCAATGTTCATGCAAACGGCAACTCGGGCTCTCGTCTTGAAATCACACAAACTTTAGTTGATATGCTTAACAAAGGTGTAACACCTTTTGTTTGCCAGAAAGGCTCTGTAGGAGCATGTGGTGATTTAGCACCCATGTCACAGATTGCTTTATTATTGATGGGTGAAGGTCAGGCATATTATAAAGGCAAACTGCTTGACGGAAAAGAAGCTATGGATAAAGCAGATATCCCCATACCCGGCTTACATGCAAGAGACGGTTTAGCAGCTATTAATGGCTCTAACGTACTGACAGCAATGAGTGCTATCTTTCTGCATGATGCAAACAAATGGATGAAGCAGGCTGAAATTGCTACAGCTATGTCGTTAGAGGCATTAAAGGCAAACATGAAGCCTTATACTCCCTTATTACACGAAGTAAGGGGGTTTAAAGGCGCTGTACGCTCTGCCAATGCAATCAACAAATGCGTTGATGGTGGTGACCTGAAAGAAGGAAAAGTAAAATGCAAGGTTCAGGATGCTTATTCAATGCGTTCAACACCTCAGGTTATTGGTGCCGCTCACGATGCGCTGGCTTATGCACGTTCACAGGTTGAAATTGAATTAAATGGGGTAGGGGATAATCCTATTTTCTTTCCTGATAAAAATCTACAATTGTCAGGAGCTAATTTTCAGGGGTCGCCTGTTTGTGTGCCTATGGATATGGCTGGTTATTGTGTAACTATGGTGAGCGTTATGTCAGAAAGAAGAATGAATCGTTTGAATAATCCTGCTTTAAGCGTTGGATTACCTGCATTTTTGACTAAAGGAGCAGGCATGTTTTCAGGATTAATGTTAAGTCAATATACTGCTGATATGCAGATTGTAGAACAGCGCATCCTTTCAATGCCTGCTTGCATACAATCAATTCCTGCTGCAGCCGATCAGGAAGATTTCGTTTCAATGGGAATGAATACGGCTATTAAAAACTTCCAGATACTTGACAATGCCTATGGCATATTAGGTATTGAATTTATGGCTGCTGCACAGGCACTGGATTTCCGTGAATACAAATTCGGTAAAGGCGTAACCAAAGCTAAAGAAGTTATACGTAAATATGTTAAGTTCCTTGATATTGACCGCCCATTATATCCCGACCATACCAGGATGAAAGAGCTGGTTAAATCATGTGAAATTCTGCATGAAGTTGAAAAAGTCGTTGGAAGCCTGGAAGATTAGTTTGTTTTTTATGTTAATAAAATTTGATATTAAAAATGTTAAAATAATTGTTTTTTTGAAATTAAAATATATATTTGTCTATTAATCTAATTTAATTATTCATTAAACTTAAAATTTAATCTTATGGAAGAAACTAATACAAACACAGGGGTAGTAGAAACTACCAAAAAAAGACCGACATTCCTGACTGTTTTATGCATTTTAAGCTTCGTTGGAGTTGCTTTTGCTGTCATTTCAGCTATAGTTAGTTTACTAACTGCTAAAGTAAGCACAGCAATGGTTGAAAGTGCTTCTGAGATGGAAGGATTTGAAGGGAATCCTATTATAGAAACAGCTAAGAAAAGTATGGAATGGGCAAACACTTTGAATATTATTAGCATTATTACTGCATTAATTTGTTTAGTTGGAG
>JAZDMF010000107.1:0-2587 GCA_043801235.1 Bacteroidota bacterium | reverse complement strand
GACTTTCTAAGCAGGAATTAGTTAAGGATTTTGCACCATCAGGGAGTTTCCGGACATCTCTTCCTGCGGGATTTTAAACAGAAGGCTTGGATCGTTCCATGGAACATTGTCGCGTTCAAACTGTTTCATTCGTTTCAAATTATGATACCTGTCGCCTTCAAAAATCATTTCTCTTCTGCGTTCAAGCCTCACGCTGTCGAGTAGTGCATCTTGAGTAATAATTTCATCAACCCAGTTACTACCATAAGCACGTTTTTTTACAGCCGTATAACAGTCGTATGTGTTTTGTGATATGTTATTAGATAAAATTTCCGATTCTGCTTTTATCAGGTACATTTCTGCAAGGCGAATCACAGAAACATTGTATTCCGGATATGCAGGTGTGTACTTTTTTACAAAGATAATGTCTGCAAAGGGATTGATGGAAATGTATTTTGTTCTTCTTCCATCAGGCGAAGCATACAAATATTTTAGTGAGTCAATACCTGTAAACAAAGGCTCAGTACCATCGGAAGGATTGTAGCTGTATGTAATTCCATTACTCTGGTCGGTTTCCATATTTACTAACTGAAAAATTGATTCACTGCTTGCCTGATTGCCTGATGTTTTAAACACTTGAAGCAGGTCGGTATTTAAGAAATATAAACCGCTTGTAAGTAACTTATTTGCCTTATCTGCGGCATTCACGTAGTCTCCTTTCTGAAAATATATTCTGGCAAGATAAGCAGCAACAGCCATTTCAGAAGCCCTGTTTGAAGATTTTTTTACATTAGCTGCCGAAAGCAATTGTTCTGCTTCTTTCAAATCGCTAATTACATTATTATATACTTCTTCAACTGTATTCCTTGCCATTGCCAGATTTGCAAACCCGTCTAAGGTAGGTTGTGTCCTGTATGGTATTCCTAACTGGGAATTGCTTCCGGGATTATCAACATCGTAGGGGAGCGCCCAAAAACGCAGGAGTTCAAAGTGAACCACAGCACGAATAAACAAGGCTTCGCCCTTATACTGTCCTTTTATTTCATTAAATTCTTCACCGTTAAGCAAGTTATTGTCAATAGTGTAAATAATATTATTAGCTCTGTTGATGGTTGAGTATGCGTTGGACCACATGCTTCTCAGTGGTGACAACTGAACTGTTGTGGCACGGCGATAAATTTCAAATGTACCGAAGTTAGTTAGTCGCGACTCATCTACGTTGCAGTCATCAGCCAAAAGATCGGCAAATACCACCATATTTCCACCCAGCACATTTGACGATTGCAGCCCATCATAAGCCCCGATAAGTGCGGCTTCAAGGTCTTTTACCGAAGTAATAGCCTGCTCATTTGGGATGTTCATTTTCTGATCTATATCAAGCATCTTCTTGCATGAAACAGAAAAAACCGTTACAAAAATTACTGTAATAAATATTGACCTTTTCATATAATTTATTTTTTGTTGAATATTATCATTTAAAGAGTTAAGCGGATACCACAAATTAATGTTTTCGCCTGTGGCGTTTGCAGCGAAGGACCTGCGAATGAAACATTCCCCTGTTGACTATTGGTATCAACATTTCGAAATACTTCAGGATCCCATCCAGGGTACTTTGTAAATGTAAGCAGGTTTGTTCCTCCGATATAAATTTTACAAGTTGTTAGATATAATTTTTTGCAGAGCTTTTCTGAAAGTATATATGAAAGTGTAATAGAACGCAGTCGTATGTATGAAGCATCGTAAAGGAATCTGTCGGAATTGGTAGGTTTGTAATAATTCAGGGCAGGAACGTTGTTACTCTGGTTTTCAATTGTCCATGCATCTAATATTTCGGGTCTTTGTGCAATTTTATCCCATGCACCTATCTGTTGTTTTGCCGGGTCATCATAGATTGTATTACCATAAACAAAACTGAAAAGAAAACTCAGTTCTATATTCTCATAAGAGAACGTGTTTGTAATACCGCCTAAAAATTTGGGTATTGGATTTCCACAAGGCACACGGTTTTCATAGAAATTTGCATTATTTGAAGTTATGAGGTGTCCGTTAAGGTCGTAGAATAAATCCTGTCCGGCATGAACAAATTCGCTACCGGTAATATTTCCGTTAAGGTCGTAAACATTAATATTTCCATCTTGTTGCTGTATTCCTGCAAACCGTACCAGATAAGCCTGTCCTACAGGATAACCGACAATTACACGTCCTTCGCCAGGTTCGCCACTTTCAAATGCATCGGGTGGCAGCTCTGCTACACCAATTACTTTGTTCCTGTTAAATGAAATATTAAAATCAGTTGACCATTTGAATTTTCCATTCAGATTCTTTGATAAAATTGTAAATTCGTATCCATGATTATTCATTTTGCCTACATTTTCTAATATTGAACTGAAACCTGAAGAAGTGGGGATGGAAATATTCAACAGCATATCTGAAGTTCTTTTGAAATAATACGTTGCAGTTCCCGAGATTCTATTCTTTAGTAAACCCCATTCTATTGTTAAATCCAGTTGTTTCGATTTTTCCCAGCTTAAATTCGGATTTGGCAATACACCAGGTGCAATTCCGGTATTTCCTGCATATCCGTGACTAGGATAATAAACTCCGAGAT
>JAZDMF010000074.1:0-2342 GCA_043801235.1 Bacteroidota bacterium | reverse complement strand
CAAGGTATTTACGATGCAGAAAAGTACAGCAGGTCGCAGGATTATGAAAAAACAAAGCATCGTTTTGGATTGATTTCCTCATCGCTATCATTCATCGCTATGATGTGCATGCTGTTTTTTAATGGCTTTGCATTTGCCGATAATATTGCACGATCCTATTCTGAAAATACTATTTTTATTGCATTGCTTTTTTTCGGAATGATTGGAATTGCTTCCGATATTCTGTCGCTGCCATTTCAGTTGTATGCACAGTTTGTTATTGAAAAGAAATTCGGTTTCAATAAAATGACGTACCGTACTTTTATTCTCGATAAAATAAAATCGTATTTTCTTGCTGTGATTATCGGCGGCGGTTTAATGGCACTTATCATATTTGTTTTTGAAAACACGGGCGAATACTTCTGGCTACTGGCCTGGGCTATTGTTACTGCATTCATGATTTTTATGAGCATGTTTTATTCTTCGCTGATTGTTCCTTTGTTCAACAAGCAAAAACCTCTTGAAGAGGGAGAACTAAAGAATTCTATTAATAATTTTGCTGCAAAAGCCGGTTTTAAGCTTGCGAATATTTATGTGATTGACGGATCCAAGCGTTCCACCAAAGCCAATGCCTATTTCAGCGGGCTGGGAGCAAAGAAACGCATTGTCCTTTTTGATACCCTCATTCAGAACCATACAACGGAAGAGCTTGTTGCCGTTCTTGCACATGAAATAGGACACTACAAAAAAAAGCATACGCTGAAAGGCATGCTGATGTCGGTGGTGCAAACAGGAATTTTGTTATACATCATGGGGCAATTCATAGGAAACCCTGTGCTATCGGAAGCGCTGGGAGCAGGGCAGGGGAGTTTCCATATGGGAATACTTGCTTTTGGAATGTTATACGGTCCCATTTCCCTTATTCTCGGATTGCTCATGAATGCTATTTCACGGCGTTACGAATACCAGGCCGATCGCTTTGCTGCTGAAAAATACAACGCAAAAGCATTGAAGGATGCTTTGATAAAACTTTCGGTGAACCATCTTTCCAATCTAAGGCCGCACCCGGTATATGTTATGTTTCACTATTCACATCCGCCGCTGTTGCGAAGGCTGAAGGCGCTGGATGAAGCAGGAACTGCCACTTCATGAAGTTTATAAACATCAAAATCCAAAATTCCAAACTCCAAATCCCAAGTCCCAAGTCCCAAGATGATATAGGACGAACTTGGATTTTGGTTCTTTGAATTTGGGACTTTATTAAAAATGTGGAAATTTATCCCATGCGCAGTATAGTTTTTGTTCGTATCTTTGATAAAAGTACAGACTTACATAATCTCAATACAAGCATTGAAAGTTCTGCAATGCTTATAAAATAATTCCTAACTTATAATAAAAACATGGAAACAATAAAAGATCTCAGACTGGCCGTATTAATTGATGCTGACAATGTTCCTTTTTCAAATGTGAAAGAAATGTTCGAGGAAATTGCCAAATACGGCACGCCAACATTTAAACGAATTTATGCCGACTGGACAAAGCCTACCGTTTCGGGCTGGAAAAATGTTTTGCTCGAAAATGCAATTACACCAGTTCAGCAATACAGTTATTCATCAGGGAAAAATTCCAGCGACAGCGCCATGATCATCGATGCGATGGATATTTTATATACCGGCAAGGTTGACGGATTCTGCATTGTATCGAGCGACAGCGATTTTACACGGCTTGCCACACGCCTGCGCGAAGCGGGAATGATAGTAATAGGCATTGGCGAGAAAAAAACCCTCAGGCCTTTTATTACCGCCTGCGACAAATTCATTTACATTGAAATTCTGAAAGGCAGCAGGCCTGCAACACACAATTATAATAAGAGCAATGCAAATCTTTCAAAAAAACCTGTAGCTGCGCCTGCAGCACCTATCAATAAAATTGATGAGGAACTTACAAAAATTTTAATGGATAGTATTTCTGATTTGGCAGACGAAAACGGCTGGGCATTCCTGGGCGAACTGGGCAGCCTGATACTAAAGAAAAAACCCGATTTCGATTCCCGTAATTACGGTTTTGAAAAAATGCTTCCTCTAATTAAAAGCCTCAATAAATTTGAAATTGACGAAAGGGAATCTGGGAAGAAAAATATAAGGCATGTTTATGTGAAGGCAAAATGATTTTTAAATATAGGAATTAAATTGCTGCGAAAAATGGAGCTAAAGTAGGAATATCAGCAATAAGGCAACATAAAAGTCATCGGTTATTATATAAATTTGAATGGCTTTGTTGCATGAATAAACCTTGATTTTACTGATGGTTTAGTATGAAAAAACATGGAATTTGATATAAAAATGTAAAATTAATCGCTAAAA
>JAZDMF010000058.1:0-8277 GCA_043801235.1 Bacteroidota bacterium | reverse complement strand
GACTTTGTCGGCACTTTGCCCCCACCTTTCCTCTCCCCACAAAAAAAAGAATGAAATTGTCATTCCGAATGCAGCGAAGCGGAATGAGGAATCTCTAATTAGCACATCAGAATAATATTTACCCACTTTATTATCGGGTTTCATCATCTTTTTTGTATTTTTGAATCCGATCAAAAAAATCATTCTATGCAAATGAAAGATGAAGCCCTTAAGCAAATGGTTAATATTTCCATTACGGAGATACAGGATATTATTAAGCGACTTTTCCCTGAAAAATATGAAAAAATTATTATCGACGGCAGCAGCCAGATTATTGTTTCAAATTATTTTTATGTGAAATACAGCGGAATATCGGCAAACCGGCAGGTGAAAAAAATAATTTTCCCATTGTTTCCCGATGTTGAAAATTTATTTAAAAATTTTGAGGGTGGCGAAGCTGTTCATAACCGGAAGAAAAAAATGGAAAGCGACCAGCTTATTAAAATTCTGGAACAGTATAAAATTGTCCCTGAAAATACGGATGTCATCACCCAGATTACGGATGTTTTTGAATTTCCTATAGAAATAGAAAATGGTGTGGTCTGCAAATCACAGCATCAATATTCTTTACCATCGTTTACTATTTCATTTGATTGTCCGCAATGCAAAGGTTTGAAATACATCACATGCGTAAATCATGATTGCCTCGGCAAACATGAATGGAATTGTCCCCAATGCAGGGGAACACGCAAAATAAATTGTTCTTTTTGCAGTGCTTCAGGTTTCGTAAAATGTAATCCATGTAAAGGAAGAGGACAGGAGAAATGTTCATCATGCAATGGAACGTCCCAGGTAAAATGCAGCCATTGCGGAGGAGATGGATATGTTGGTAAACCGAAGGAGGATGGTTCAAATAAATGCACTTTTTGCGAGGGAAAAGGATGGCACATATGTCAGGAATGTACGGGCGGTCTTGTAAAATGCGATGTGTGCAACGGCAAAGGCGAAGTGAAATGTGAAACATGCAAAGCTTCAGGGAAAGTGGATTGCCCGAATTGCAAAGCCACAGGAAAAATCATTTGTGATAAATGCTACAGTGACCAGCAGCGCTATGGAAAAATTGACTGTCCCAATTGCAAAACTATGGGTAGGATGGGGCAGCTGATGTACATTGAAACATTAATATCAGAACATAATCTTGACAGGGTCTTTTGCAAAAATGCACGATTGAATATTATTACTGACGAACATATTCTGCAGCATGCAAACCGCAACGGAAAAACCGAGGCATTGCTCGTAAATATTAATGAAGAAAAACTTGAAGCCTATGATGAGTTCAGCGGTGATTTTGTTAAAACAATTAAAAAAGAGCTGGGGCTTGAAGTAACAAAATTCCCTAAAATACTTAAGGAAGAAGTGTTCTACCAGCTTATTCCCTGTGTGCGCACTTCATATAAGCATGTGCTTACAAATACCGTTCATGAATTCACCATAATGAATTTTTTCAACGGCCCCGCTGTAATTTTTCATTCGGAACCTGAAGAATTAAAAGGTGGACTGGGCAACACAGTGAAATCGACAGGTAATTTTTTCGGGAAGATTTTCAAAACAAAATCGCATCAGGAAAAAGAAGATAAAAAACGCGAAATACGCCTGATGATATATGTAGCAAAGGCTGATGGAGTGGTACAAGAGGTAGAAAAGGAAATTATTTCTGCTAAAATAGGGAACCTTGAAGGCTTTACCAACTCCGAGAAAAAGAAACTTTTTGAATTGATTAATATCAAATCTGTTCCTGAACTCACAAAGGATGATGTTGATTTCAGTGAACATGCAGATAAAGATAAGATCATTAAAGACCTTATCGATATTGCATTGGCCGACGGAAAAATGGATGTTGCAGAAAAATTAATGATTGATAAAATCAGATCATTTATTAAAGAGTAACCATATCAATTTTGTGCAATTGTCTTTTTTGGATTTTTTATATAATAAGAATTACTGGTGTATGCACTTAACCGGACTTAAATTTTTTCATAGATATATCGCAATTTAGTAAGGGTTTGTGTACTTTCGTTTGTTCCATTATCTTTTAAATCAATAACCTTCTGCTTTTTGATAACCTTCTATTATATCTAAATGTATACTCATCTGAACAGAACTCGATTTTCTATGCTGTTGCGTAGTTTTGGTGAGTTCCAATAAGCCTTCTTAATAATAAAGAAGTTTTCACAGAATACTGAAAATTTTCTTTATGGTTCAGCTTGATTCGACTAAATTTGCGTTTTAAAAAATACAGAAATGGAACTTGTTGACAATCGTTATTCTATTTGCGGGATAGATGTATTATCGTTGTGCGAAAAATATGGTATTCCGCTCTACCTGTACGATACAGGGTACATGGAAAGCCAGTTTAATAAGATGAAAGATGCTTTTAAAGTAAAACACCTGAAAATAAATTATGCCTGCAAGGCACTCACTAATATAAATATACTTAAGGTTTTCCGTTCTCTTGGCGCAGGACTGGACGCCGTTTCAATACAGGAAGTAGAGCTGGCTTTGAAAGCGGGATTTAATCCGGAAGATATTATTTTTACCCCCAACTGTGTTTCTATTGAAGAGATATCTATGGCTGCGGAAAAAGGCGTGAAAATAAATATTGACGACATCCTGATACTGGAGCAGTTCGGGCATCTGCATAACAACATACCTGTATGCATCCGGATCAATCCGCACATTATGGCAGGCGGGCACGAAAAAATTTCGACCGGGCACATTGATTCCAAATTCGGAATATCATTTTACCAGCTTCCGCATGTATTAAGGGTTGTGGAAGCCACTAAACTAACCGTGGAAGGGGTTCACATGCATACCGGCTCAGATATCCTTGATGCCGGTGTATTCCTGAACGGGGCAGAAATGTTATTCAGCGTGGCCAAAAATTTCAAGTCGCTGAAGTATATGGATTTCGGCAGCGGGTTCAAAGTGGCTTATAAGCCTGAAGATATGAGCACCGATATTTCTGATATTGGAGAAAAACTGTCGGAACGCTTCAACAGTTTTTGTGAAGAAACAGGCAGGGAACTTACCTTAATGTTCGAACCCGGGAAATTTCTCGTAAGCGAAGCAGGATATTTTTTAGTGAAAGTGAATGTTATCAAACAAACCACTTCTACCATTTTTGCCGGCATCGATACGGGTTTAAATCATCTTATCAGGCCGATGTTTTATAATTCCTACCATCATGTTTTCAACATTTCAAGGCCAAATGCAAAACCAAGGCTTTATACGGTGGTGGGATATATCTGCGAAACGGATACTTTCGGATGGAACCGCAAGATTTCCGAGATCACCGAAGGAGATATCCTTTGTTTTAAAAATGCGGGAGCTTATTGTTTTTCCATGTCATCAAATTATAACTCGCGGCTGAAGCCTGCGGAAGTGATGATATACAAAGGAAAAGACTATCTGATCACGAAACATGAAACGATTGAGGATTTGCTGAGAAACCAGGTTGAAGTGGAACTTTAGAAGCCGGAAAATTTAAACCCTAACTTCCCAATCTATAGACAATATGTTGTTAATTTACCAAAGTAGAATTAATGCTTAATTCATTTAAAGCATTTTTATTTTATTCTTAATATTAAGCCTCATAACTATTTTCCCTACATTTGCCAAAATTAATCCGAGCAAATTAAATTGCAATGGTTGATACAGTTTGCAGTTTGCAGTCTTCAGTCAGCAGTCTGCAACAAACACAAACAACAATCCACAAACTAAATTAAACCAGCAACCAGTAACCAGTAACTAGCAACAAACGTTGAACTTTGAACTTTTTAAACTTTCATAGCCATGTCATCAGATAACGATAAATTCTTAGGTGAAGGTCTTACCTATGATGATGTTTTATTGATCCCGGCTTATTCTGAAGTGATGCCCAGAGAAGTTGACATTACTTCGTGGTTCACAAAAAACATAAAACTTAATATTCCGATAGTCTCTGCCGCTATGGATTCAGTTACTGAATCGCCCATGGCTATTGCTATAGCCCAGGAAGGCGGAATAGGCGTGATACATAAGAATATGTCCATTGAAGACCAGGCCATGGAAGTGCGCAAGGTGAAACGCGCCGAAAACGGAATGATACTCGATCCCGTTACCATAATGGCTGAGGCTATTGTTCAGGATGCACTTAAGCTGATGGCCGACAACAAAATCGGCGGTATTCCCGTGGTGAATAAAAACAATGTTCTTGTAGGTATTGTAACGAACCGCGACCTGCGTTTTGAACGCAACCATGGCCGCCCCATCAGGGACGTAATGACAAAAGAAAATCTGATCACCACTACCGAATTCACCGATTTTGAAAAAGCTGCCGATATACTTCAGAAATACAGAATAGAAAAACTTCCCGTTGTTGACAGCAAATACAGGCTTATCGGACTCATTACGTATAAAGACATAATTAAAATAAAAGCCCGTCCGAATGCCTGCAAAGATTCAATGGGACGGCTTAGAGTGGCTGCGGCCGTTGGCGTTACTGCTGATACAATAGATAGAGTAAGCGCTTTAATTAAAAATGGCGTTGATGCTATTGTGGTTGATACTGCTCACGGCCATTCAAAAGGAGTCATTGAAACATCAAAAAAAATAAGAAAACTTTTTCCCGATATCAACCTTATTGCTGGTAACATAGCAACTGCCAAAGCCGGCAAAGACCTTATAAAGGCCGGTGTCGATGCAGTGAAAGTGGGAATAGGTCCCGGTTCCATTTGCACTACACGCATCATAGCAGGAGTTGGGGTTCCCCAGCTTCATGCGGTATACGAGGTTTCAAAGGCTCTGGAAGGCAGCGGTATTACTGTTATTGCCGATGGCGGAATAAGGTTCACCGGCGATATAGTGAAAGCTCTGGCTGCAGGTGCTCATTCTGTAATGATAGGTTCGCTGTTTGCCGGTGTAGATGAATCGCCCGGCGAAACCATTCTTTATGAAGGAAGGAAATATAAAAGCTACCGCGGCATGGGTTCCATTGAAGCCATGCAGAAAGGCTCGAAAGACCGATATTTCCAGGATACCGAAGATGATATAAGAAAACTGGTGCCCGAAGGTATCATTGGGCGTGTGCCATATAATGGCTCTTTATCGGAAGTGGTGCACCAGATGATTGGCGGATTGAGGGCTGGAATGGGATACTGTGGCGCAACTGATATCAATATGCTCCAGAAAGCAAAATTCATAAGGATCACTTCCGCAGGAATAAAAGAAAGCCATCCCCATGATGTTACCATTACCCGCGAAGCCCCGAATTATTCAACCAAATCTCTTTAATGACCTACTTAATATTAAAATTTGTTAAAGAGTTAATATTTATTTGTTAAATACTTTAAATTTGCTGTCTCAAAAATTAAATATTATGAAAAAGAATCTGTTAGTTTTATTAATTACACTATGTTGTTTTTCTTTTATTAACCTTAACTATGCACAGGTAATCGATATATCTGGACCAATAAGTAAAGTGGATCCGGTTCTTCTTATCGTTGCCAGCGATACTGTTACGAAATCGGAATTTCTGGCTGTATATAATAAGAATAATATTAAAAAGGAAGCAGTAATCGATAAAAAATCACTGGAAGAATATCTTCAGCTGTATGTTAATTTCAAGCTTAAAGTAAAAGAAGCGGAATCATTGGGAATGGATACGGTTTCATCATTTGTTACCGAACTGGCAGGCTACCGCAAACAGCTTGCACAGCCTTATCTTATTAACAAAGATGTTAATGAAAAGCTTTTGCAGGAAGCGTATGACAGACTGCAATGGGATGTAAGGGCAAGCCATATTCTGATAAAAGTCAGTACCGGTGCTTCACCCGAAGATACTTTAGCAGCATATAATAAAATTGTGGAAATCCGCAACAGGGCATTGAAAGGCGAGGATTTTGGAGCTCTTGCAGTTGAAAATTCAGAAGATGTTTCGGCACGCGATATGGCGGCTACTATTAACCGCGCTGCTGTGAAAGGCAATAAAGGTGACCTGGGATATTTTACCGCCCTCGACCTGATTTATGCATTTGAGACAGCTGCTTACACTACAAAAATCGGAGAAATATCCCTGCCTGTACGTACCGATTATGGTTATCACATCATTAAAGTTGCTGATAAAAAACCTGCCATGGGAAAAGTGCAGGTAGCTCACATCCTGGTGACAATACCCTCCAATTCAGGGAGAGATGATTCGCTGAAATCAAAAACAAAAGTTAAGGAAATATACGATTCAATAAAGGCAGGTTCTTCATTTGAAGACATGGCTAAAAAATATTCTGAAGACAAAGCATCGGCAGCAAAAGGCGGAACATTGCCCTGGTTCGGAATATGGAGAATGCTGCCCGATTTTGTTACTGTTGTTTCAGCTTTAAAAGAAAAAAGCGATGTCTCTGAACCCGTTCTTACCATGTATGGATGGCATATTCTGAAACTTATCAGCAGGAAGCCTGTAGGTGCTTTCGACAGTATTAAAACCGACCTGAAAACAAAAATTGCAAAAGATACACGTGCATCTTTATCAAAAGAAGTAATGGTCGAATCCATTAAAAAAGAATATGGTTTTAAGGAAGATCCGTCGGCGCTGGCCGATTTTTATCTTGTTGTCAACGACAGTATATTCCTTGGCAAATGGAATGTGACAAAAGCAACAGGATTGGAAAAAGTAATGTTTAACCTCGGCAATAAACAGTATACTCAGCCTGATTTTGCTATTTATTTAAGCAAAAACCTTCTTTCAAGAGTGAAAGAAGACAGCGCTGCCTATGTGAGAAAAATATACAAACAATGGGTTGAGGCAAGTGCAATAGATTATGAGGACAATCGCCTTGAATCAAAGTATCCAGAGTTCAAAGCTTTGATGAAAGAATACAGGGACGGCATCCTCCTTTTTGAACTTACTGATGATAAAGTATGGTCGAAAGCTGTGAAAGATACAGTGGGGCTGCAGGCTTTTTATGATAAGAATATAGAAAATTACAAATGGGACGAAAGGCTGGATGCATCCGTTTATTTTTGTGCAAATGAAAAGGTCGCAAAGGCAACACGCAAACTTGTAAAGAAAGGCAAGCTGATAAACGATGAAATCCTGAAACTTATTAACACCGATTCGCAACTGAACCTGAAAATTGAAACAGAAAAGTTTGAAAAGAAAGATACTGTCATTGATTCCATCCCATGGATACCCGGAATTTCAAAAGACATAAAAAGAGGAAATTACATGGTTTTTGCAAAAGTAAAAAAAGTTATTCCCGTTGGCCCAAAAACAATTTCAGAAGCACGGGGGCTTATTACCGCCGATTACCAGGCCTTCCTTGAAAAAGAATGGATTGCTGAACTGAAGAAAAAATATCCTGTTACAATCAACATGGATGTTTTTTCTGCAATAAAATAGAAAAAAAACAGTTTTGAAATTCTTACGTGTGTTTTTCAGGATATAATATCATGAAAGATTTCTGTCTTTTTTTTGCCGGTTTTAAAATGAAGCTGACATGGAATTAACACAGCAACCAGCAACCTGTAACCAGACTTTGAACCTTGAACCGCATTTTTAATATACCGTCCATTTTGATACTGCATTTTGCTTTATTTTTTTTACTCGCTTCCTGCGGTTCGTCCGATAAAAAAAACGAAGGAGCCATAGCCCGCGTTTATGATGATTACCTGTATAAGTCCGATGTGATAGGAATGGTTCCCGAAGGCACTTCAAAAAAGGACAGCATTTCCATTATTAAGAATTATATTAATAACTGGATCAGGCAAAAACTGGTATTGAAAACAGCCGAAGAGAATCTTTCTTCATCCCAGAAAAATTTCGAAGAACAGCTTGAATCATATAAAAATTCCCTCATCGTTTTTGCTTATGAAAAAGAACTCATCAAACAAAAACTTGATACTGCAGTCACCGATGAAGAAATAAAAACCTATTACGGAAAAAATCAAAACGATTTTCTTCTGAAAGACAACATAGTAAAAGTAGGGTATGTGAAGATGCATCTTAATTCGACCCATGAAGCCACGATCAGGCTTCTTTACAAATCGGACGACGAAACCTCAAAAAAATCACTGGAAGATTATTGTAAAAAATATGCCGTTAATTATTTTCTCGACGACTCAACCTGGCTTTATTTCAGCGATCTTCTTAAAGAAATACCTGTGAAAACATACAACCAGGAAGATTATCTTAAATACAACAGGTTTATTGAAATGGAAGATTCCACGTATATATATTTTCTGAACATTAAGGATTTTGAGATT
>JAZDMF010000017.1:0-2760 GCA_043801235.1 Bacteroidota bacterium | reverse complement strand
CGCATTTAGGACAAATATATTCTGTGCTGTCGCTTTCGCGCACAACTGAATAGCACATGGCTCCCTGTTTTAATTCAGTGGGTGCAGGGGTATTTGCAAGAGCTTCAAGTTTTTCCTTTATAGCGCTGCGTTTGTAAGCGCCTTTTACAGTGTCATCAGGCGAAATATCCCCGTCGAGGATGCTGGTTTTACTGTTCTTAAGATTACAGCTGTATGTTCCGAAAATTACAGCAATTGCGCTGATTACAATAATAAAGATATACCACATATAAAAAAGTTAAATTTTATTTTTTTTCGCTTTCAATTTTTATTCCAAACAATTCCTGAAGGCGCGGAAGAAAATCTTTCAGAGCCACTTCGCCGTCGTTATCAGTTATATGTTTGTCTTTTCCCTGCATGAATTCTTTCATAATTTTCAGGTCATAAGGAGTAATTCCGCATATATGCGTTTTGTTTGCATCATCAGCCAGCTGATAGGTTATGCAAAGTTGTGGCGATTCAATGTCTGGACTGCATTTTTTGCAGTACTGTGATTCATCAAGTGTTAAATTTATTGCAGGAACTGAATCGGCTAAGGTGCGGCATACGTTAAGGTCACGGCGAACAAACCATCCTTTGTTTTCGGTATACAACGTTCTTTCGCCGCATTTGGGGCAAACATATTCTGCACTGTCGCGTTCGAGCATGGCCGCATAGCACATGGCTCCCTGTTTTAATTCAGTGGGTGCAGGAGAATTCGCCAGTGCTTCCAGTTTTTCTTTGATGGCGTTTCGTTTATACACGCCCTTAACGGTGTCGTCAGGAGAAATATCCTTATCGGAAAAACTTGTTTTGCCGTTCCTTAAATTGCAGCTGTATGTTCCGAAAACTATTGCAACTGCGCTGATAATAATAATGATGATGTACCACATATTGAAAAATTTAGTTTGAATATATTTTTCACGCAGAGATGCAATTTTTTTTAAATTTATTCCTTAGCGACTTTGCGTGAGATTTTTTTATAATACACTATTTAATAGTAACTCCAAGTAACTGGTTTAAACGCTCCATATAATTTTTCAACGGAGTTTCATTATCGTAATCATCTTTGTGTGTTAACTTTCCTTTCATGAATTCATACAGCAACTGCATATCATCCGAATCAATATCGCATAATGTATTTTCAGTTGTTTCGCCTGCAAATTTCGTTTTAATGCACAATGACGGGTCCTTAACCTCGGGACTGCATTTTTTGCAGAATGATTTTTCATCGAGCGCCAGTTCAATGCCACTAATGCTATCAGCCAATGTACGGCAAACAGGCAGTTCGCGTTCAATAAATCGGGCCATGTTATCGGTGTGTACTGTGCGTTCTCCACAAACAGGGCAAACATATTCTGTTCTGTTGGGCGGTGCTGCAACTTTATAACACATGGCACCATTTTTAAGTACATCGGGGGCCGGAGAATTTGAAAGCGCTTCAAGTTTCTCTTTTATCTGCTGCTTTGAAAACATACCTTTAATTGTGTCAAAAAGTGTTTGATTTGAGTCGGTATTGTTCCCTACAGATTTTGACTGGTTTGCACAACCGAACAAGCCCGTAAACAGAGCACCCCCGACTATTATTACTGCTGTAATTATATACCACATGGTTTATTGTTTTATTTGTATTCCAAGTAAAATTTCAAGTCGATCCACAGATTCTTTTAATGGATATTCAGTTCCGTTAAAGCCTGTGTGAACTTTGCCGCCGTTTGTGAATTCGATAAGAATTTCTAAATCGTTGCTGCTGATATCGCAAATTTTTTGTTGTGTCGTATCGTTAGCGTAAGTGTATTCAAGGCATAATTGGGGTTTATCAATGCAGGGACTGCATTTTTTGCAAAACTGCGATTCGTCAAGGCCGGCATCAATGCCCTTTATTTTGGGAACGGAATTTCTGCAGTCCTGCAATTCGTATTGAATAAAATAAGTAAAGTCGTTAGTGTATAATGTTTTCTCGCCGCATATTGGGCAAACATATTCAGCTCTTTCAGGTACAGCGGCCATTTCATAACACATGGCTCCTTTTTTGAGATTAATGGGAGCCAGGCTTTTGGCAAGTTGTTTCAACTTTTTTTGCATTTCCTCTTTTGTGATTTTTCCCTTTATGGAATCGGGCGGAACAATAGAATTGCTGTCGAGTTCCGATCCGGAATTGCCTTTCGATTTGTTAGAAAAACATCCGGTGATTCCCAGTATGAAAAATAAACTGATTGCGAAAAAAATTACGATGTTCCACATGGCTTTGGTATTTTGCAAATAGGATGTTAAATTAGAAAAAATTCCATAATGGTCTAACAAGTAATAAAAAAAAATATTAGGTTGGATTCCGTCTACAATCGTCAGTCCTCAGTCTGCAACCTGCCTCGCCGGCAGGCAGGCAAACAACGAACAAGAAACCCTATTATAAATAGCGTGATAAATAAAACCGAATTCAATATTCGATTTATTAGCATTCATAATGGTTTCAGAAATAATCACACTGCATTATTTATGTCGCTATGTATAGTGTTATGTTAAATGTAAATTATAAGTCATGCTGAGCCTGCCTGCCCGACGAATAGGCGAGTCGAAGCATGACAACCACTGTCTTATCAGGTCATTCTTCGATAAACTACCATTGACGTATTTTTCTAAATAACTAACATTGAACGAAATAAATAATGAATAATGAATAACGAATTTTGAATATTGAACTTGAATAAAACGTCATTTATATTGTTTTTTTTGTAAAAAATT
>JAZDMF010000008.1:0-2828 GCA_043801235.1 Bacteroidota bacterium | reverse complement strand
GTTCCCAGGTAGTTTGCGAAAATCACCAGCAGATGTGTGCTTGCTCCGGTGCTCCAATGATAATCCGCATAACCAGTACCTGCATCAAGCAAAACCGATCCGGAGGAGAGAGGTATGGCTGTATCGGGCAAATTGAGTTCCGGAAAAGGATAGATTGAGAGATTCAGAGTATCACTGTATGCTGAACAATTATTCTCGCTTGTTACATAAGCCCAATAATCACCGCTTTCAGTCGCATGAAAAATATTTGTTCCGGAAATGCTGTCGTTCCATAAATAGCTTGCCATGCCGGCACCGGCATCAATATCAAAGAAAGACCCGCAAAATGCAGTATCTGGATGAAGCAGGATTACCGGTAGCTGATAAACTGTAGCTGCAACAGAATCGAACGCATAGCAACCTGTCTGGCTCACGGTAAGGTAAAATGTACCGGCAACGTCCATTATATAAATGTAGTTCGTGCTATCACCGGTATTCCATGAATAATTATCCCAGAAATTATTAACCCCCAATTGAACAGGAGTCTCATTGCACAGTGAAAAATCTTCACCAAGATCGAGGTAAAGCATATCATGGGCATTATATTCATATGCTCCCATGTCAACAATACCTGTTCCGTTTGCATCTCCATCGAAAATCCGGCAGCGGTCAATAAAATCATACTGGGAATATAACAGATGATTGTATGCTGTATCAATACACGGGCTGTTTGAACCAAGCCAGTAATTCCCTGCAAGTGTATCGGCAAATTCAGGGTACATATAAATATTTCCCAAGCCGGGAACAGTATCTGTCGAAACAATATTATCATGCTGGAAAATAATACCGGTATCCTGGATACAGTTATAACTTGCTTCAAATTCAGATCCCATACTATTTGTTTCCAGCGCAAGCTGTTCATTATTGATTAAACTTGAATTAAACCAGAAAATGTTATTTAAAATTTTCCCGTTGAAATAGGGAGAATATATTGCTGAACCGCGGAACGCCTTGTTAAACAAAAATGTATTATTGATAATCCTGTAATTTCCACCTGCAACATATAATCCGCCTCCCCCTTCATTATTTCCTTTATTATCATCAAAAAATTCATTGTTCAGAACCAGATTCTCATTAAAAAATACAGACTCATAGTTACCGGCGGCATAGATGCATGCCCCGGCACCGCCATCATTGCTGCATCCATTGTATTGCGCAATGTTATCTTCGATTCTGTTTCGGTTAATACATGCTACTGCGTTATTGAAGCTCAAAATAAAGATTCCGCCACCGCTCTGCGCATAATTTCTTCGGATAGTATTGTGCTGTATGATGAGATTTGTGCTGTATGAATAAATTCCGCCACCCTGATCGTACTCTTCCTGCCCCCAGATATAATCATACGAAAACATATTTTCAATCAGGCAGTATTCCACCCATGATGAATCAGCCTCGTAAAAGCGCAGTCCTCTCCCTTTGTTTCCGGCTATGGTATCATAATTTGTAAACTTTATGCTATCGGTTGAAGTGCCTATGGCATTAAAGCTTCCATATACACCCAGTTGAAATGGTCCGGCAAACTGAACAACAACTCCGGGTTCAATATTCAGTTCGGAAAAATCAGGAACAATAACATCACCGGTAATTATATAAGGGCTGTTTGCAAGCGTCCATGTTCCGTTTTGCTCGCCTGCAACTGCATGTATTTCCTGAAGGAGCGCTACGTCTAGATCGAAATTCAGTCCCTCATTTACAGTAACACTGTCAATCGTTTCAGGCAGGTATCCGGTAATTCCTTCAACCTTTACAATAAAAGTATCCGGATATAACACATCAAGCAAATAGTTTCCTGCGGCATCGCTTGTATCAGCAGAATACTGGAATATGCTGTTGGAATCAAAAGCTTTAATAATAACCCCTTCAAGAGGATTGCCTGTTGAATTATCAGTAACAGTGCCTGAAATTTTTGTTCCGTTGCTGTTTATGCTGATTCTCGGATGATAGTAGGCATCGGTCCAATCGGATGACGATAAATTAGGATAGCCGTAAAAACCTCCCAAAGCTTTGATTACAATTCCATTATTTGTAGCCGGGTTATCAACCCAGTTCTGAACAATGGTATCGGGTATATAAATAGAGCGCCAGCCCTGCATATAATCCAGCTGAAAATAATCGCCTGTGAATGAATACAATATATTTGTATCGTTCTGAGGTTGGTTGTACCAATAAAGTGTATCCTCTGCCCATGGGCCAAGAACCTCATAAACGCCGTACTGATAGCCACTCATACTACCGTTCTGCCCTTTCATATAAATGTCAACCCTTGCTGTATCAATAGTAGTTCCGGGAGTAACAGAAGTTAAATCGAATTTCAGATAAAGGTTAAATGTGTCACTTTGCCAGTCACATCCTCCGAAATACATGTAAGGATCCGTTCCGTAATTAATGGAATCGTTTACGTTGCTTACATAGGTATCAATACCTGCGGCTGCATCGGGCTGTAAAATGATCACCTGTGCTTTTACTGAAAAACTCAGCAATAGTGAAAATAATACTGTGTAAATCTTTTTCATGAGTTTGCTTTTAAAATTCAAACAAAAATAAAAAAATAATCACAACTAAAAATTTTTACTTTTCATCAAAAAAAATAATTATTTACTCACAACATCCGTTTAACATTAAGGCTGTATTCTAAAATTGGATAGATATCATTTTTACAAATAGGCAAGAGGTTCAACTTTAACTGCATCTTTCTGTTGAGATTTCCAATGTCTCTTTGTTGGACATCTATACGTCCTCTTTGAATACTCCTTGATAAATCGTTTGTACAAGGGCTCTATATTTGTAAA
>JAZDMF010000421.1:0-12356 GCA_043801235.1 Bacteroidota bacterium | reverse complement strand
TTTTAATTGCTTTGTTGCCAACGGAGGTGTATAACTTGTGTGAATATGAATTTCCCTCCAAATTGGAATTTCGCTTTGCAGGGTTATTCCGGCAATTATTTCAGATCTTCTTTTTTTGAAGAGGCATTTTCATTTTTATTCTCCATGCGTTCCAATAATTTTTTCAATAAGGCCAGCTGCTGCGCAAGTTCTTTATTGTTGGATTGCAGTTTTGAAATTACAACAGATAAATGCAGAAGATAAATAAGAATTACAAATATGGCCGCCATAAAAATAAGATTGGATGCTGCAAACACTCCAAGAAATTTTGCAACAACTTCCAGTCCATCCCGCCAGATTGAGAAAAGAATCAGGATTACAGTTATCACCACCCAAACGAATGAGTATTCTTCTCTTAATTTTCCTTTTACAATAAGCCATCCAACATATCCAAGAAATACAAGGCTGATGGCAATGGCTATAATTTGAATTTTAATTGACAGAACATTTTCCATAATTTTTATATTTTATTTCTGTATCTGATATATGTAAAAAAAATTGCTATGCACACCTTAATCATATAATACATGGTATTAAATGCCCTTATGGAAGAGCGCCCTCCCTGTCTTTCTCGCATGTTAATAGCAACTTCTCCAATGGCCAGTTGTTTTTTCATGTATAAAATGATTGATTCCGGTTCAGGAAATTCATCAGGATAAATTTTACTCACAAGGGCAAGAGTTTTTTTGTTGATAATACGGAAACCGGAAGTACTATCTGTAATTGTTATACCACAGTATAATTTAATAATCTGCTTAAAGAATGAAATTCCAAGCCGGCGGGCAAAAGTAGAAACGAAGCCTGTTTTCTCAATAAATCGCGATCCTATTACTATATCCAGATTTTTTTCGGATATGGCCTTGATTAACTTAGGAATCTCTGACGGTGGATGTTGCCCGTCGCCATCAACCTGTACTGCATAATCATAATCGTTCTCAAATGCATAAATAAACCCGGTTTGCACTGCTCCTCCTATTCCTAAATTAATCGGAAGATCAAGTAAAATACAATCCTGCTTTTTTACAACGATTGCCGTATTATCAAGAGAACAGTCATTTATCACGATCGTATCAAAGCGCATTTCCGGAGAACTGTTCAGGGAATTAATCTCTGCAACAACTCCTTCAATGGAATCCTGTTCGTTGAATGCCGGAACAATAACCGCAACTTTAACTACCATCTGTAATTATAGAAAATCATTGTGTAAAATTATACTTTTTATGCATATTTCTCATGGATTGATTATTTTGAGTCATGTTATAATTTCAAAAGTACAGGTAACAATCACAATGGGGATTAATAATATATATTAATTTCGTGTTGATCGGTTAACCGATGTAAAAAGAAGTGAAGTCTATAATAAAACACAAGTCGACTAATAATATTTTAAATACTATGATAAACGCCTTATTTATTTTTTTTATTTTTGATATTTTCCGTTTCATTTTGTTAAATTTTTTTTATTTTCGTAACAAATCGTAAAAATTGTATATATATTTACATTAGTATTGTAATAATTTATTAATTAACCCAATGGCTTAATGAAGTCAAAAGCAGAAATAAAAAAGGTGGAAAAGAAAAGAGTAGAGAAATCTGCCAAGACAGAGAAACCGACTGTGGAATTCAAAATTGACAAGAAGGTTGACAGCACTTTAAAAGAGATGCTGAAAAAAATCTTCGGGTTCGAATCGTTTAAAAGCGACCAGGAAACAATCATCAAAAATGTTCTTGCTGGGCACGACACCTTTGTTATTATGCCGACAGGCGGCGGCAAGTCAATGTGCTACCAGTTGCCTGCACTTATAAGCCGCGGAACTGCAATCATTGTTTCCCCGCTTATTTCACTTATGAAAAATCAGGTTGATGCCATCCGTAACTTTGGCACCGAACACGGTATCGCCCATTTTCTGAATTCCTCACTGTCAAAACAGGAAATTGCACAGGTAAAACAGGATCTTCAGGATAAGAAAACAAAACTTCTTTATGTTGCTCCCGAATCTCTCACAAAAGATGAAAATGTAAAATTCCTTTCAAACGAAATTGATATTTCATTCTTTGCCATTGATGAAGCTCATTGCATTTCAGAATGGGGTCACGATTTCAGGCCGGAGTACCGAAGACTGCGCCCAATCATTGAAGCAATAGAAAGAAAGGTGCCGATTATAGCCCTTACGGCTACTGCCACTCCCAAGGTTCAGCTCGACATTCAGAAAAATCTGAATATGCTTGACGCCGAAATATTCAAATCTTCATTTAACAGGCCAAACCTTTATTACGAAGTTCGTCCGAAAACTATCGATGTAAACAAGGAACTCATCAGATACATTAAACAGCAGCACGGTAAATCAGGGATTGTTTATTGCCTCAGCCGTAAAAAAGTTGAAGAACTTGCCGAAACGCTGCAGGTGAACGGGGTGAAAGCCCTGCCCTACCATGCCGGCCTTGAATCACAGGTTCGCATAACAAATCAGGATAAATTCCTTATGGAAGAAGCCGATGTTATTGTTGCCACCATTGCCTTCGGCATGGGCATTGACAAACCCGATGTTCGTTTTGTAATTCACTACGACATGCCCAAAAGCCTTGAAGGATATTACCAGGAAACAGGCAGGTCGGGGCGCGATGACGGCGAAGGCAACTGTATAGCTTTTTACAGTTACGATGACATTCAGAAGCTCGAAAAGTTCATGAAAGGAAAACCGGTAGCCGAACAGGAAATCGGGGGCCATCTTCTTCTTGAAGTAGTTTCTTATGCCGAATCATCGGTTTGCCGCAGAAAACAACTTCTGCATTATTTCGGCGAAGTGTATCCGAAAGATAATTGCCAGAATTGCGACAATTGCCTGCATCCCAAAACAAAATTCGAAGCAAAGGAATATGTTGTCACTTTACTTGAAACCGTTATCGCCATAAAACAGCTGTTCAAGGCCAAACATGTTATCAATGTTCTGATAGGGAAAAATTCAGCCACCATTAAATCGTGCAAACACGATAAACTTGAAATTTTCGGGCGCGGTTCAGAAAAAGATGAACGCTTCTGGAACTCTGTAATACGACAGACACTTATTGAAAGATTGCTGCTGAAAGACATCGACAACTACGGTCTGCTCAAAATCAGCAAAGAGGGTCTTGATTTTCTGGATAACCCTTATTCTGTAATGATGACACTGGATCACGATTATGAGAATGCTGCCGATGACGATTTTTTTACTTCAGGCGGACAAAAAACCAGCGCCACCGATAAAGTATTATTCGCATTACTGAAAGACCTGAGAAAAGAAATAGCCAAGAAGCAAAACCTGCCGCCATTCGTCATTTTCCAGGATCCTTCACTCGAAGATATGGCCATACAGTATCCCATCACAACCGATGAACTGAAAAATATTACCGGGGTTGGCGCCAGCAAAGCACTGAAATTCGGAAAACCTTTTGTTGAGCTTATTTCCAAATATGTAAAGGAAAATGAGATTGAACGCCCCATCGACATGGTGGTGAAATCAGTTGTAAATAAATCGGGACTGAAAGTTTACATCATCCAGAATATTGACAGGAAAATTGCTCTCTCTGACATTGCCTTTGCAAAAGGTTTGACGTTATCTGACCTGCTGACTGAAATTGAAAGTATTGTTGCTTCAGGCACTAAAATCGATATCAATTATTACATTAATGAAGTACTTGATAAAGATCCACAGGATGAAATTTTCACTTACTTTAAAACCGCCGAATCCGATTCCATAGAAGATGCACTGAACGACCTTGGCGAAGATGTTTTCACACAAGACGAAATACGCATGATACGTATTAAATTCATGTCGGAAATGGGTAACTAATTCCCTTTGAATACTTTAATCAATAGTCATTCGTAGTCATTTGCTGCTACGCCCGCCAGACTACGTCTTTCGGGCTGGCAGCGTCATTTATGGCCATCTACCTGTCGGCAGACAAGTTTCGCTTCGCAGTCATTTATCGTTATTGGTATAAAAATCTAAGATGTTTTTTACTTCTGCCTTCTTACTTCAACAAGAGTAATTTAATTCTGCATTCTCACTTCTGAATTCTTCATTTCTTTTTATGAAGTCAAATTCTATTTGTTTACTTTTGCAGAAAATTATTAAAATAATATTATGGAAGAAAACACATTAAATCCTGAAAAAAACCCTACCGATAATAAAGGTGCCGGTTCTCATGATGACACCTGCAAAACAAACTGCTGCAGCAAGCTAAGTTTTTATTTCAGCATTCTTTCCCTGCTGGGAGTTATCGTTCTGTTCATTTTATATTTTTTCGTGAATAAAGGAGAAAGTGATATAAACAATGAAGTATCGAAGATTCAGAAAAAAACCGTTTCTATTGGTTTTGTGAATTCCGACACCATCATGGAAAATTATATTCTTGTAAAAAACATGAAGGACAGCCTGGAAGCCAAGCAAACTGCTGCTGAAGCAAGTTTCACAGCACAGCAAACAGCTTTTGAAAACAGCGTTCTGGATTATCAGACAAAAATGAAAGCTAATACTCTTTCCATTGATGAAGCTACAAAAAAGGAAACCCTGCTTACACAACAACAGGAATATTTGTATCAGCTTAATGAGGAACTTTCTACAAAACTTGCAGAAGAAGAAGTTAAGCTGAATGCAATGCTTCAGGACAGCATCATGAATTTCCTGAAACGATATAATGAGAAATACCACTTCGATTATATTCTGGGTTTTGCACCGGGAAGCGGCATTCTATACGCAAACGACAGCCTTGACATAACCAATGATGTTCTGGAAGGACTTAACAAAGATTATAAATCAGAAAAATAAATTTCATTCTGTTTGGTCATGAAAAAATTTTTAATTCTTTCAATAGCTGTTGTTTTCCTTTATTCCTGTTCTGATAACGGGAAAAAAGTAATTGAAGAAACCTATCCCGACGGATCGCCCAAGACTGAAAAATATTATAAAGGCGAAGGGGCCGATAAAGAAATGATTAAAGAAGTGAATTACTACTCCAACAAGCAAAAAATGATGGAGGGCGAATACAAAAACAACAAGCGCGATGGCGACTGGGTGTATTATTACGAGAACGGCAACAAATGGAGCGAAGGAACTTTTGCTGATGGCCTCGATGAAGGAAAACGTTTGGTATACTACGAAAACGGGCAGAAGCGTTATGAAGGAAATTACAGCAAGGGCGAAGAAACCGGGGTGTGGAAATTCTGGGATGAAAAAGGGAAACTGCAGAAAACTGTAGACTACGATACCGTCAAAACTAAAAAATAATTTCTTCTGAATTTTACTTCTTTTTTTCAATCACTATATAAACCGGAAAGTGATCGCTGAATAGCATATCCGGTTTTTTCTTCTCTGTTTTTTTATCAGTGTAGTAAAGCCATTCAGGATTGAAAATCGCAGCACTGCCATCAATATATTTGAATCCGCTTGGCGCATCATTTAATCCGCTGCTGAGTATGATCTGATCAAAAAGATTCCATTCGTCAATATATTTATATGTACCTATCCCCTTTTCAAATATTGAAAAGAACGGATTCAGAAAATAAACAGGATAAGCAGGAGGAAAAGGAAATGTATATAAAACCTTTGCTATGCTGCTATCGCTTGGGTTATCATTAAAATCGCCCATAATAATTATTTTTGCTTTTGAATCTTTTCCCTGCAAGGAATCAATCTTCGTTTTGAGATATTTTGCCTGAAGAACCCGCTTCACTTCGGTTGAATCGCTGGGCTTTGAAGAACGGGCTTTAAAATGGTTCAGGAAAACATGAATTGTGTCGCCTTCAATACCGAAGATTGAATACAAAAAATCATGCCGATAAGTATAGCCGTTGCGGGGAACAGCCATTAAAAAATTCTTCCCATTTATAAGCTTAACTATATCCTTTCTGTAAATAATTGCATTATCAATCCCTCTGGGATCGCCGCTTTCAAAATGTACAATGCTGTACTTGCATTTATTAAGTGTATCCGCAGAAATCAAATCTTCCACAACTTTTTTGTTTTCAACCTCAACCAAACCGACAATGGCAGGGCACCCGCAGCTGTCAATACTGCTTATGACCTTTGCAATATTTTTCAGTTTATTAAAATATTTCTCTGTATTCCATTTCTTTTTTCCATCGGGAGTAAAATCAGCATCATTCTTGCCTGATGTTTTTACAGTATCAAATAAATTTTCCACATTATACGATACAATTGTATAGCGATCTGTTCTTTGAGCATGCGAAAAACCGTTACAGAAAATAAAAGCCATAATAATAAAAAGTGTTTTTTTCATATTGTGCATTTTAAGATGTGTGATCAACAATAATATACCATTTATGTTTTATTTTTTTCCAGAATAATGAATAATAACCCGACAATATATCCTTCTCCCTTGTCAGTTTCCAGCTTCCGGTTACCATTACAAGTCTTCGTTTTATCCGCTGCAATTTAATATCAGAAAAAGTGAGCGTTCCCATGGCAGCTTTATCAGGATAGGATTTCTTATAATGCTCCAGTGTTGTTTTCCATCCGTATGTAATGCCTGATTTTCCTATGAATTTAAGCGAATCGGAATTCCAGTAATATGCCATGTAACCTTCAACATCTCCGTTGTTCCAGCATTTTTCCTGAGCTTTCATACTTTTCAGAATAGTATTAAATGCAAGGTTCTGGGCACATGCCGAACTAATAAAAAAGATGAAAGACAAAAAAATATATTTTCGCATGAGTTGTTTAATTACCATTCCGGAAAATTTTTATCTATATCGCGCCTTTCGCGTTTGGTGGGCCTTCCGGCACCCCTGTTCCTGGTGACAAAGTTTGAGTCACGCATCATTTCAAGTTTTTTGTATTCTTCTGCCGGAGTCATGTCCTCTATAAATTGTGCGACAAGTTTCGCCGACACACGGTTTTCAAGCAAGTTCAGCACTTTTAATGTTTTTCTAATGGGTCCGGTCTTCACAATAATGACATCACCGGCCTTAACTTCGCGCGAAGGTTTTACTTCAACATCGTTAATAATAACCTTACCACAGCGGCAGGCGTCGGAAGCCATCGTGCGTGTTTTAAAAATCCTGACCGCCCACAACCATTTATCAATCCTGACACCTGCGACAGCCATTATTTTTTTCTTAGAAAAATCTGTATGGGTACACCGGAAAAATCATATGCCTCCCTGATCTTGTTTTCGAGAAAACGCTTGTACGGATCCCTGACATATTGAGGAAGGTTGCAGAAAAATGCAAACGAAGGAGCATGGGTAGGCAGTTGCATCACATATTTTATTCCTATTTGCTTCCCTTTTATTGTTGGCGGCGGATTTCTTTCAATCAAGGGAAGGAGTTTCTCATTGAGTTTGGAAGTGGGAATTTTTCTGATGCGGTTTTCATACACCTGTTTTGCAATTTCAAGGGCTTTGAATATACGTTGTTTGTTAAGCGCTGATATGAAAACAATGGGAACATCTGTAAAAGGTGCGATTTCATTTTTTACTTTTTCTTCGTAATCCCGTGAAGTGTTTGTACTTTTCTCTGCGATATCCCATTTATTCACAATGATCACAACGCCTTTCCTGTTTTTTTCCGCCAGATGGAAAATATTCATGTCCTGTGTTTCAAAACCCAGGGTAGCATCGATCATAAGAAAACAAACATCGCAGTTCTCAATGGCACGCACCGATCTCAGCACCGAGTAAAATTCAAGGTCTTCATGCACCTTTCCTTTTTTCCGTAACCCTGCTGTATCCACCAGTACAAAATCGAGTCCGAATTTATTGTAGCGGGTGTATATCGAATCGCGCGTGGTTCCGGCAACAGGTGTAACAATATGCCTTTCCTCACCCAGCAGTGCATTGATGAAAGAAGACTTGCCCACATTGGGCCTTCCGGCCACCGCAAACTTGGGTAAATCGGGTGCTTCTTCTTCCTTCGTATTTTTAAATTGTTTTACGATATCATCAAGAAGTTCGCCTGTTCCCGACCCGTTGATTGCCGCAATGCAATACAATTCGCCAAGCCCCAGCTTGTAAAATTCAGCAGCTTCGGGAGCTTTTGAAGCTGCATCCACTTTATTCACCACAAGGAAATTTTTCTTCCCGCTTCGGCGCAGCAGTGATGCCACTTCAATATCCATATCGGTAAGACCTTCCCTGAAATCAACCATGAAAATAATCACCGAAGCCTCGTCAATGGCCAGATCCACCTGTTTGCGTATCTCTTCTTCAAAAACATCTTCCGAACCAATTACGTACCCGCCTGTATCAATTACTGAAAATCCGTAACCGTTCCAGTCAGAAAGACCGTAATGCCTGTCGCGGGTAACACCGCTGACAGCATCAACAATGGCCTGCCTCTGTCCTACCAGACGGTTGAATAAAGTGGATTTTCCCACATTCGGCCTTCCTACTATGGCGATGATATTGCTCATATTCCTTTTATAACAAGGGATTGCAAAGATAATATTTTTAGTTTACTGTTTATTAATATTATGGATGCAATAAAGCAAATTGAATTTATACCGATGCGGTATCTGTAATAGTCCAACCTGCCTTGCCATGCCTTCGGCAGGTAAACCGGCAGGCAGGTAAATTGAACTATAACAGCTACTCTTCCGGCATTATACCAAATTTCAATGAACTAATACTTATTGAGTAATGGTATTACATGACCTTTGGTCGTACAAGAATTACGAAGCGCCGGATTGATTGGGTTTTCGTCGAAGTGTGACAGGCGAAGACTATGGAGGTCATGCTTCGACACTGAACTCTTCCTTCAATCCTCCGCTGTTCAGGCTCTGCATAACCGAAAATAAAATATACGAGAATTTTATTATCAAAATCTTTAACTTTGCCACATATTAAAATTTATCAGAATGGAACTCAGCGAACAGGAAGTCATACGAAGAAAAGCACTCGAAGAACTTCAGCAACTCGGCATCAACCCTTATCCCGCCGAACTGTTTGAGGTGAATGCAAATACAAAAGAGATACTGGAAAAGTTTCCGTCAGATAAAACTTTATTTCAGGATATAAGTATTGCCGGCCGCATCATGACCCGCCGCATTATGGGAAATGCATCGTTTGCCGAACTGCAGGATTCAACAGGAAGGATGCAATTGTATTTTAAACGCGATGATATTTGCACAGGCGAAGACAAGACATTATATAATACTGTTTTCAAAAAACTTCTTGACATAGGCGATATCATCGGAGTGAAAGGCTATGTGTTCACCACGCAGATGGGTGAAACAACCATTCATGTTAAGGAATTCAAAATGCTTTCGAAGTCGCTGCGTCCTTTGCCTGTTGTAAAAGAAAAAGACGGAGTTACATACGATGCTTTCACCGATCCCGAACAACGCTACCGTATGCGTTATCTTGATATGATCGTGAATCCGCAGGTGCGCGAAGTGTTTGCCAAACGCACAAAACTGGTGAATTCCATGCGCAATTTCCTGAATGAAAAAAGCTACCTTGAAGTTGAAACACCCGTTTTGCAACCCATATACGGAGGTGCAGCAGCACGTCCATTCAAAACGCATCACAATACACTTGATACAACTTTGTATCTCAGAATTGCCAACGAGCTTTACCTGAAACGCCTTATTGTGGGCGGTTACGAAGGAGTGTATGAATTTTCAAAAGATTTCCGCAACGAAGGAATGGACCGTTTTCACAATCCCGAATTCACTCAGATGGAATTGTATGTTGCATACAAAGATTATGAATGGATGATGAACCTTGTGGAAGAAATGGTGGAATGCATAGCACTTGATCTGAACGGAACAACGGAAATCATCATCAACGACAGGCTCATAAATTTCAAACGTCCATGGAAACGCTTCACTATGTACGAAGTGATTCAACACTACACACAAATTGATATCACAACCATGGATGAACAGCAGTTGAGGCAGGCAGCAACA
The DNA here is from genome assembly GCA_043801235.1 of Bacteroidota bacterium. GTDB lineage: Bacteria > Bacteroidota > Bacteroidia > Bacteroidales > CG2-30-32-10 > DAOQAK01. The sequence continues at coordinate 2,409 of JAZDMF010000421.1, read as the reverse complement.
AAACTGAATTTAAAAATTGACGACACCATGGGACGCGGAAAACTTATTGACGCTATTTTTGGTGAATACTGCGAACCCAATTTATTGCAACCCACTTTCATTACCGATTATCCTGTTGAAATGTCACCGCTGGCAAAGAAACATCGTAGCAAGGAAGGTTTGGTTGAGCGCTTTGAAGCCATATGCAACGGCAAGGAAATATGCAATGCCTTTTCTGAACTTAATGATCCGCTTGATCAGCGCAAACGTTTTGAAGCGCAGCTTGAGCTTGGCAAACGCGGCGATGAAGAAGCTATGGTTCTAGACGAAGATTTCCTCCGCGCACTGGAATTCGGCATGCCGCCAACAGCCGGCATGGGAATAGGAATTGACAGACTTGCCATGATCATGACCAGGCAGCCTTCAATACAGGATGTGCTGTTCTTCCCGCAAATGCGCCCGGAGAAAAAATCAGTTACTGCTTCGAATGATGAATTTGCAAAACTTGGAATTCCTCAGGAATGGATAGCTGTAATTGTAAAAGCCGGCTATACAACAATGGATGCATTGAAAGCAGCCAACCCGAATAAATTGTTCAACGACCTTTGCGGATTAAGAAAAAAGATGAAGCTTGAAATTGCTGCACCCACTATTGACGAGGTGAAGAAATGGATAGGATAAATTTCTTTTCAGAGCTCAAAGTTTATTTTGCTACAATTCTGAATTCAACTCTTTTATTTCCCCCACACCTTCCATTCGCAAACATTTCTGAAACCTGTCCAGGCATTTTGAGTTTTTGGCATAAATGTATCGTTTGCCAGTATCCTTTCCTTGCTGTCGGCCCAGCCTCCCCCAACACAAACATTTTTTTCGGATGTCCATTCGCTTACGTTGCCCCTTAAATTATAAAAAGGTGATCCTTTAAATGAAAGCACAGGCACCGTGGGGTAATTTACAAATGAATCATTAATGCATGGAATAATATCCGATTGAAAATCGGACCAGTCAGTTTTGCAGTTGTTGCATTTATGCCTGGGATGTTTTTTATAATACGCTTTATTAACCGAATCGGCATAATGCATTGCGTATTGCCATTCCCTTACTGTCGGCAGGCGGTATACGGGATAATACATGAAATTGGAATCGGGCTTGCAGCCATTGTATTTTCCGTTGTAATAATTTTCAACTGAAAAATAATTATCCTTATTTTGAAGAGCATTCATTTTTAACTTGCCATATTTTATCAAAACACCTTCAAATACCCTGTCCGATCTCCACTTTGCATAATTCTTCGCCTGCTCCTGTGAAATTCCTACAACAGGATAATATCTGAATTGCGGATGCCTCAGGTACATCAGGGTATATGAAAGGTTATAATAAATGGTATCATTATGATGAATAAATTTTTCTTTGCATAAATTCAGACAGGGATATTTTTCCACCCAAACACTTGTATCTGGTTTTGCTGACAGGTATTCTTCTGAGTTTGCCCCGAAGACCCGGCGTATCCAGTACAAATATTCCAGCCAGTCAAGATTTCTTGATTCGGTTTCATCGTAGAATAAGTTTTCTCCGATTTTTACTGTTCCGGGAGGTATATTTTCAATAAAATAATTAGTGTCATCTATCTTTTTAGAAAATATACATGAAAAAAAGCTCAAGAGAAGAAAAAGAAAAAGAAAATTTTTCAGAGAATTTTTCTTTACGTTTCTTGCAAAATCTTTTAGCATATGCCGTAGTTTTATAAAATTAATTTACTATAACTAGCAAAAGCTGTTGTCAGTTATTTAGCTTTGTTCGCTAATTCTATTGCTTTTTCTAAAAATTCATCTTTTCCTTCAACTACACCCTTTATGGTTTTATTGACAAACACATTTGGGATTATTCCAATTCCGTGTTGTTGGCTGCCATCATGTTTAATTACTTTCATTCCGGTCCAGGAAATCTGGTAATGACCAGGCAAAGCAAAAGGGTTCACATTCCCGTTAGTTCCTGCTGTTGGCTGACCAACAATTGTTGCTAATTTATAACCCTCAATAAAACCCATATAACTTTCAGCATAACTAATAGCGCTGCCATCAATAATAAAAATAATTTTTGCTTTAATATGTGGTTCTTTTGCTTTCATCTCCCATCCTTCTTTTTCATATCCAACAATATATTCCTGATCGGGATAAATAAATTCCGGAATTTGCATCCATTGTTTATCAGTGTCATTTTTATTTAACAGATAAGAAATTAAATCATGATTTCCATTTGGATAGCCTCTTAAATCGCAAATGACAGCTTTAGTTTTTATTAGCTGTGGTAATAAACTTTCAATAGTATCCATTTCAATAAGGTCTATATTTAAATAGATAATATCATTGTCGATAAATTTGTATTTTATATTTGAAGCGGATATAGAATTATCACAGTCTAATGTGTAAA
>JAZDMF010000397.1:0-2649 GCA_043801235.1 Bacteroidota bacterium | reverse complement strand
CTCCTCAGAATGACATTTGAGTCATTTTATTATTAACTTGACATTAGTATAGTAATTTAAATTTTGAACTTAGTGAACCTTAGTGTCTTGGTGCTTTTGTAGCTATATTTTTTTTGCCACTAAGACACTAAGACACAAAGTCACAAAGAAACACAAAGAACTATACATTATTAACAAAGCCAAATTTTCTTTAATTTATATTTTACCGATTTTAGCATGAACCGCAAGTTATTATTAACCCATATCTCACTTGTAAATTTCTCATAAACGAAAGTCCATCCATCTCAGCATATCTGAGTACACTTCTTTCCTGTTCACTTCATTTAGTATTTCGTGCCTGCCCTGAAAATATATTTTAAGTTCAATATCCTTTACTCTGCAGTTTTTATAAGCTTTATAAAGTTGTTTTACGCCTTTTGTGAAATTACCCACAGGGTCGTTTTCTCCGCAAGCTAATAAAACAGGCAGGTTTGAAGGAGTTTTTCTTATCACTTTATTCTTCTGAATTTTTATAATTCCTCCAAACATGTCATCAAAAAAACCTGCAGAGCAAACAAAGCCGCAATATTCATCTTTTACATACCTGTCAACAAATTCAGGGACACAGCTCAGCCAGTCAAATGCTGTGCGGTTCGGTTTGAATTTACTGTTAAAACTGCTGAATGATAAATTATCAAGCAACTTGCTTCTGTGTTTTTTTCCTGAGAACAATTTCTGAATTTTCGCTACCATCTTTCCGAAAACAAGCAGCAGGTATGGATTCCACGATGTTCCTGATAAAATTACTCCTTTAAAATTTTTGGTATTTTGCGAAATCATGTCGCGTGTTATGAATGAACCCATGCTGTGTCCCAATAGAAAAACGGGAAGTTCAGCTTGTTCGCTTCTTATTATTTCGTTCAACTTTTCGCAATCGTTCACTACGAGGTTCCATCCATCACTGTCAGCAAAATGTCCTGTGTTTTCAGGGCATCCGGCAGTAAGTCCATGCCCGAGGTGATCGCTGGCATAAACAGCATAAGCATTTTCATTAAGAAAACGGGCAAATTCATCGTAGCGCGAAGCATGTTCTGCCATGCCATGTACAATTTGCAAAACAGCTTTTGCTTTTGCGTCGGGCAGCCAGCGCAGGTATTTTATTTCTGCACCCTTTTGCGATTCAAATGAAAAAAAATCCTTTCTCATATTTTTAAATGCGATTGCAAGTTAATATTTATTTTTGTTTTGAATCTTAATCACAAAATATGATTCCGAAACAAAAAAAATATATTCTCTCGATTGACCAGGGAACAACAAGTTGCCGCTCTATTCTGTTCAATAAAGAGGCGAAGGCAGTTAGAATTTCCCAAAAGGAAATCAGGCAGATATTTCCCAAGCCGGGTTGGGTGGAACATGATCCTGAAGAAATTTTCAAAATACAGCTTGATGTTTGCAGAGATGTGATTGAAAAAGCAAAAATTTCTGCTGAGAACATTGCTGCTATTGGAATTGCAAACCAGCGCGAAACCACTGTACTGTGGAATAAAAAAACAGGAAAACCTGTTTATAATGCCATCGTCTGGCAGGATACACGCACGAATGCAATCTGCAATAAAATGCGAAGTGAAGGATATGGTGATCTGGTAAAAGAAAAAACAGGGCTTGTAATTGATTCCTATTTTTCCGCAATTAAAATAAAATGGATACTTGACAATGTAAAAAATGTCAGGAAACAGGCAGAGAAGGGAGAAATATTATTTGGAACTATTGACACCTGGCTTCTTTGGAATCTTACCGGTGGCAAATGTCATTTTACTGATTACAGCAATGCATTGCGCACAATGCTTTTTGATATCACAAATTTATGCTGGGACAGGGAAATGCTCAGAATATTTGGTATTCCTGAAAATATATTGCCCGAAATTAAACCCTCGTCATGTCATTTCGGAAATACTTCTGAAAAAATATTTAAAAAAGTTTCTGTTCCTTTATATGGTATTGCAGGCGATCAGCAGGCTGCATTATTCGGCCATGGCTGCACAGAGGAAGGGATGCTGAAAAATACGTACGGCACCGGTTGTTTCATGCTGATGAACACTGGAGCAAAGAAAATAATTTCAACAAACGGTTTGCTTACAACCATAGCATGGGGAATCAGCGGTAAGGTTGAATATGCATTGGAAGGAAGCGTATTCATTGCAGGTGCTGCAGTTCAATGGCTGCGCGATAATATGAAAATTATTTCCAGGGCTTCCGATTCTGAAAGACTTGCATTGAAAGTGAAAGAGCGTAAAGAAATATATTTTGTCCCTGCTTTTTCAGGTCTTGGAACTCCTTACTGGGATATGAATGCCTGCGGCGCTTTAATAGGACTAAAGCGCGATACAGGAATTCCTGATATTGCAAGAGCAGTACTCGAAGCCATAGCTTTCCAAACGAAAGACGTGATTGTTTCTATGGAAGAAGATTCGGGAATAAAAATAAAATCACTGAAAGTAGATGGAGGTGCAACTGCAAATAATTTCCTTATGCAGTTTCAGTCAGATATTTTAAACATCTCTGTTGAAAAATCGGAACAATCAGAACAAACAGCCCTGGGCGTGGCATTTTTTGCCGGACTTGCCTGCGGTTTCTGGACTAAAGAAGAAATAAAAGAACTGAAAAAATCAA
>JAZDMF010000393.1:0-13858 GCA_043801235.1 Bacteroidota bacterium | reverse complement strand
ACAAAAGATGACAAATAGGTTATTTCTAAAAAAAATATAAATTCTTGCATATAATAGATGAAATTATAAGAAATTATTATAATTTTGCCCGAAATTCAATTGAAATACAAATTTATTAATACAGATATGAAAAAAATAGTAAAAATTGCAACTGTTGTTCTGATGGTTGTTTGTGCTGTTAATGTATTCGCACAGGGAAAAGTAAAACTTGGTCACATCAATTCTGATTCATTGCTGCAAATTATGCCAGGCAGAGATTCGGCAATTGCTTCAATTCAGACCGAAGCTGAAGTGTATCAAAAATTGCTCACTACTATGAATACCGAATACGAAACAAAGGCAACTGATTACCAAACCAATTACAATTCTATATCGGAACTGATCAGGCAAACCAAGCTTGCCGAACTTCAGGATTTGCAAACAAGAATTGAGAAATTCCAGGCATCCGCATCCGATTCACTCCAGGCAAAACAAACAGCATTGCTTCAGCCTATCATTAACAAAGCCAAGACAGCTATTGAAGATGTTGCCAAAGAAAACGGTTACACCTATATTTTCGACAGCGCTTTGGGAATAATACTTTTTTCAACCGATACAGACGACATTATGCCTCTGGTGAAAAAGAAAATCGGAATAAAATAATAATATTAACCCAACCTGCATAAAGCAGAATTTTAAATGTTGAATTTTAAATGAAATTATAAATGTTAAATCTAAAATATTTTGTCCGCCAATTGGCGGATTAGAATTTTAATTGTAAGACACTAATACATAACCCGGCAAAACCGGGTTTTTTTATTTTTGTTCATCTTTATACCATCCCGAATATATGATATAGCTGTTCGCTATACGGTCAATCTGCCCATCCAGTAATGATTTATCAATAATTTTTACTTTTTTTGCGGGAACACCTGCATACACACTGCCCGATTCCACCAGGGTATTATCCATCACAACTGCTCCTGCTGCAACTACTGAATTGCTTTCAATTACCACATGATCCATAATCACAGCACCCATCCCGATCAATACATTATCGTGAATAGTGCATCCGTGAACAACTGCATTATGCGCAATGGAAACATTGTTACCTATACTTACGGGTGCTTTCCGGTAAGTGCAATGTATCACTGCTCCGTCCTGAACATTAACCTTGTTTCCCATCCTGATGGAATGAACATCGCCGCGAACAACAGAGTTGAACCAGATACTGCAATTATCACCCATTATTACATCACCAATAATAACTGCAGTATCGGCTAAGAAACAATCGTTTCCGAACCGGGGTGAAATGCCTTTTAATGTTTTGATCAGTGCCATTTTAATTTTTTATTGCCCGTGCATAATCCAATGAATAATGCAGTCCGCGGCTTTCTTTACGATTCATTGCCGATTTTATTATCTGGTAAGCAATATTTATCAGGTTGCGCAACTCGCATATTTTCCTGGTTACGATTGACTTTTCATACAAATCTTCCGTTTCCCTGTAAATAATATGCAGCCTGTCGAGCGCCCTTTTCAGTCGCAGATCGGAACGGACTATGCCGACATAATTCGACATAATGAACTGAAGTTCTTTAAGTGTTTGCGTAATTAACACCATTTCTTCATGAAGAACCGTACCTTCTGCATCCCAATCGGGAATATGATCATTAATGATGATACTTTTTATTTTCGAACAGGCATCGGAACCTGCCCTGTGGGCAAACACTACCGCTTCGAGCAATGAGTTTGAGGCAAGCCTGTTGGCGCCATGCAATCCGGTGCAGGCGCATTCACCGGCAGCAAATAAGTTCTTTATGGATGACCGCCCGGATTCATCAGTTACAATTCCTCCGCAAATGTAATGGGCTGCGGGTACTACAGGAATCATATCCTTTGAAATGTCGATCCCTATGCTAAAACATTTTGCATAAATATTCGGGAAATGATTGATGATATCGTTTTTGTTGATATGCCGGCAGTCAAGGCAAACATAATCTTCACCTGAAATTTTCATTTCATTATCGATGGCCCGTGCAACAATATCCCTTGGCGCCAGCGATTTCCGTTTATCATATTTCTGCATGAATTCTTTTCCATCGCTTGTTTTCAGAACAGCGCCAAACCCCCTTAATGCTTCAGTGATAAGAAATGAAGGTTTATCGTTGGGATTGAAGAGGGTTGTAGGATGGAACTGAATGAATTCCATGTTTTCAATCCGTCCGCGCGCTCTGTGCACCATGGCTACTCCATCGCCTGTGGCTATATGGGGATTGGTGGTGGTAAGATAAACATTGCCCGCGCCACCGGTAGCCATGAGTGTGAACTTAGAAAGAATGGTGTCAATTTCATTTGTTTCAGGATTCAGAACATAAGCGCCAAAACAGGCGATGTTCGGAGTGCGCCGGGTAACAATCTGCCCGAGATGGTGCTGGGTAATAAGGTCAACGGCAAAATAATCTTCAAGGATTTCAATGTTGGGATGGTTTTGCACCTGTTCAAGCAATGCGCGCATTATTTCTTTTCCGGTATTGTCCTTATGATGCAGCACACGGTATTCGGAATGGCCGCCTTCTTTTGCCAGATCGTATTTTCCTGAAATGGTTTTATCAAATTGGGTTCCCCAGCCGATAAGTTCCTGAATACGTTCTGTTGATTCGGTTATTGCAATTCGTACAACTTTTTCATTGCATAATCCGTCGCCGGCGGAAAGAGTATCCTGAACATGTTTTTCATACGTATCGGGAGTGTTCATAACTGCGGCTATTCCTCCCTGGGCAAGCTGTGTATTCGAGTCTTCCGCTCCGGCTTTGGTAATAATGATCACCTTGCCGCATTCAGCTGCTTTCAGTGCAAAACTTAGTCCTGCAATGCCTGAGCCTATTATCAGAAAATCAGTTTTGATGCGCAAATAAGTAAATTTATTATTGCAAATTTATTGAAATAATTTTCAGATATACCTTGCACGGTATAATTTATTACATTTCTAATTTAGTAAACAATCGGTAAACGGTAATCAGTAACACCACTGATTACCCTTTGTAAATGTATAAATCTAAGTCCTTCATGGAATAATTCAAAAATATTAACGATCATTTGATATTCAATCTTTAATTTCAGATTAAACTACCGATTTCATTTTCTTCCTGTAAACAACGCGGGAAATGTAAATACTTAGTTCGTACAAAGCATATAAAGGTATGCTCACCAATATCTGGCTGAATATATCGGGGGGGGTGATGATAGCGGCTAAAATTAAAATAATTACAAGAATGTATTTTCTGTTTCTTGATAAGAACGAAGGGGTGATTATTCCAATTTTGGTAAGAAAAAAAACAAGTACAGGGAATAAAAAGACCAAGCCTGTAGCAAAACATAATGTTGTAATGGTGCTGATGTATGAACGGAGAGAAATCATGTTTTCAACACCGGGGCTCACCTGGTAGGTACCCAGAAAATTTACGGTAAGGGGAACTATTACATAATAACTGAATATTACTCCTGTCAGAAAAAGGAATGTGGTGACGTAAACAAATCCTGAAGAATATTTTTTTTCTTTTTCGTTCAAAGCAGGCTTGACAAACCGCCATATTTCCCAGAGAATGTAAGGTATCGAAACGATGAGCCCAGCAATGACTGATATCCAGATGTGCAGTGAAAACTGCCCTGACATTTCGGTATTGATAAGTTTAATTGGTGTGCTGTTGATACATAAATAATCAATATTGACCTTCCCTCCGAGCCAGCAGAAAAATTCATTGGTTAAGAAATCCGGTTCCTTGGGGGCAAGAATAATTTCATCAAAAATAAAATCTTTATATATAAAGGCGGCAATGGCAAGAGCAATAATAACAACAATCGAACGGATAAAATGCCAGCGTAATGATTCCAGGTGCTCCCAGAATGACATTTCATCAATTGGTTTATGCTTTTTTTTACTGCCCATGTTTACAATATATTATACTAAAAAAAGGAATAAATTTTTTACATTTTAAGAAAATAAAAAAGGTATAAGGGGATAAGGAATAAGTTGCATCTTATCTCCTATTTCCTTTTTACCTTATTACCCTATACCTATACCTATTGGTATTAATTTAATCCTTTCAAGGCATGAAAATATCAGCCTTATGAAATTATATTTTTATTGTTGAAATTTATCGTTTTAGCTATTTTTACAAACTTAGATGAAAACGCATAAGTTTAAAACAAAATTATTTTTTTATCATGGTAAAACATAGTTTTTCCCCGTTAAACACTTCCGGAAAGCATAAAAACTGAACCGGTCTAATCTTTCAAAATACTTGATTTTACCTGCCTGTTTGATTAACTTTACCTTTTTAATTTCACAAAAGTAACTAATTTTCTGTACCAAAAAACTCAATTTCTATGAGAATAATAAATATAATAATTTTGATTTTTCTGGCATTTTCAGTCAACAGCATGGGGTCGCCCGTAGGCGGAACCGTACTGGTTGCCAATGATACCACTGATTCCGAAAAACTTGACCAGAATTTCAAGAATAAATACACACTTGCGGAAAGTTATATAAACTCGCAGTCATTTTCTGAAGCCACTGTATTACTGAAACAGTTAGATTCAATCATGCCTTCGAATTCGAATGTTAACTACAAGCTCGGGATATGTTATTTCAACATGAACACCGATAAAAAAGACGCGATAAGCTGTTTTGAAAAAGCAGTTTTAAATATCACTGACGATTACAAGTCGAACTACCTTGAAACCGATGCACCTGCTCTTTCCCTGTACTACCTTGCGAAATCATATCATAATGAATATATGTTTGAAGATGCAAAAAAAACCTTTGAAAAATACAAAGGATATCTTTCTCCCGGCGATACCAAAGAAACAAAAGAGACTGATTATTATATTTCGATGTGTGAAAATGGCAGCAAGCTGATGAAAACAAGCCTGAATCCGCAGATTGATATACTGAGCGCCGAAATAAACACAAGCAATTCCGATCATCCGCTTTTTGCTTCGAACGACAACAGCATTCTGATATACTCCACTTATGATAAAACCGTGAATGAAAAAAATAATGATAATACAACATATTATCTTTCCTCGCTGGAAGGCCAGAAGTGGAGCAGTCCGGTAAAAATCGACAACGATTTTAATGTTATCGCTTCTGAAAATTCCTCAAAATTATCGTTGCGGAAAAAGGAATTTTTTATTACCAAAAGCGTTAACGGAAACAAGGAATTATACAGTATAGCATATAAGGACGGTAAATGGACGGATCCGGTTAAACTGGGCCCGAGCGTAAATACAAAAGCTGTTGAAACCAATGCAAGCATAAGTCCGGACGGAAGTACGCTGTATTTTTCCAGCAACCGCGACGGGGGTTATGGCGGTTATGACATATACGCATGCGAAAGACTGTCGGACGGAAGCTGGAGCAAGCCTGCAAATTTAGGATCGCAGGTCAACACTCCTAATGATGAACAATCGCCCTATATTTCGATTGATGCTGCCACATTATATTTCAGTTCGCAGGGACACAACACCATGGGGGGCTACGATATTTTCTTTTCCACACTTTCCGATGAAGGTATCTGGCCGGAAGCTGAAAATATAGGTTATCCTATCAACACTCCCCAGGACGATCTTTTCTATATTCCTTCTTCCGATGAAACCAAGGCATTTTACACATCATCTAAAGATGGCGGGCAGGGCAACGAGGACATTTATATCATTTTATTCAACTAAAAACTTTTTTTATATATTTAAAGGGCGCTGTAGAGCATCCTTTTTTTATTATAAAAAAGCGTATATTTGTTTCATCATATTCATTTTAAATATAGAATATTATGAAAAAATATGCGCTCTTTCCGATTGTTGTCATTTTATTAATTGTCAATTCCGTATTCTCACAGGTCTCTGAAGCGTTCCGGACGAAATACACTTTGGCTGAGAATTATTTAAGCGATGAAAATTACCAGGATGCACTTCCCATTTTTTTATACCTTGATACACTGACGCCTGGCAACCCGAATGTAAGCTTTAACACAGGGGTTTGCTATGTAAACTCAACATATGACAAGGCCAAGGCCATTCCTTATCTTGAAAATGCCATAGAAAATGTTTCGCTTGATTACATTGGTGTTGCCGATGATATTACAGCACCCGTTTTTGCATTTTATTATCTGGGGCGGGCATACCTTATTAATTACAAAATTGATGATGCCATAAAATATTTCGAAAAATTCAAATACTACTTAACAGAAAACGATGCGGATCTTTTAAAAGATGCGAACAGGCAGATTGAAATGTGCTACAATGCAAAAAAACTTATAGCAAACCCTGTCAACATAAAAATTGAAAGCATTACAGAGCCTGTTAACAGTGTATATCCGGATTATTCACCTGTTCTTTCGCTCGACGAATCCACTATTATTTTCACATCACGGCGCGAAGGTTCAACCGGCGGTAAAAAAGATACTGACGGAAAGTTTTTTGAAGATATTTACATAGCCTATTATAATTCAGCGAACAACAATTGGGTAAATATGCGGAAGATCGGCTCGAACATTAACAGCAGCGGGCATGAAGCATCCATCAGCATGTCGCTTGAAGGTAAGGAGCTTTTTATTTATAAGGACGATAATGGCGACGGAAACATTTACATAAGTTATTTTAAGAATGATGACTGGACGGCGCCTGAAAAATTATCTGCTGAAATAAACTCTAAAGGATGGGAAACTCATGCCTGCCTTAGTCCTGATGGAAACACCTTATACTTTATAAGCAACAGAGCCGGAGGACAGGGAGGCAGGGATATATGGCGAAGTGAAAAACTTGCCAACGGGAAATGGTCGGAAGTAGTGAACATGGGCCCAAAAATCAATACGGAATATGACGAAGAATCTCCGTTTATTCTGCCCGATGGCGTTACCATGTACTTTTCATCGAAAGGCCATGAAAGTATGGGAGGATTCGATATTTTTATTGCAACACAATCGGATGACGGATACTGGTCAGCACCTGAGAACATTGGATATCCTATCAACACCACCGATGATGATGTTTTCTATGTTCCGACAAATGATGAAAAGCATGCCTATTATTCTTCGGCGAAAGAAGGAGGTTTGGGTGATCAGGACATTTATAAACTTAGTATCATAGCTCCGAAAAAACTTGTCGCGCATATCAAAGGGATAATTTTTGATGAAATATCATATAAACCCCTTGCTGCAAAACTTGAAATTACCGATTCGAAAACAAACGACATCATTGCAAGTTTCACCTCTGATGAAGTGAATGGAGATTATTATGTTTCGCTGCCCACCGGCAAAACATATAAAATGATGGTCACGGCTGAGAAGTATCTGCCTTACACGGAAACTATCGATATACCTGACACTATTGCCGATCCGGAAATCAACAAAGCAATTATCATGAAGAAACTGATTATTGCAGGCACTAGCGTTACTAATAATATTGACACCAGCAAAAAAACTATAACTGAAAATAAAATCATGTTCGACAATAAAGAAATTGTAGTAGGGGAGCGCATTATTCTTGAAAGTGTTCTTTTCGATTTCGACAAATTCACCCTGAGGCCTGAATCAACAACCGAACTGGAAAAATGGGTGAAATTCCTTACGGATAATTCTACTTTAAAGATAGAAATTTCAGGCCATACCGATAACAAAGGTACCGCAGAATATAATTATACATTATCGGATAACAGGGCAAAAGCAGTGTATGATTATTTTACTTCCAAAGGCATCAGTAAGGACAGGATGAAATGGAAAGGTTACGGTTTTGACCTTCCCATAGCCAGCAACAAAACGGATGAAGGCCGGCAGAAAAACAGGCGGACGGAAATTAAAATCACCAGCAAATATTAAGGAATAAAAAAACGGCATCAGGAATTTTTGATGCCGTTTTAGTTTAAGAATATTTTTTATTCAATAATATTCAGTTCTTTGATAATATTAGAAGCACCTGCATATTTATCGATGATAAAAAGAACAAATTTGATATCTACCGCAATAGTGCGCTGGTAATTTTCATCAAATAATATAGGAACACTTGTAGCTTCCCAGTTTATATCGAACACTATTCCTATCAGTTCTCCATTTCCATTAATTACGGGAGCCCCTGAAACACCACCGGTAACATCATCATTTGTGATGAAGCACAGGGGTACTACGCTGTCGGTGGCATATTTGCCAAAATCCTTGTTTTTGTACAATTGCTTTAGTTTGCTTGGAATTTCAAATTCAGGGTTTTTAGGATCTTCCTTGGCGATCATCTGGTCAAGAGTAGTGAAGTAATTATATTTAGTTGATGGATTAGGTGAATAATCGGTAACTTTCCCATAAGTAAGTCTCATGGTAGAATTTGCATTAGGATAATATTTTTTATCGCTGTTCATATCCATAATACCTGCAACGAATAAGCGGTTTCCTTTAGTAAGTTCTAATTTCGCATTATTGTATAATTCCATAACATCCTTGTATTTATTATAGAAAGAAGTCATGGCAACATATCCCATGTCTTTATCCAGTTTCTTGTAGTCGGGTTTTGTAAGGAATTCAAGAATTTTATCTTTACTGGCAAATATTGATTTGCTATATAAATCTTCAACATAGGCTGAAATATCGCTTTTATATTTTTTCTGAATTGTTGTGAACACATCAGGAAGGTATTCTTTTGCAACATCTTCATTAAACATTTCAAGCATTGCCTTGCAGATTTTTTTATCTGTTTCAAGGTTATAGTTTTTGAAATACAACTTGGCTGCATATGTAAGGCTTTGGGTAAGTTTGTTTAGCGCCTCCTCGTCAACTTCGAGTTTCATTTGTTTGTAAATTTCCTCAAAAGTATTGGCATAACTGAGTATTTCAATCCCTCTTATTATAGCCTCTTTATAATATATATACGGAACAGTATATTTTCCGATATTGTTATACGCTTTTTCAATTTCGCTAAGAGCATCGCTGTATTTTTGTTTCAGCGAGGCATCGCTGCTGTACCATTCTGTAAAAGCTTTTTCGATTGCAACTTTTTTATCGTAAATACCTAATTTCTGAAGTTGATCCGATTGTCCTATATAATATTTATAGTAATTTGCAATAGTAGCATATTTAGCAGCATATTGAATTTTTACTTCATCGCTGGCTTTCATGTCATCGTTCATCAGGGCAAGTCTTTTTTCCCTGATTTTTACAATAGAAGGATTGTATTTATCAAGAGCCAGTTTTACTCCATAAGAAGTCATGAATCTGTCGGACGTACCCGGATACCCAAGCACCATGGCGAAATCATCTTTCTTAACGCCTTTCAGTGATATGGGCAAATATTTCTTTGGTTTGTAAGGGATATTTTTCTTTGAATATTCTGCAGGAGCGCCGTCGGGCGACATATAAACGCGGAACAATGCAAAATCTCCTGTGTGGCGGGGCCACATCCAGTTATCGGTATCGGCTCCAAATTTACCAATAGATTCAGGCGGAGCGCCAACCAAACGCACATCTTTGTATGTTTCGGTAATGAACATGTAATATTCATTGCCTTCAAAAAAGCTAAGCACTTTTGCACCGTAAGTTGTGCCTTTTATTGCTTCTTTTTCAAGCAACGAAGTAATTGAATCAACTACAGTAGTGCGTTCGATTTCCGACATTTTATCAGTAATAAAGGGAAGAATTTTTCCGGAAACATCCTCTATTTTTATTAGAAATGAAACATTCAGCTTATCATTGCGCAATTCCTCGTTTTTATCCATAGCCCAAAAGCCATTTGTAAGGTAATCCTTCTCAACAGTGCTATGGTTCTGTATATAATTGTATGCACAGTGATGGTTGGTAAGCATCAGGCCTTCACCCGATACTGTAAAACCACTACAATAGCCATTATTAATTGCCACTATAGCATCTTTCAGGCTGGAATTATTTACACTGTATATTTCCTCTGCAGTAAGCTTGCAGCCCATTTTTTGCATATCAACAGAATTCAACCTGTCGAGGAGGAGTGGCAGCCACATCCCTTCGTCTGCCTTAACGCTGATTCCAAAGCAGAGAAACGAGGCAATTACCAATAAAAATATTTTTTTAGCCATATGAAAAATTTTAATTATTTACCGAAATTGAATTTTGCTATCGACAAATATATAAAATTTTTAAGGTTGCAATAGTTTTTTTTAATAAAATAATTATATACTCATTGGCAAAACAACAGAAATACTTCAGATTTTTCGCTGAAAAACATTCATTCAGTAATAAAATAAAGCAAAAACAACAGCAAGCCTCCTGTAATCAGTGGCCTGCATGCTGCAAGAACGGAAAACCGGCGGGAAAAAGAATTAAGTAAAAATAATCTGTGTGCTGGTACCTCCGCATAAGCCATAAAAGTCGCCCACAGTCAGTATATCAATAACATGCTCGCTCAGGTCTTCCTTTTTCAGTTTGAACATGTCCATAGCCAGTTTGCATGCATAAATCTGGCCGCCGCCTGCCGTGATCATTTCAAGGAATTCATCGACAGGAGGAATGTCGAGTTTTTCCATTTGTTTCTTCATCATGAATGAGACACCGGCTTCAACTCCGGGCAATATTCCCAGCCAGGTAGGGAAAGCTAATCCACCCGGCATTCTCATGGCAGGGTTACCCACCGTTGCGGTATGAATTTTCTTCATCCTTTTTTTTGTGATGGCATCCAACCCGAAAAATGTAAAGAACACTTTACATTCAATGCCTTCCATAACAGCGCCATTGGCTAATACAAGGGTTGCATAGATATCTTCTATCGCCCCTTTGGCACAAATGATGCACACTTTTTTCAGTGGAAATTCTTCTTTTTTCATTGTATGATTTTTTTAAATGTTAAACACAACTTACCGGCTTGGGTATACCCGCTATCCTTGATGATTTTTTTAAAGGCCCCCCCGGAAAAAGTTCATATAATCCCTTGATATCCGTTATTCCCGATTTTCCCAGCCCCCTGATCGTAAGCACCTCGCCTTTTGCATAGCGGTCGCGGAGGTACATCAGCACTTCATAATGCTTACCGGTAAGTTCGATACTTTCTTCTTTTGCAATTTCGGGAGCCATTTCACGGGTCCATTGCTGTGGGTTGACAAAATACCCTTCTTCATTTACTTCTACGGCAACACCGTTGTATGTTTTATGAGCCATATTAATTTATTTTTTAAGTTAATTTTAATTATTTATTTCTTTAATCAGTCGCATGGTGTATGATAATGATTTCCTGACCTCCGGTGAACGGAGGTCCTTATACAGTTTCCAAAGTGATTTATCATCTTTTACTTCATCTGGTTCAACTTTCAGCAAAGCATCAGTCACCTTCTCAATTTTTTTAAAAATGGCAGGCTGAGAAATATTTGCACTTATTCTTTTCAATGAATCGATGGTTCCATTCTCTTCAAGCAGGTGAAGTTTCTTTATCCCGTCAACAATCATTTCGCGTGCAATGGGAGCTGCATCATTCATAAAGTCGAGAAGGCTTTGCATGATGTCGATCAGGTTCACAAAAGCGGGTATGTTCTTTACAAGCTTCACCAGCAAAATTTTCACCTCCTCGGTATTCATTTCAACACCTGATTTATCAAGTTCTTCAACAGAACTTTTGAACACAGCGCGTACAACGATAGATCCATCTGAAATAAGATCCTCCATCATTTCGTTTTTAATACGCTGCTGGTTTACATATTCCAATAATGTATCAAGTTTTATATTGATATCATTAATCTGTTTCTGGAAATTGTCTTCATTCATAGCCTGTGATTTTAGCATTGTTTACATTTTCCAGCCATAGTCATGTGCGAATCAATGGGCATCTCTTTGCCTTTAAGTAAAATGTGCCAATAAATCCAGCGGAACATTATTTTACCATAATGATTCATTTTTGAGTTCCTCAGCAAACCGAAGGGACCAATGCCTGGCAAAGGATAAGTGCCGGGAAGAGGTTCTGTATCATAATTAAAATCGATCAGCGATCCTTTACCGAAACCTGTTTCAATATAACAGTTGGCATGACCGTCGAATTTGGCCAGCAAGGGTCTGTTCTCAATAGCGCTCAGCAAATTCTCGAGCAGTATCTCGGAACTGAAATGTGCTACGGATCCTGCTTTTGAAGTAGGAATATTTGATGCATCGCCCAGAACAAAAATATTCTGATAATGCTGCGACTGCATGGTGTGTTTATCGGTTGGGATAAAGCCAAGGTCATCGGCCATGCCGCTGTTCATAATCACCTCATCGCCCATATTTACAGGAACAATGGCCATCACATCAAATGCAACTTCCTGGCCATCGTAGGAAATAATTTTTTTGTTAGCATTATCCACCTGTTCAATATAAAAATCAGTCACAACTTTTATATTCTTTTCTACAAGCAAGCCTCCAAGCATACGTGATGCCCGTGGTTTTGTGAAAGCACCTGAAAGAGGGGTTACATATACAATTTTCACCTTATCACGCATCCCTCTTTCTGTAAAAAATGCATCTGCAAGAAAGACAAATTCAAGAGGTGCGACAGGACATTTTATCGGTTGCTCTGCAATTGACATTACAAGGGTTCCACCTTCCCATGTTTTAAAAAATTCGTAAAGTTTTTGCGCCCCCTGCAGTGTATAAAACTCAAAAATATTTTTATTCCATAATTCACCTGTCAGTCCCGGGGTTTCGTCAGGACTTGTTTTTGCGCCGGTAGCTATAATCAGGTAATCGTAGGAAAGAATTTTTCCTTCTTCTTTCAGTACAACCTGGTTCTTTTCGGGCAATATCTTTTCTATTTCGGAAACGATGAAATCAACCCCCAGCGGAATAAAATCAGCTTTGGGTTTTACGACATCCTGTTGCTTATAAATACCAAAAGGGATGAATAAAAAACCCGGCTGGTAGTAATGATATTTATCACGGTCAACAATCGTAATATGCCATCCATTACGCGGCAAAGCTTTGCGAAGTTTATTCGCCATCATGGTTCCGGCAGTTCCTCCGCCAAGTATCAGAATCTTTTTCATTGCTCAGTAATTAATAATTTATAATTTTAATGCTAAATTACAGTCATATGTTATTCGAAAATTTTTCAGGCGTATGATAAAAAACATGATATGATAATTATCATAGCTGCATGAACCCGGAAACTATGGAAACAGAATTATTAAAATGTAACTGCTTCGACTGTGTGCTGAAATCGCTGCTTTTCAAACACCTCTCAAATGAAGAGATGACAAATATGTGTCACAGCAAAACAGAAAAGCAATATAAGAAAGGCGAAACTATTATTGAAGAAGGCACGGCTATTGAAAACTTTGTTTACCTGAAGGATGGCCTTGTAAAATTATACAAGCGCATTGATAATACAAAGAGCCAGATCATTTCCGTTGCAAAGCCATTCGACTTTATCAGTCTGCTGTCGGTTTTCTCAAATACCACATATAATTTTTCCGTTTCAGCGCTTGAAGACTCTACCGCCTGCATAGTTGACCTTAAACTGATCAAAGACATAATTAGAAAAAACGGCAATTTTGCACTCGACATTATTGAGAAAATGAATGTAGCATCGGACAGTATCATCCAATCTTACCTTGACAGGAACAGGAAAAACTTGAGGGGACGGATCGCCTATATCCTGCTTTATTTCTCAGATGAAATTTATAAGCAGGAGAAATTCGAAATTCCGGTATCAAGAAAGGAAATTGCAGAACTCATTGAAATGACCACTGAAAATGTTATACGCGTGATGTCTGAATTCCGCAGGGATAAGATCATTCAAATCAACGGGAAGGAAATCACCATTCTCAACAAGGACATGCTTCAGAAAATTTGTAACGCAGGATAGGATACATTCCTATGGTATTTTTCTCCAAATGAAAAAAAATCAA
>JAZDMF010000388.1:0-10348 GCA_043801235.1 Bacteroidota bacterium | reverse complement strand
TTTTATAGTCAAGTCTGATGCCATAAGTAAATCCCGGACGTGGTGGCATCCCCCATACAAAATTATTGATTTCCAGTTCTTTAACATTCGGCATGGGGCAAAATGCAAAGTTGTTAAGCGTATCGTTCTGTCCCGATGTTGAGATATTAACATTATATGATGAAGGCGTAACTGTATAAAAAGGAGAAGTGGAAGGAATTGAAATAGTATAATCCCCTGCGGATGTAATTGTAATATAGAAATTATATATGCCGTCTGTGGTGCCCGATGGCACATAAGCATAATTGCCGCTGGGAACTTTCTTTACCACAACACCACCATAGGGTGGTTCTCCGTTATCCTGAATTCCGTTAGCATTTTCATCTAAAAAGACAACACCGCTTATTCTGTTTGATATAGAGTAAACATTAACCAAATCCTGGTCAGTGGCCACACAACCCCCTGCATCACTTACGGTCACAGTATATATCAGGGTTGAGGTTGGGCATACCTGAATATACTGACCTGTTTGCAAATCACTCCATACAAAACTATATGGCGGCGTTCCTCCGGTTGCACCCGGATTGCTTCCAAGCCAAACACATGAACCAGGATTTATATTATAATCAATTCCAGCATTGGCAATCAATGTTCCTGATGCTGTTACTGTAACCATCACACTGTCAGCAGCAGCACCACAACTGCTTGTAGCGGTAACGTAATAAACTGTTGTCTCAGAAGGACTGGCTGATGGATTGCTGATATTTGTTGCACTAAGTCCTGTTGCAGGACTCCATGCATAACTTACCCCTCCCGAAGCCTGCAGCATAACATTTCCTCCAGGACATATTGAAACATCAGGTCCGGCTTCAGCCGTTGGATTTGATTGTACCACAACAGTCACAGTTTCCGTAAAACTATTTCCACAACCATCCGAAATAGTTACATAATAAATTGTAGTTGTTATTGGATTAACTGTAATTGAATTTACTGAAGCACCTGTGCTCCATTGATAATTGACTCCTCCCAGTGCAGTTAGTATAGAACTGGCACCTGAGCAAACAGAATCAGGTGAAGCAGATACTGAAGGATTACCTAATCCTGTAACCGTTACAGTCGTTGATTCTGTTGCTGTACAACCCGATGCAGATGTTACAGTAACATTATAAGAAGTAGTGGCCACAGGGTTAACAATAATTGAACTTGTTGTGGCGCCTGTGCTCCATAAATAGGATACACCACCACCTGCCGTAATAACTGAATTATCTCCTGGGCATATAGAAGAAGGTGTGGCATTAATGGTTGCATTAGGGTTTTGAAGAACTGTAATTACAACATTATCTGATGCGGAACAACCGCCATTGGCAACGGTAACAGTGTACGTAGTAGTAATGGCTGGACAAACTATAATACTGGGTGAAGCACCTCCCGTACTCCATTGATAACTTGTTCCTCCTGATGCGGTAATTGTAGCGCATCCGCCAAAACAAATTGATTGGCTACTTCCTGCATCTGCAACTGGCGGAGGATTCACTGTGACAAGGACCTGGTCAGTGGCTGTATTCGACAATGCGTCAGTGATTGTTACAGTAAAAATCGTAGTAACCACAGGTGACACAACCGGATTAGCCAATGTTGATGAAAATCCTGCTGGAGAAGAAGACCACGCATAAGTATAAGAAGGCGTTCCTCCTGTAGCAGTAGGCGAGCCACCTATTTGTACTGATTGTCCCGAACAAATTATCTGATCAGTGCCGGCATCGGCAACTAATGTTTGTGCCTGAGAAATATTATTCAGAGAGCACAATAACATTAGTACAGAAATGAGGGTAAATATTTTTTTCATATCTCCGGGATTTTTTGTAAAAATAATAAAATCAATTCCTTATAGCAAGTATTTCGTCGAAAAACATTTAATACAATTATTCAAACCAAAAAATAATTTATTGAATAATCATCTTTCCCCTGCCAATCACAGCACCTTTATAATCTTCAATTGTATAGAAATAGAATCCGCTTTCCCAATTGTTACAATTTACCGAGGAAACCGATTTTGCAATTTTGTATTGCGATACAAGGCAGGAAATTTCATTATAGATTTTCAGATAGCACGGATAGTTCACTGTACTCAGGATTTCAATATTTACTGCATCGTTCGCCGGAATGGGATAAACAATAATTGCTTCAGGATTTAATACCTCTTCTGTAATTCCTTCCGGCGTGCCAATGGTATTTTTCACAGTATTTGTATTCACCGGAAGATTGAAGTCGAAATAATTAGCCGCTAAATTTGTGATCACCGTGCCTTCGGTGTTTCCCTGCTTTTGATTTACAGAGAAGCTCACGTAACCATTGCTGGCAGGCTCATTCACATTGCTGTCGGGTAAAAGAATATTATCGAAACGGAAAGCAAGGATTCCCTGTCCTGATAAATTAAAAGTGTATGGATGACTTGCAGCACCGGGTATTATACTTGCGGGATTCAGATAAGGGGACAGTGTGTCTACTACCACTACTGTGAAAGCTGTATCGGTTCCTGTGTTCTGAAAATGTATCGTATAATTTAACGTTGAATCATTTGCTGTAATAAATCCTTCTTCCGTTAAACCAACAGGTGAAACATCTTTTGAATTGGGGTCCATTGAACCTGTCACTATTTCTTCAAGGCATTTAGTATTGTTTACCTGATTCGCGTCACCTACGACCGGGAAGATTTCAAAACAGGAACCTAGCATGGTGCCAAGACTTATAAATGGCTGTATGTAAAAAAATGCCTCTGTTTTTTGACTCCAGTTCCAGTTTATGCCGGGCGGGACATTATAAATGATCCATTCAATTTTATGTTGTGCAGGATAATGCACTCCACCAGGTGTACAGCTGTCGTATTGCATCAGTGTATCATATGTTAAACGGATCAGGACATCCTTAGGCAATAAACTGTTATTCAAATAATAAATCCAGTATCTTTTTGTAAAACCCGGAACCGAATTGGATCCGATAGGATTTATTGAAAGGTCAAAATAATCGGGATCTGAATAATAACCAAAATCGTTAGTCAGAGAAGAATCACCCTGCTGTGTGAAGCTGATATAATAATAACCTACGACAGGGCATGTCAGCGAAAACGGAGCCTGCATGTTTGTTGGAGCATACAGCAT
This sequence comes from Bacteroidota bacterium, assembly GCA_043801235.1. GTDB lineage: Bacteria > Bacteroidota > Bacteroidia > Bacteroidales > CG2-30-32-10 > DAOQAK01. Next base: position 7,211 of record JAZDMF010000388.1, on the reverse strand, counting down.
GTTGTTTGAATCCGGTGTCAGAATAGTGAAATCACCGTTTAAATCAGTGCTTCCATAATGATTGCTTGGTAACACATGTAGCATTTTATTAGCAATCCCCGTCTCTCCGGGATCCTGAATGCAATTCTGGTTGGAGTCCAGATACACCCGTCCTTTTATTACATTCATGCATCCCAAATATGAAACATGACAGCTGGCAATTAATGTACATCCTATTGAATCTGTCACGGTAACCCAGTATTGGCCCTGTGTCAGACCGGTTGCTGTTGCTGTTGTCTGATGCTGGGCGTCGCTCCATTCATAAGTATAAGGAGGCCAGACTCCGAAAACATTCACTGTTGCTGTCCCATTATTACTGCAGTTTGCAATTGTGGTGGTCACAGACGCATAAATGTTTGCTGTATTTGAAATTGGAAAGTCTGCCACAGCAGTATCACTATTGGCATCTGTCACGGTGACAGAATAAACACCAGATACCAAATCATTTATTGAAGATGTCGTTTCCCCTGTTGACCACTGGTACAAATACGGTGCTGTTCCGCAATCGCCGTGTACGCTGATGCTTCCGAGATTATTGTTAGTGCAGTTCGCGTTCGAAATGGTGTCCATTATTACAGCAAGGTTGTCGACATTAGTAATAACCGCTGCCCCCGTAGCTGTACATGCGTTTACATCTGTTACTGTAACATAATATGTTCCCGGGCATACCGAATTCAATCCCCAGCTTGAACCATTTGACCACAGATAACTGAATGGTGCCGAACCTCCGGAGGAACTTGCGGTTGCGCTTCCGTTGCATAAACCGCAGGAAGAAGGATATGCGGTTGTTATTACAGTGGGTCCCGGGAGATTTAAAACGGTAGCACTGTTTGTTCCGGTGCAGCCCGAAGCATCGATTACCGTAACAGTATAAGTCCCTGCGGGCAAGTTTGTTGCAGTTTGACTGTATTGCATGGGAACTGTACTCCATTGATACATGTATGGTGCGATTCCACCAGATGTGATAGCGGTCAATGTTCCATTTGAATGTCCGCAAGTTTCGTTTGTTGAAGTAATGGTTATACCCATAGCGCCACCTACAAAAACTGTGACATCATCTGTAGCTGTACAGGAACCAATGCTTACAGTTACTATATAAGTTGTAGTAGTTGCAGGGCTTACAGTAATACTCGCGCTAGCGCTGCCGTTGCTCCATTGATAATTTGTTCCCCCAGAAGCAGTTAAGGTTGCTGATGTACCTGCGCAAATTGTGACATCGTTACCAGCGTTTGCAACAGGAGGAGGAGTAACAGTAATTGTTACATTATCAGTCGCGGTACTCATGCTTGCGTCGGTCACCTGCAGTGTGTATGTTGTAGTTGATGTGGGAAAGGCAAAAGGATTGGCAATTGCTGCATTGCTTAAATCGCCTGCAGGGGTCCATGAATAAGTGTAAGGCTCAGTACCTCCGGAAGCTGCCGGGACACCGCCTAATGTTGCACTCATTCCTGTGCAGATGGTTTGATCGGCGCCGGCATCAGCTGTAAGCTGTTGTGCATATGAAGCATTTAATAATGCATAAGAAAAAAACAAAACAGCAATGAATAAAATTTTTGTTTTCATGGCAGGAAGGATTGATGGGTTGTAACAAATAAGACTAACATTATTATTAAAGGTTGCCTTATATTACAGCAAATATGAATTTTGGTATCAAAAAACCATTTATGCCCAAAAATAATCAGTCAGGTTTACGTGTTCTCACGTATAGAAAAATTTATTTAAATAAGAGTTTTCCCGGGCAGGAAAATTATTTTTCTTTTTCTGCTTATTTAATAATAATATTCAACTCATCCAGCTGTTGCTGCGAAATAGTAGAAGGCGAATCTATCATCACATCGCGCCCAGCATTGTTTTTAGGGAATGCAATAAAATCGCGGATGGAATCGGATCCTCCGAAAACAGCACACCAGCGGTCGAAGCCATAAGCTATGCCTCCATGCGGCGGAGCGCCGTATTCAAAAGCATTCATTAAAAATCCGAATTGGTTTTGCGCTTCCTCATCAGTAAATCCAAGCACCTTGAACATTTTTTTCTGGAGTTCCTTATTGTGGATACGTATTGAACCCCCGCCAATTTCAACTCCGTTTATTACCATGTCGTATGCATTGGCGCGGACTTCGGCCGGATTTGTTTCGAGCAACGTAATATCTTCGGGTTTGGGTGAAGTGAAGGGATGATGCTTTGCATAAAAGCGTTTCGTTTCCTCGTCCCATTCCAGTAAAGGAAAATCAGTGACCCATAAAGGCGCAAAAATATCAGGCTTGCGGAAACCAAGACGGGAGCCCATTTCAAGGCGAAGTTCGCAAAGGGCCTTTTGTGTTTTTTCGGTTTTTCCAGCGAGCAGCAATAATAAATCTCCGGGTTTTGCATTGAAGGCTGTGGCCCATTTTTTCAGTTCTTCTTCGTTGTAAAATTTATCGACACTCGATTTCAACATGCCGTCGTTATTATATTTCACGTACACCAATCCGTTCGCTCCTATCTGGGGACGTTTAACGAATTCTGTGAGTTCATCAAGTTGCTTACGTGAATATTCTCCGCAGCCATTCACACAAATTCCAATAATATGTTCGGCTTCATCAAATACTTTAAAATTCTTTCCTTTAACAATATCATTCAGTTCAACGAACTTCATTTCAAAACGTATGTCGGGTTTGTCGCTGCCATAATACTTCATGGCATCGGCATAACTGATGCGCGGAAAATCTTTCACATCAATGCCTCTCACATTTTTAAAAAGATGTTTGGCTAATCCTTCAAAAGTATTTAATACATCCTCCTGTGTAACGAAGGCCATTTCACAATCTATCTGTGTGAATTCCGGCTGACGGTCTGCGCGCAGATCTTCATCGCGAAAACATCGTACTATTTGGTAATACCTGTCATATCCGGCAACCATCAGCAACTGTTTAAATGTCTGCGGTGATTGCGGCAATGCATAGAACTGACCTGGATTCATACGTGATGGAACCACAAAATCACGTGCGCCTTCGGGTGTTGATTTGATCATGCAGGGTGTTTCTATCTCAATAAAGCTTTGTGAATTCAGATAATTCCGCGTTTCAACAGCCATTTTATGACGCAATTCCATATTTTTCTTCAATGCATTGCGGCGCAGATCAAGGTAGCGGAATTTCATGCGAAGCTCATCGCCGCCATCGGTATTGTCTTCAATAGTAAAAGGTGGAATTTTCGATTCATTCAATACTTCAATTTCATCAACAATGATTTCTATTTCACCGGTTGGAATTTTCAAATTTTTATTGCTGCGTTCAATCACTGTTCCTGCGACTTTTATCACAAACTCTCTTCCCATCATTCTCGCTTTTTCGCAAAGCGCAGCATTCGTATCCATGTTAAATGCAAGCTGCGTAATTCCATAGCGGTCGCGAAGGTCGATAAAAGTCATTCCTCCCAGATCTCTTGATTTGTGTATCCATCCGCATAAGGTAACTTTTATGCCGTCATTTTTAATTGTCAGTTCCCCGCAGGTGTGTGTGCGCATCATATGATTAATGTTTACTAAAAAATGAAATCTATTTAAGTAGGCAGTTAGCAATACGCAGTGGGCATAAGATTTTGTTTATTTTTTTGCCTACTGCAAATTGCCTACTATTTAAGTTTTTAAACTAACCTTTGTCTGCTTGTTAACTTGTCAACTTATATTTGGCGAAGTTATAAAAAAGTAATGAGTTTTTAATAGAACTGCACAGGTGTTAAGAAATGCGTTTTTCTCTTGCATTGTGATTAACAAAAACAGTATATTTACATTCTTTTATAATACATAATTATATGCGAAAAATATTTCTCTTCCTTTTGCTAATACCGTTTGCGGGCTTTAGTCAGTTTACTGATGATTTCTCTGACGGTAATTTTACAAGCAATCCTGCATGGTCTGGTGAAACCACCGAGTTTGAAGTTAATACGTCCGATCAGCTACATCTGAATGCCACGGTGGTATATACAGCTCCATCTGATACTGCATATCTGAGCACTGCCAATACTTTTGTCAACAATACTGAGTGGCAGTTCTGGGTAAAACAATCATTCGCTTCATCCGTAAACAATCACGGACGTTTTTATCTTGTGAGCGATCAGGCTAACCTAGAAGGCTCGCTGAATGGATATTTTGTACAACTGGGTGATATCGGCGACGGTAAGGATAGCATATCGCTTTTTAAACAAGCCGGAGCTGTTTTCACAAAAATTATCGCCGGAACAATTGTTTTTACCAATAACAGCACAAACACTTTCAGCGTAAAAGTAACCCGCGATAATCTTGGCAACTGGGCGTTATACTCCGACCCTGCTGGCGGCACGAGTTGGTTATTGGAAGGGGGCGGCTCTGACAATACTTTTACAACTTCCGCTTATTGCGGTGTTTTCTGCAGTTACACCAGCAGTAACGACACTAAATTTTATTTCGATAATATTTACGTAGGGCCTATAATTATTGATACAACACCACCGGTAATAAATTCTGTTCTTGTTATTTCAACAACACAGCTTGATATTTCCTTTTCCGAAACTGTAAGTACCGTTACTGCTGAAACTATTACAAACTATTCTGTTGATAATAGTATCGGCAACCCTGCCACAGCGGTTAAGGATGCCGGCAACGGATCGCTGGTGCATTTAACTTTTTCCACTGCATTTTCCATGGGAATTACATACACAATTACCATCAGCAATGTTCAGGATTTGAGCAGCAATACCATGATAACCGATTACCGTGTTTTTGCGTTGTATACTCCCGGAGCTTATGATGTTGTGATTAATGAAATCATGGCCGATCCCGATCCGCCGGTAGGCTTGCCAAATTATGAATTTCTTGAAATTTATAACCGTGCTCCTTATGCGCTGAACCTGCTTAACTGGAAACTTACCGTCGGAACATCCGATAAAATATTCCCTTCGGTAATCATTGAAGCCGACAGCTTTCTTATTCTAACCTCAAGTACAGCTGTAACCGATCTTTCAGCCTATGGCCCGACGGTAGGCTTCAGCAGTTTTTCCCTTACCAATACAGGCACAACCCTTACACTGCGCGATTCACTAGGACATATCATTCATACACTTTCATACACTGATTCATGGTATCACGACGGAAGCAAAGATGATGGCGGATGGACTATAGAACAGATGGATCCTTCAAATCCCTGCGCCGGAGAAACCAACTGGAATGCATCCATGGATGCTTCAGGAGGTACTCCCGGAAAAACCAATTCAATATTTACATCCAACCCCGATGCTGATCCTCCTCAACTCAGCAGCATTAATGTTTTATCATCTACCAGCATACAACTTAACTTCAGCGAACCGCTCGACAGCGCCACGCTTATAAATCCGCTGACCTATTCTATCGATAACAGTATAGGAAACCCCATAAGCGTTGACCTGGTTGGCCCAGATTACAGCAAAGTATTGCTGGCCTTGGGAAGCAGCCTTGTACAAAACATAATATATACATGCACTGTTACCGACACTATCAGTGATTGTGCAGGAAACACGTCCGTTTCCATAAGCAAGGTTTTTGCGCTGTACAATCCTGTACAATTTGATGTTGTGATTAACGAAATCATGGCCGATCCTGATCCTTCTGTGGGCTTGCCCGATTATGAATATGTTGAACTTTATAACCGCACAGGGTATCCGATTAGCATGAAAAACTGGATGTTCGGTATGGGCACCACCGTAAAGCAAATTCCTGATGTTACCATCGATCCGTATTCCTACATTTTGCTTACCGAATCAGGCGGACAAAGTTCTCTTTCGTTTTATGGAACTTCATTAGCTGTTACAAGCTTTACTATATCAAATGAAGGTGAAGCGCTTACGCTTTATGATTCACTCTATCGTGTCATTTCTTCGGTTTCTTTTACCATCGACTGGTACCGCGATAATTATAAGGAAGACGGCGGATGGTCGCTTGAACAGATCGATCCGCTGAATCCATGCGGAGGCGCTGAAAACTGGAAGGCTTCAACAGGTGCTCTTGGCGGCACTCCCGGAACTGTTAATTCTGTTAATGCTTCCAATCCTGACAACACTATACCTGAGCTTGTGCGCGTAAGCCTGATAAACAATAACAGCATTCAGGTTTATTTTTCGGAACCTATGGACAGCCTGTATTTGCTGAATATCCTGAATTACTCTATTGATAACAGTATAGGAAATCCTATTACCGCATATCCGGTTGCTCCCGGTTATATTTCGGTCATTCTTGATTTTACACCTTCAATACAAGTTGGTACGGTATATACTATAACCATCACCGACACTTTGCGTGACTGTGTTGGAAACATGCTTGCAGTAAGCGGTTCCGCCCGTTTTGCCATTCCGCAAACACCTCTTTTAAATGATGTTGTGATCAATGAAATATTATCAAATCCGAAGGATGATGGAGTTGATTATGTTGAATTATATAACCGGTCGTCAAAGGTAATCGACCTGAAAGAACTGGTGCTTTCATCATACGATACTATTACTTCCACACTTACCGATATTGAAAATATCACAAACGACGGGTACTTGTTGTTCCCTGCAGAATTTGTGGTTTTGACCACCGATCCTGCAAAAGTTAAAAGCCAGTATACAACCCTTAATCCAAACTGGTTTATCCAGATGGCAACTTTTCCTTCATACAATAATGATGATGGCATTGTTGTGCTTTCACTGAAAAACCAGACAGGGATCATTGACATGCTTACCTACACAGCTGATATGCAATATGCTTTATTAAGCATTACTGATGGTGTTTCACTTGAGCGTATAAATTACGACCGACCCAGTGATGATAAAACCAACTGGCATTCTGCTGCAGAAACAGCAGGATTCGGAACGCCTACATTTAAAAACTCTCAATATTCGGAAGGCGTCCCTGCTGACGATCCGGTAAGTGTTTCGCCAGAAATTTTTTCTCCTGATAACGACGGGTATAACGATGTGCTGAATATAAATTACGCTTTTGAAACGCCGGGTTACATGTTAAATGTGACCATTTACGATGCAAGCGGACGATTAGTGCGCAGCCTGATAAAAAATGTTTTGCTTGGCACATCGGGTACTTTTTCATGGGATGGCATTACCGACGACAATGAAAAAGCACGCATCGGGATTTACGTAGTTTATTTCGAAGTATTCGACCTCGAAGGAAATGTGAAGCACTACAA
>JAZDMF010000357.1:0-10633 GCA_043801235.1 Bacteroidota bacterium | reverse complement strand
CCCCATAGAACTACAGTACAAAGTTTAGCACCAATACGAAGGAAAGAACTTTCGAACATCACGGAAACCTTTACGGAATCAGTAAGTCGCGAAATGACGCGCGTAAGCGATGCATGCGACGGAATAAATATGTCGCAGGGATTTCCCGATTTTGAAAGTCCGGTTGCAATTCGGGAAGCTGCTATCGCAGCGATAAACAATCATCATAATCAGTATCCTGTCACATTTGGTGAACCTGAGTTACGAGATGCTATTGCCCGCAAAGCTTTTTCGTATAATAAAATTAAATGCAATCACGATACTGATATTACTGTAACCTGCGGTGCCACTGAAGCAATGATTGCTACATTAAAAGCCATAATAAACCCGGGCGATGAAATAATAATCTTTGAACCTTTTTATGAAAATTATGGTCCAGATGGAATTCTTTCAGGAGCAAATCTGCGTTATGTCACTTTACATTTGCCGGACTGGCACTTCGATTCCGATGAGTTAAAAGCCGCTTTCAATAATAATACAAAGGCAATAATAATAAATACTCCCAATAATCCGACCGGAAAAGTTTTTACAGAAATTGAACTTGCCGAAATCGCTGAATTATGCACCAAATGGGATGTGTATGCAATTACCGATGAAATTTATGAGCATATACTTTATGACGGAAGCGAACATGTAAGCATGGCATCGATCCCGGGAATGGCTGAACGCACTATTACCATAAATTCAATTTCAAAAACCTATTCGGTAACCGGCTGGCGAGTGGGATGGGCTATTGCCAGTTCAATAATCACTTCACGCATCAGGAAAGTACACGATTTTCTTACAGTTGGAGCTCCAACTCCTTTTCAGCATGCTGCTGTTTCTGCTTTAAGTTTTCCGAATTCTTATTATCAGAAATTGCAAAAAAAATATTTAATATCGCGTGATTATATGTTGGAAACACTGGACAGCGCAGGTTTTAAACCGATAATTCCCAAAGGCTCTTATTATATTATGTCGGATATTGAGAAACATTATAATGTATTCAAAGCTGAGAATGATTTTGATTTTTGCAGAAAGCTGATTGAGAAAACGAGAGTTGCAACAGTGCCGGGCTTTTCATTTTATTCAAGACAAAATATTATTACAAAGCAGGTTCGCTTTGCTTTTTGTAAAAAGTTTGAAACACTTGAATTGGTGCGAAGTTTATTGCTGAAGAACCTTAAATAATTTGGAAAACGTTTTAAGATATTATCGGACCATCAGAAAAATTAATTTCTGGCTTATCATTCTGATTTCATTTTCATTACCTTTTCATCGTTTATTTGCAGCATATCTGAGTGTTTTGTGGGTATTAGTTTTTTTGTTGGAAGGAAATTTTTCACAAAAATTTTCAGGTAAAACGGGAAAAGGCTTCCTCTGCCTAATGCTTGTATTTTTTTTACTGCATCTTATCGGCCTTTTCTACAGCCAAAATAAAAATGAGGGATGGGAACATATAATGTTAAAACTACCCTTTGTTTTCATGCCTTTGGTGCTTTTCTTGTCGGCTGATTTTCTAAGAGAAAAAAATAATAAAATACTTCTTTCCTTTGTTGCCGGAAATTTTTTGGCTTCAGTAATATGTCTTACAACTGCAATAGTCCGGTCATTTACTTTTGTAAATGGCAGCTGGGTTTTCAATGCGGAATTGATGGAACATTACGGTTATTCATTCTGGCAAATGCTGGCTAACGGTGGTAATAATTTCATGTATGATGCTTTATCAATTTTTATTCATCCGGGATATTTCTCTATGTTTATAGTAGTTTCTGTTCTTATAATTATTGATTTATTATTGCATCGAGAAATAGGAAAATCAGTAATTGCGCGTATTTTATACATATTGTTACTGCCGTTTTTTTTTATAATGGTATACCTGCTTTTTGCACGAACCGGCATGATAGCCCTGTTCATAGTATTACTGGGTTATTTAATTTCAATCACATTCAGTGGCAGAGGAAAGTTATACAAAGCTGGAATCTTGATCGTTTTTTTGGTTGCAGCAATTACGATTATGAGCAATAATGGCAGAATGAAAAATACCTATAATGTGGTAAATAAGCTGTTGACCAATCCTGATCAGATTACGAAGCAAGATGACCGCATATATATTTGGGGCATTTCGCTGGAGATAATAAAAAATAATTTTTTTACAGGTGTTGGCACTGGCGATAGTAAGGATAATTTAATGGTAGTATACAAGAAGGAACAAATGGAGGAAGCCCAGAAAGCAAAATTAAATGTGCATAACCAATATCTTGAAACAATGATGCAGCTTGGCTTGCTAGGATTGCTTGTTTTGCTGGTTGTTTTTATTTGGCCTTTTATTTATGCTTTGAAGAACAGGAATATTTTGTTGATGCTGTTTGTATTGGTAAACGTAGTGTTCTTCTTATTTGAATGTGTTTTAAATACTCAGGCCGGAGTTTTTTATTTTACATTCGTCCTGTCCCTGCTGATGTTTGTGCGACCAATGAAAAAAACATCAGTCTTTCCGCTGCTGCAAAACTTTGCGGGTAAGGCGCAATGATTCAATGAAAAGGGAAAGCATAAGACCTAAAATCCCGAACCCAAGTCCATACAAAATAAATGATTTTGTAAGACCGATACCTGAAAATACTTTTACCATTGTTTCATCCATCAAAGTAATTTTACTTCCGAATTCAATATCTTTTTCGAGCTCATATTTCTCCTCCATCAGTCTTATTTGCTCGGATGATGAAGATTTTACCAATATTGCGTTTTCACCACGAACAGCAGAATAGGAAGTGTTCGAACCTTCATTAGCGCTGTCGATAGCCCTAAGTTTTTTGTTGACGGCTACTAGAATATTCTGTTTCTCTTCAATGAATAGCTGCATGTTTTTCTGATGGTACTCATTATGATTCAGAAAATAGATTAAGCCTGAAGTTAAAGTATCTCCATATGCACTATCGCGGAAAAGAATATCGACAACAAATCCCAGGTTCAGTTTATTGCGGTAGGAACTGGTGTCAACACTCATCATTGAGGCTGCTGCACTTACCGGAATGTTAAGTTTTTTGGCAATGGCAGTACTGTTATTTTCATCAATAAGAAGCTGCAATGATTTAACTATGTCAAGGCTTATATCTTTATGGACAACGATAGAACTGAATGTCAGATGTTTTTTGTAATAATAGCCGGAGGAACTGTTCTTGTAATAACCATAAACTATTCCTGCAAGAATAAAAATTAAAAAAATGAAAAAATATCTTCTGATGAAAAGATAAATACGGGCGAATATCAATACCACTTCCTGGTTATCCTTAGATTGTTCTGTCATAAAGTAAGAATTTGATTACAATGAAAATCATAAAAAAAAATATATGTATTTATTGGCAGCAAATCAAAATAATAAAGGATGTCAAAGATTTAATGATATCCGATTTTCCCAGTATTGCTATTTTCTGTTTCACCAGTAATTATTGTCTAATGACCTTACAATTTTTTAAACTAAAAACATCTTCCTTAAAACTTATGGATTCGCATTCAATTGTGAGGATGGAAAAGAAATAACTTTTCCTTGATAATTTTTCTTCTTTCATTTTTTTGGTTTTGATGCCAGAGGTGTCGGTTGTTTCAGCTAAAGCAACATCAAAGTAGTATGTAAAATCCGGGTTTATCTTGCAGGGAATATCGTTCACATAATCTCTGTGTTCCGTCACTTTTTTTGTAACATCGCCCTTTTGCGAAGTATTCGATAATATTGAATCGGCAGGGGAGTATGCCAGGCATTCTATCGTTCCTTTTTTTGTAATATTATCTACAACAAGATTTTTTATTTTAAGCTTTTTGTTCCCGTATTTATTTTTGAAGCCTGCTTCATTTGTCATCGCAAGCTGCAAAAGATCCCAGCTCTCAACTTCTGTAATGATTTTACTTAGGGAATCAGCAATCCTGGCAGAATCTTGTGATTTCTTAACTTTATCATTTGTGTCTACCGTTCCGCAGGATATAAATAAGAAAAATGCAAACAGAAAAACAAAAGTCAAAAGGGTTTTCATAAGTATCAAATTATGTTGACAATCGGAATTATATCAAACGACTAATGTTATAACAACAAACGACAAACATTAAACAACCTACTCGTTCTTCCCGTGACAAACCTTGTATTTCCTGCCGCTTCCGCATGGACAGGGATCATTGCGCCCCACTTTCTTTTCTACTCTCACCGGTTCGGCTTTTCTTTCAGGTTGACGGTTGCCTGAAGTATTTCCAACGCCACCACTTCCACCGCCTCCCACATCTGTTCTGCCTGTTTGAAGATTGCTCATATCCGTTCTTTCAGGAGCTTTGGCTTCCTGAACATTTTCGGAATCCTGTAAGGGAATATTGCCTTTGAATAAAAATGAAACCACATCCCTGTTCACTTTCTGCATCATTTTTTTAAACAGCTCAAAGGATTCAAATTTGTATATAAGCAAAGGATCTTTCTGCTCGTAGGTAGCGTTCTGCACCGATTGTTTCAGGTCGTCAAGTTCACGGAGGTGTTCTTTCCATGCATCATCAATAATGGCAAGGGTAATTCCTTTTTCAATGGCAAGGTTCACTTCTTTTCCTTTGGTCTGGTATGTTTTCTTAATGTTAGCAAGAACCTGCAGGGTTTTCAGCCCGTCGGTAACAGGCACTGCAATGTTTTCAAAACGATAGGAGTGATTTTCGTAAATGTCTTTGATGACAGGATAAACACGTTGTGAAGCATAGTCCTGTTTCTCTTTGTAATATTTTCTTGCCTGGTCATAAATCCTGCCTGCTATTTCATCAGGACGCATGTTAAAAAAATCTTTTTCTGTAAAATCTGTATCCACTCCGTAAACTTTCAGCAGTTCGAATTTGAAACCTTCAAAGTCGCGTCCCTCCTGGTAATCGAGTACGATGGTTTCGCAAACATCGTACATCATGTTTGAAATATCTATCGAAAGTTTATCGCCGAAAAGAGCATTGCGGCGTTTGGTATAGATTACATCGCGCTGCTTGTTCATTTCATTATCGTATTCAAGCAAACGTTTACGTACTCCAAAGTTGTTCTCTTCCACTTTCCTCTGCGCACGTTCTATGGCTTTTGAAATCATGGAATGCTGAATCACTTCGCCTTCTTTCAGTCCCATGCGGTCCATAAGGCTGGCTATGCGATCAGAGCCGAACAACCTCATAAGATCATCTTCCAGCGAAACAAAGAATTGTGATGTTCCTGGGTCGCCCTGGCGTCCGGAACGTCCGCGCAGCTGCCTGTCAACACGGCGCGATTCATGGCGCTCGGTGCCGATGATGGCCAGTCCGCCTGCATCTTTTACTCCGGGTCCCAGTTTTATATCGGTACCACGACCAGCCATATTTGTAGCAATGGTAACGGTTCCTGAGCGACCTGCTTCAGCTACTATGTCTGCTTCTTTCTGATGCAGTTTTGCGTTCAGTACATTGTGCTTGATGTTCCTTATCTTCAGCATTCGGCTGAGCAATTCAGATATTTCCACCGATGTGGTACCCACAAGCACAGGTCTTCCTTCTTTTACCAGCGATACAATATCGTCAATTACCGCATTGTATTTTTCGCGCTTTGTTTTATGCACAAGGTCCTGCCTGTCACCCCTCACAACCGGGCGGTTTGTGGGAACAACCACAACATCTAATTTATAAATATCCCAGAATTCTCCCGCTTCCGTTTCGGCAGTACCGGTCATGCCGGCCAGTTTGGAGTACATGCGGAAATAATTCTGCAGGGTGATGGTTGCATAAGTTTGGGTTGCAGCTTCCACCTTAACATTTTCTTTTGCTTCAATGGCCTGGTGCAGACCGTCGGAATATCTCCGTCCTTCAAGAATACGGCCTGTTTGCTCATCAACTATTTTAATTTTGTTATCCATGATAACATATTCCACATCCTTTTCAAAAAGGGTATAAGCTTTCAGAAGCTGGTTTACGGTGTGAATGCGGTCGGACTTGATGGAAAAATCCTGCATAAGTGTGTTTTTCTTTGCAAGTTTTTCCTGTGGCGGCAAATCTGATTTCATAAGATCTGCAATGGCTGCGCCAACATCAGGTATGATAAAGAATTTCGGGTCGTCGGTAAATGAAGTGGTGAAATCAATACCTTTATCGGTAAGGTCAATGGTGTTGTTTTTTTCATCAATTACGAAGTACAGCTCATCGTCAATGATGTGCATTTGCTTCTGCTGTTCGGCAAGGTGAAAATTTTCTGTCTTCTGCATCAGCACTTTCATTCCATGTTCGCTGAGGAATTTAATGAGAGCCTTATTTTTAGGAAGCCCGCGGAATGAACGGAAAAGCAGCTTGCCGCCTTCTTTCTCATTCTCGGAATTAGATGTATCGCTGAGCAGTTTTTTTGCTTCGGCAAGAATGTTGGTAACTAAATTCTTCTGTGCATTATATACTTTTTCAACAATAGGCTTCATGTCTTTGAATTCCTGCTTGTCGCCTCTGGGAGTTGGTCCGGATATGATAAGAGGAGTACGCGCATCGTCAATCAGAACAGAGTCCACTTCATCAACTATAGCGTAATTGTGTTTACGCTGCACTAATTCTTCGGGGCTGCGCGCCATGTTGTCGCGGAGGTAATCGAAGCCGAATTCATTATTGGTTCCGTAAGTAACATCGGCCAGGTAAGCGTTACGGCGCGCATCGGAATTGGGTTCATGCTTGTCGATGCAATCAACTTTCAGGCCGTGAAACTCGAATAAAATGCCCATCCATTCTGAGTCGCGTTTTGCAAGATAGTCGTTAACAGTAACAATGTGCACACCTTTTCCTGGCAATGCATTTAAATAAATGGGCAGTGTGGCAACAAGAGTTTTTCCTTCGCCGGTGGCCATTTCCGAAATTTTTCCCTGGTGCAGGACCATGCCGCCTATCAGCTGCACATCGTAATGAACCATGTCCCACGTTATAAGGGTGCCGCCGGCGATCCATTGGTTTTTATAAAAAGCCTTATCACCTCTTATTTCAATATTGGGTCGTGTGGCAGCAAGGTCGCGGTCCATCTGTGTGGCAGTAACTTCAGTCCATTCGTTTTCCTTTAAGCGGCGTGCGGTTTCTTTTATTACAGCAAATGCTCCGGGCAGTACATCTATGAGAATATCTTCAATTTTACTGATGATGGCCTTTTCAAGCCTGTCGATGGTAATGTAGATTTTTTCCTTATCTTCATTTTCCATATCGAGATCGTTCCCGATTTTACTTTTAAGTTCCTTTATTTCATTTTCTTCTTCAAGGATGTGTGCAGCGATTTTTGAACGGAATTCAACGGTTTTCTGCCGAAGGTCATCATTCGATAATTTTGAAATGACTTCATATTCCTTATGAATTACATCAACCAAAGGGGATAGAATTTTAACATCCTTATCTGACTTGCTCCCGAATAATTTCTTTAATATACTTGCCATAATACCCGAATAATAATGTGCAAAAGTACATGAATTTGATTAAATATTGGTATAAAATAAAAAGGCCGCCCGGTGGAAAGCAGCCTTACAATATGCAGGAAAATTATCAGCTGTGTTCAGTAACAACATCTTTCAGTTCAACGCTTCTTTTTGTAAGAACAATGCGGCATTTAGAAAAATTATTAACGGGCCATCCCTGCCAGAGAACATAGTTGCCGTAATTGTCTTTAGTGTTATAAACAGCAGTGGTAAGGTCGTCAATTTCCCATGTCATTTCATCATCGGTAGTGTTGAAACTGACTTTAACATCCATGAATTTATGATAAATCACAATATCAAGATAATCCTGGGTGATTCCAAGCATGTCAAGAAGTGTGGTAAGTGTTTTCTGCCCGGGAAGGCCTTCTAATTTCATTTCAATCGTATAGCGGTCCTGCTGGCCTCCGCCGATAAAAAATTCACCTCCGTTGAAATCGAGGCTGGTGTAACCGAAAACCTGGTCGATTGCAGCTGCGATGGTGGTGTATTTGCTGTCGCCGTAAACAATATACATGATAAGAGGCCCTGCGGTAGATAATACTGTATTATCGCTGGCGAGGTAAAAGGCAACAACAGGATATTCGACTTTGCTGGTAATGTTGGTGCCGGCTTCATCATAAACGGCTGTAACTTCCCAGACGCCTTCCATTTTTGTTTTTGTAGGGGTTTCTTCTTCAAGGCATGAAACAAGAAATGTAAAAAGCAAAATAATGCTTAAGGGCTTGAGAAGAATGAATTTATGCTTTTTCATAATAGGGAGGATTTAATTTCAGCGTATAAATTTACAAATAAAGTGCCAAACTTATACAAGAAATATTTCAAATCTCAAAATTTCCCAATTCTAAATACTAATATCAAAATTCTATATAAATCAAAACAGTTAAATTCCAGTTTCAAAAACTTTCATCATTTATTCGTTTTGAAATTTGAACATTTGAGTTTTAAAACTGTTTAGAGTTTAGGATTTGTCTTTTGTGATTTTTTATAAAAAAGAAAGCCGTCATTTTTTGACGGCAGTTTTTAATATTCATCTTCATGAAAGAAGAAATCTTCTTTGGTAGGGTAATCGGGCCATATATCTTCAATGCTTTCGTATACCTCGCCTTCATCCTCAATTTCCTGGAGGTTTTCGATCACTTCCATTGGGGCGCCCGAACGGATGGCATAATCAATCAGTTCGTCTTTGGTGGCGGGCCATGGAGCATCTTCCAGCTTAGAAGCTAATTCAAGTGTCCAATACATTTTAGTTTCTAATTTTTTGCAAAAATAATCTTTAAAACACAAAAGTCAAGAGAAAAGTAAAAAAAGTGATTTTTATATTTTATAAAAACGATTTAATAAGATATTTGTGTTGTTTAACAGAAAAAAAATCTATATCCATAAAAAATATACTGAAGCTTATTTTGTGAACTCGTAGCATATTAATGCCGCAGCAACTGAGGCATTCAGCGATTCGGCGTGAAGTGCATCCCCTTTACTTCGTACAGGGATGGCAATTTTGCTGTTTATGTATTTTTCAAGGCCGGAAGATATTCCTTTCGATTCGTTTCCGATAATAATGAATGAATTTTTTTCTTTTTTAGTTTTATGCAACTCGATGCCATCGGTATAAGTACCGTAAACATTAACTTTTCCCTGAATTTTCAGAAGTATTTTTTCAAGGTCGGAATAAAAAATATTTACGCGTAAAAAAGAACCCATAGTTGCCTGAATTACTTTCGGATTGTAAAGCTCCACGCAATTTCCCGAACAGATAATGTTTTTTATCCCAAACCAGTCGGCAGTGCGTATGATGGTTCCAAGGTTGCCGGGGCCGCTTATTTGGTCGAGGACAAGAGTTATTCCTTTATAATTATCAAATGATAGTTCTATTGAATCGGGAATGTTTAATACAGCCAGAACCTGGTTGGGTGCTGAAAGGCAGCTTATTTTCGACAGCTCTTTTTCGTTTACCCCGATTATTTCAGCATTGCAGGTTACAAGTATGGCCTGATTGTTTTCAATCCATTCCTTCCTTGCAAGTAAGAAAACAACAGGGTGTTTGCATTCAAGGAGTTCGCCAATAATCTTCGGGCCTTCCGCAATATATTGCCTGTGTTCATCACGGAATTTTTTCATGCGAAGAGAACGGATGTGTTTTATAAGGCTTTGTGTTATCATTTCGAAATAAAATTAAGAAAAATCAGAACGGGTCAACAGTAAGAAAATCCTTATTTTTTATGAATAAAAAAACCCGCATCGGAAAATGCGGGCTTTGGGAATTTTTTTTTTTATTCGGCCACTACTTCAAATTTCACTTCAAGTTTCACTTCTTTGTGAAGATTTACTTTAGCAGAATACATTCCGAGTTCTTTGATTGATTCGCCGTCGACAAGAATTTTTTTTCGGTCAATTTCGTAACTGAATTGTTTATGTATGGCATCAGCAATCTGAAGAGAATTAACGGAACCGAAAATTTTGCCGGATGTTCCTGCTTTGGCGCCAATCTTCAGGGTGATACCGCTAAGAGTGTCGGCAATTTTCTGCGCTTCTTTTTTTATTTTATCTTCTTTAAAAGCGCGTTGTTTCATGGTTTCAGCCAGAACTTTACGGCTGGTTTCGGTTGCTACGATTGCAAACCCTTTTGGGATAAGAAAATTGCGGGCATATCCTTCTTTGACCTTAATGATGTCATTTTTATACCCGAGGGTATGTACGTCTTGTTTCAGTATTACTTCCATGATTTCTCCTCCTGCGATTTTACTTTAACATATCACTAACGTACGGCAATATTGCAATATGCCGGGCCCTTTTTACTGCCTGGGCAATTTTTCTCTGGTATTTGTCCGATGTTCCGGTAATGCGTTTGGGAAGAATTTTACCCTGGTCGTTAATAAAACGCAGCAGGAAGTCAGCGTCCTTGTAATCAATATATCTAATGCCGGTTCTTTTGAAACGGCAGTATTTTTTCTTTTTGATATCAACATTGATGGGTGTTAAATATCTGATCTCTGAACCTTGTTGTGCCATTGTTTTCAGTTTTTAAAATTAATTACTTTGTTTGCGCGTCGGTTTTTTCTTTTTCAGGTTTTGCTTTGTCTTTATCACTGCGTTTCTTCAGGTTGTATGTTATTGCATACTTGTCAAGCTTAACAGTTAAGAAACGAAGGATG
>JAZDMF010000331.1:0-16152 GCA_043801235.1 Bacteroidota bacterium | reverse complement strand
TCTGCAAAATTATCTCAATGAATTTTGCTACAAATACAACAGACGGTATTTTGGTGAAAAAATATTCGACAGATTATTAATTGCATGTATTGAAAATTCTTAAAAAAAATCTTGGGTGCACAACCCGATAGTCATTAAAATTTTTTTTCCGGCGTAAGAGGAATTATATGTTGCTCAGTAACAAGAACGCCATCTTTTTCCGTTTCGAATTCTCGTTTAATTGCAACAATATTTAATTGGTATTTTTTAGAAAAATCAACATCGCTGAAATTCCGGTTGGCAATTCTCCGGGGAGTTTTTATTTCGACTATTTCATACTGATCGGGGAATTTCAGGATACTCAGAAGGCTTGGATTGAGTAAGCGTTCAGCAACAAGCATTCCTACTTCGTCTTCGGGAGAAAGTATATCTTTTATCCCGATTTTTTCCAGGATAGTGCGTTGCTGCTTGCCGCGGGCACGCGCAATAATTCTTTTTGCCTTTAGCTCAAGAAGCAGAACGCAGCACAAAAGCAGCGATTCAAAATCCTCGCCGATAGCAACCACAACAGCGTCCATTTCCTGGATGTTTTGTGCTTTCAATGCTTTTTTGTCCGATACATCCAGCATTACTGCGTGGGCAACTTCTTCTGCAACAGCCTGAACATTTTCTTCATGACTGTCAATAGCAAGTACTTCGCCTCCGCGGTTCGCAAGAGTAAGAGCTATTGCCTTGCCAAACTGGCCAAGACCGATCACGGCAAATTTATTCTGATGCAGCATATGCAGATAATTTTATGCTAAATTAAATGTTTTCAGTTTTATTTTACAAAAAAAAGAAATACATAAACTTATGGGAACCTCTAAAAAACTAATTTTCAGTTTTTGAGATGCCCTTATTTCTGACTTTCTTTGTTTTTTTCTTTTCCGCTCATTTGATGTTGCCTCTTTTTTTCTTTTATAATTGTTCGTACAACAGGAATTGTTGTGATGACAATAAGAAAAATTATAATATATGTAAGATAATCTTTTATTCCGGGAACACTTGTTCCCAGAAAATATCCCAAAAGTATCATAATGTTTGCCCAGAGTACCGCCCCTGTGATATTATACGCGATGAATTTCTTGTACTCCAGCTTAACAGCTCCTGCAACAATAGGTGCAAAGGTTCTGATAACAGGAAGAAATTCTCCTAATATTATTGCTTTTCCTCCGTGCCTGTCGTAAAAATCTTTTGCAGCATACAAATGTTTTGGCTTAAAGAAAAAAGTTCTTTTGCGATTGAAAATAGCTTTGCCCGTTCTTTTGCCGAATGCATATCCTGTAGTATTTCCAGCTATTGCAGCCAGGCAAACTCCTGCCACAACAAAAACAATATGCACATCAATCGTTCCGGTTGCGGTTAATAAACCTGCTGTAAATAATAATGAATCGCCCGGAAGGAAAAACCCGACAAACAGACCTGTTTCGGCATACACTACAAATAAAAGCAGCCAGAAACCCCCGTACATTATAATGCTTTCGGGATTTACAAGCTCTTTAAGAAAATTCCATATTTCGTTAAGTGCATCCATTGCTTTTACAAATGTGCGAATTTTATTTTTGTGAACATATATTATGTTTTATAAAGCTGAATTCAGAAGTTTAACCATTTTGCCCGTATAACGTTTTTCCTTATCTTTAATGCGCCGAATTTTCCTATTCCATGTATTGGATTTTTTTCATTCAGTATTTTTTTAATGAAATTAAGAACAGTATTTTTTTAAAAACCGGCAACCAGAAACAAGTAACCAGTAACGAGCAACAACAAATTATCATATTGACAAAATTATCGACAAAACGCATAAAAATAAATATATACAAAAAAAAAAAATAGACAAAAACTTAAACCTATGAAAACATTCACTACATTTACACCAGAAAAGAGTTTCTCTTATATGAAAAAACTTTTACTATTTCTATTTCTGACCACCAGCCTGCAATTTATTATTTCCAACTGCTTTGCTCAGGAAAAACAACCCAAATTAAATATTAGTCTTGGCGTTTCTCCTCCCATTAAATTTGAAGGAATGGGAAAGTTTTTTAATGAAGATTGGATATATGAAGCAGGATTCTTTAATAAAGCTGAAGATGCAGGTTTTTTAAGAAAGTACAATAGAATTAATTATTTATTAAATGCTGATTACTTCTTAAATGAAAATGTATTTCTAAGATTATCTGGTGGGTTAACAACTAGAAAAATAATTGAAAAGAAAAACGTTGATTATTTTTTTACCGATTCTACTACAATGATTCAATACCACAACATAGTGAGGCAAAATCTATATTACAACCAAATTAATTGGAACATATCAGTAGGAATTGGAAGCAAAATACAAAGCAAGAAATTTTCATTTTATCTTGGACCAGAATTAATATTAATTAGATATGGCAAAGGTAAAGAAAATGGTGATGGTTATGCTAGCCTAAACGATTTAAGCACACCTCAAGAATCAATTTTCACAAGTTCATTTACTATGGAAATAAATGGTGGCTTTGGGGCTGGGATTGGTTTATTTGCAGGTGCTGATTATAATTTTACTAAAAACCTGAAAATTTCATTCGAGGTTACCGAATATTACTTATATACATTTTTTGATGGTGTGACTGTGGCTAATACAACAAATTCCACACAAAACATTCCCGGCACTATAGTACAAAACGAATCGCTATCGTATGAAAATACTACGCTTAAGCAATTTGTTTTTAGTAATATTATTCCAAGTTTTAAAATCAAATATTCTTTCAACAAAATAAACCATAAATATTAACCTAAAAATTATAATTATGAAAAAGAAAATTTACATAGTATTTTTTATTCTGCTGATATCTTCAGCAGATTTTGCTCAACAAGTGGCTACTGGTACTGCCCCTGCACCATTTACAAATGTTAATACTTTGGCTCAAACCTCATGGTATCGTGGAGGAAATTTAGGTATAAATCCTACTAATAATACTGTAAATGTAAATAATATTTTTGGTACATTTTGGAATTCTCCAATTTATACCGAAACATTTGGCGCATATAGAACAAAACTCAATGGCCAATTTACTTCCGCTGCAACCCAATACAACATTAACGGCTGGGACTGGCCGGATGTTAACACAACAGGTTATTTTTTGTTAGGTCAAGACGAGCTTGTACCCACAGGAGGAAGTATATACACAAACAAAGGAGCTTTTGCCATGTTCCATATCAGCGGAGGCAATCAACAGTATGCTTCTATACAGGAATTGGGCTACCGGCCATGGATGAAATACGGCACACTTATTACATCCAATACCGATCTTATGTACGTAGGTCACAGGGCTATCAATCTTATCGGGAACCAAACCGATGCTGTATTCCAATGGAGTAATGATGCTGCTGCCAGCGCTTACGGACCCGATAATATGACATTTGTATATACCCAATCAACAGGAACTATTGCTTCCGGTACTAATAATGCTGCCGATTTAGCCGGTAATGATTTTGACGGCCGTGAAATTATGCGGTTAACAGGTTTGGGCAATGTGGGCATTGGACCAAGATTTAATAATATTTATCAGCCAACAAGTACTCTGCATCAGCATCAGCAAAATGCAGAATCAAGCTGGATGCAAATAACCAATCAATACCTTCCTATAGGAGCTTTAAATATTAATACCGGACCAACTGCAATAACAAAAGACAATGGTCTTCGAATAGGAATATTAGGAGATGCAACCTGGCTTGCAAATGGCAATGCTTTTATGTATAATCAGGAAAATCGTCACCTGATATTCAGCACCAATCATATCACACCTACTGCCTGGAGTACTACAAATGAAAGGCTGCGTATAACAAGTGTTGGCGCGCCAACGGAATTATACACTGGTGTTGTTGGTTATTACAATCCTGCTGGTTTACCCAATACCGATGTAACAAGGGTTTCTATCAGTTACAATCCTGCAGACCCTGTAACCCGCCCGCTCAGTTTGTTGCATCTTGGCTATAATACTGCTCGCTTTGCGGCTAACCCTGCATCACTTGATGGATGGCGCCCGTGGATGAATATCGGCATGTACGTATCCAATGGTACTGACAATGTTTATCTCGGTATGAAGAATAATGAAGGCGCTGTTGGCAATGATGACAGGTATGATGCTGTATTAAGCTGGGGCGATAATGAAGCCCTTTATCCTGCTGATGGACCCGATAACTTCCGTATAATTTTTGCTGCTTCACAAACAATACTTACAAATGTTGGTCAGGCAATAAATAATGACGGCCTCGAAGCTATGCGTATCTCACCCGCAAATCCTACACCTTTAACCGTAAATCTTTATACAGGTATCGGAGGATACCCTGCAACAATACCATTTCAACCAAATCCATATTCAGCCAATACTGCTAATCCGCAGAGCACGGTAGAAATAAATTCACCTGCAACCGGTACTTTACTTTCCGCCCCTGTTTATCCGGCCAATACATCAGCAGGTTATAGCACACCTAATTTATTAGGAGGTCAAGGATTTAGCGGTTTACGATTTACTGATTTAACCGCAGGTTCTGCTGCTTGTACAACATTTACTACAACAAATGTTTTAAGTGTAAATGATGATGGTGACGTTATTTTAATTCCGGGAGGAACAGGTATTGGCATTTGTGCCGCTCCAACCACTTTTCTTGCAGGTACAAATGGTGCGATTGGCTTAACAAATAATAATAATTTTTATTTTCTTACAGGACTTACAGCAACAAATAATACAGTTAATAATGTCGCTATCGGCTTTAGTTCCTGTGCAACGCCTCAGGCAAGGTTAGATGTTTTACAAACATCGACTTCAACAGGCACAATCGGAATAAATGTTTTAAATACTGATGCTGCATCAAATGCTTTTAATCGTTCTATAGGAATACGTTCAATTGTTAATCAACCAAGGAGTATCGCTGGTTGGTTTAATGCAACGGATAATGCTTGGACAGCGATATATGTTCCTGAAAATGGCGGAAGAATAACTGTTGGTTTTCCTGTGAATCTTGCAGAAGGTACTGGCCCTGCTAACTGTTTAGTTCAAATAAATGGAAATGCCTGGCTTTTGAATGCTATAGGTACTCAGTTTATTGTTGTTTCAGACAGTATTTTAAAAACTAACATAAATGAATACACTTATGGCCTTGATGTGGTTAGGAAAGTAAAACCGATTACTTACAACTACAATGGTAAAGCAATGTTACCAACTAATGAAACATTCTTAGGTGTAAGTGCTGAAGATATTGCTGCTATTCCTGAACTTGCGCCTTTTGCAGTTGATACTACTCAAATGCTTTTGGAAACAGGAGATACAATTCCCACAAATGTACTTACCATAAACAATGATGCGATATTTTATTCTACTATAAACGCCATCAAAGAACTTGATTCCGCTGTTACAATCCTTCAAAACACTACACCACCAAACAAACCAATACTTGTTTCTCCTGCCGATAGCGCAACAAATCTGCCTTTGACCATTGCACTTACATGGAAAAAATCAGAAAGGGCAACAAGTTATATGGTATATGTTACCCAGCCAAGAATGGGAGGAAATGTCGGAGGTATAGTCCCTATATTATTAATAAACACTGCCGATACTTTTACAACAATCACCTTACCTGAATATTTCTCTTCATATAATTGGTATGTGATTGCATACAACAGCGCTGGTTCAAGCGATATGTCCGATCAATGGAGTTTTACAACTTTAATGCCGCCGGTTCCTTCTGTAGTATCATTGATTTCGCCCTTAAATTCTGTTACCGATTTACCATTAGCCAATACATTTTTATGGAATAAATCGGAACTGGCGAATAATTACACTTTGTTTATTTCAACTGACATGACTTATTCTAATGTCGTTTATATTATGAATACTGCCGATACAATGGCCTATGCTACTGTTCCTAATTACGGCACCAAATATTACTGGTGGATTATTGCATCTAACATCAGCGGACAAAGCCCCGAATCGGATAAAAGAGAATTTGCAACATTATTACCTGCGCCTCCACCATCAGCACCACTACTTATCTCTCCTGCAAATGGCGATTCATTGAGCCCTTATGCTATGTCTCTGAATTTTGTTTGGAATCAATCGCCAGGTGCATCAAATTATTCTATTTATATTTCTACAACCCCCACTGTAGCAGGAGTAATTTATAGCGCTAACACACCCAATACCTTTTATAATTTACCCCAGATCTTCGGTGTCAATCGTATGTATTATTGGTGGGTTGTCGCTTGTAATCAATATTCTTGTGGAGTACCATCTAATGTTTGGCATTTCTTTATAAAGCCTGTTGGTATTATGTCACCGCTTCAATCTGATGCTACTTTATCCGATTCCGTTCTTAAAACCAATGTACGGCCTTTAGACAATGCTATAGCATTAATAACCCAACTGCAACCCGTAAAATATTACTGGGATACTATAAACAATTCATGGCTTCCAACAACCGAACAAATTGGTTTGGTAGGCCAGCAAGTTGAGAATATTGTTCCGCAAGTTGTGTTTAAAGATTCTGCCGGATATTATAACATACAGTATGGCCGCCTTGTGGCTTTGCTTGTTGAAGGTATGAAAGAGCAACAACAAACAATAACTTTTCAGCAAAGCGAAATTGATTCGCTGAAATCTGTTGTTTTCGGAACCAATCAAAAATCAAACGAAAACACCGGAAATAGTGATAGCCAAAGCAATATGCAGTATGTTGAATTGGCATCCGAAAATTCGATCATTCTGAATCAGAACGATCCGAATCCGTTTGCCGAAGAAACAAATATCACTTATTTTTTATCCGATGATGTCAGCGAAGCAAAAATTCTATTTTACGATAATACAGGAAAGATAATTAAAACCGTTGAGTTGATTGGCAGGGGTAACGGAACGCTGCATGTTTACGCATCAAACCTTAGCGCCGGAATTTATGCTTACGCTTTGATTGCTGATAGTAAGGTTATTGATACGAAGAAGATGGTTTGTACAAAAAAATAAAAAAAGTTTTCTTCAATAAACGTGATACCTGCATTTTTTAAGACCAAAATTCAAAGTCCCAAATTCAAAATTCCAGGAAGGCTTGTAGCGTAAGGCCTTAGGATTTGGGGCTTGGTTCTTGGGATTTGGGATTTTATTACAAATGGTGAAGGCTGTCGTAAATGCGATGGCCTTTTTTTTTCTAACATTGGACTGTGAGTATTTAATTTTCACAACAGAAAAACATAGTGTATTTGCATTGTAATTTTACATTATAATTTTATTCATGAATCACGGCAGGAAAATATTTTATTTCTCTCTGCTCATAATAATGAGCCTGGTTCTGGCATGCAACCCGTCAAAAAAAATACATAAATCCGGGAACAGCAGCACTGTTCCGGCAGATGCATATAAAACCTATTCGAAAACTTTTGGTGTTGATTTTACAGGTAGTGAAGATAAAAAACTGCTGGACGAACTTTCAACATGGATAGGAGTGCCATATGTTTACGGCGGCGAATCGAAAACCGGAACCGATTGCTCGGGATTGGTGCAGACAGTTTTTAAAACAGTGTATAATATAAGTTTGTACCGTACTGCTTTCGACCTGGCAAAGAATTGTGATTCGGTTAATAAGAAAAACCTTAAAAGCGGCGACCTTGTTTTTTTTAAAATCAACAGCACAAAAATTTCGCATGTGGGAATATATCTTGCCAGTAATAAATTTATTCATGCATCGTCGAAAGGGGTAATGGTCAGCGATCTTGCCGAAGCATATTATACCAAATATTATTATTCTGCAGGGAGGGTGAAGAGTTTGAAGTAGTATATCGGTCTTCAGTCCGTAGTCTTCGGTCGGGCAATCCGATATCTTCAATTTGTGTCCAGCCTAAACAACGAACAACAAACAGTGAACATCTGCTATCTTTGCACCGGATGAAAAACAACTTCAGGGCGCACACAGCTCTTGTTATTGCGAATTTGTTATTCGGTATTAATTATCCTGTAGCAAAAGGATTGATGCCGTTTTATATGCAGCCTGTTGATATAATAATTATACGGGCAGTAGTATCTTCTTTGTTATTCTGGGTTATCCATGAATTTTTTTTTAAAGAAAAAACAGAAAAAAAAGATCTGCTGAAATTTGCACTCTGCGGACTTTTTGGTGTATCCATAAACCAGCTCTTGTTTTTCGAAGGATTGAATTTGAGCACCCCTGTCGATGCTTCGATTATCATGGTGTCAAATCCTGTAATGGTAATGATATTTTCATCGCTGCTGATCCGTGAAAGAATGAACCTGCTGAAAATTTCCGGCATTTTACTGGGCGCAGGCGGAGCGCTGATAACCATTCTGTATGGCAAAGACCTTGCAGCGGGCAGCGATCCGCTGAAAGGGAACATCCTGCTTTTCATCAATGCCATGTCCTATGGTATATACCTTGTTCTTGTAAAACCGCTGATGCAGAAATACAACCCATTCACTGTAATGAAATGGACATTTTTATTCGGGTTTTTATTCATCCTTCCGTTTTCATTCCATGCACTCGAAACAGTTCAGTGGAATGATTTTACAGGGTACACGTGGTTTGCACTGGGCTACGTAGTGATTGGCACCACTTTTCTTGCATACCTGTTTATTGCTTTTTCAATGAAACGGGTGGATCCTACCGTAGCAAGTTTTTATATTTATTTCCAGCCGGTAATAGCGGGGGTTCTTGCAATAATCATGTATGATGAAAAAATAAGCATCGTCAAAATCGTTTCCGCAATAATGATTTTTACAGGAGTGTATTTTGTGAGCAGAAAGCAAAGTGCGTTAGCTAAAAAAAATGCCGGAACGGTATGAGCAGTCGTTCAAAAACCCTTTGTATTAATGACCTGTCGGACCATTTTTTATAATCGAAAGGACTGCATTCACTGATGGTTTCGCTTATATGTGTTTCGAGAAGGCTTAAAATTTTCCTGTCTTTGCCAAACAGGTTGATCTCATGCATAAACCGAAAACTGCGGTAATCGAAGTTGGACGAACCCACAATGAAAAAGGTTTTGTCAGCTACAAAAACTTTTGAGTGGAGGTTACGCGGAGTATAAAATAATATCTCCACATTATTTTTGTACATTTCACCAAGGTAGCGGTTTCTCAATATGTCAACCACATTAACGTCGGAATGCAGCGGCATGATGATCTTTACTTTCACGCCCCGTTCGGCCGCTTCCATCAATGCTTTGCGCATATAGCTGCCCGGCAGAAAGTAAGGGGTTTCAATAATGATTTCTTTTTCGGCGCCGCGGATAAGGTCAAGAAATTTTTTTCGGGTGGGCTGGAACACGGTGGTGGGCACATCGCGCAATATCTCAAAGCCGTTATAAAATAATGATTTTGATGCGCCCAGCTTATCATAAATATATTTGTTGTATATTTTATGACTAGCATAAAACGCTTCCTTAAAAGTTAATGCAATATCGCCAGCCATGCGCAGCGACGATTCACGCCAGTTAAGGGCATATGCTGCTATATTCGCTGAACTGATATAGGTAACACAATCATCAATGATAATAATTTTCCGGTGGTTGCGCCGGTGGTTCTTTGTAAATGAATCGATGTTCAGTCTCATTTTTTTAAAAATCCTTACCTCGCCTCCGTATTTTATCATTTCCGAAAAAAATCCAAGCGAAACATAAGCGCCCCACGAATCAATCATCAGCAGGATTTTTACTCCCTGCCTTGCTTTTTTGGTAAGCGTGTCGCGGAATTTAATTCCTATCTGATCGTTTCCGTATTTGTAAGTTTCAATGATAATAGACTTTTCTGCCTGTTCAATATCCTCCAGCATGGCATTGTACATGCGCAGCGGATCATCGTAAAAGCGGTATATTGGACTCTTCGATAAAGGCATAATTGTAAATTACAGGCAAAAGTATTTAATTTTATACGTATACTTTTTTCTTTTGATACAAGATTCAATACATTTGTACTGGAATAAACCAATTTCTATGAAACACTATTTAAACACAATCATCGTAGCAGTAGCTATAATAATAACGGCCATCATACTTGGCGGAGCATGGAAACGCACCCATAAAGGCAATGAATCTGTCAGCGTTACCGGCCTGGCCACGCAGGATTTTGTTTCCGACCTGATTGTATGGGACGGCTATTTCACCGCCGAATCGGTATCAACCAAGGAAGCTTACACCCAGATAAAGAAAGACGCCGAAGTAATTAAGAATTTTCTGATAGAAAAAGGCCTGAATGAAAAAGAAATAGTTTTTTCATCGGTGAACATCAACAGCAATTACGAATATGTGTACGACAAAGACGGCAATTCTTCCAGAAAATTCAAGGGTTATACGCTTACTCAGAATGTTACAATTGAATCAAAAGAAGTGGACAAAGTGGAAACAGTTTCACGCGAGGCAAGCGAGCTGATAGACCTGGGTGTAAATTTCATTTCGTATTCTCCATCGTATTATTACACAAAACTTTCCGAGCTTAAAATCAGCATGCTCTCAAAAGCTACTGAAGATGCACGTAGCAGGGCAGAGGCTATTGCCACCAATTCAAAGGCCGGACTGGGATCACTGAAAAAAGCCAATATGGGAATATTCCAGATTACCGCGCAAAACGGTGATGAAGATTATACTTACGGAGGCGTTTTCAACACAAGTTCAAAAGATAAAACAGCTTCGGTTACAGTGAAGCTGGAGTTTGGAATAAAGTAAACGAAAAATAAAAATTATGATTTTATCCATGACCGGCTTCGGAAAATCCATTGCCGATATTGAAGGGAAAAAGCTGAATATTGAAATCCGTACGCTGAACAGCAAGCAGCTTGACTTGGGTATCCGGATGTGCCGCTGGCTGAAAGACAAAGAATCGGAAATACGTTCTTTGGCTTCAAAAGAGCTGCAACGCGGTAAGGTTGACATTGCCGTTTATTTTGAAAACAAGGAGGATGCAGCATACTATTCCATCAATAAAGCCCTTCTCGAAAAATATTATATGGAATTGAAAGCTATTTCATCTGAAGTTAATAATGATTTTCCGACCGATTATTTTTCGCTGGCTTCGCGCATGCCCGATGTGCTTCTAACAGGCGATGAAACACTTGAAGAGTCGCAATGGAAAATTTTTCTGAATGCCTTTAACGACGCCCTGAAACAAGTGATTGCTTTCAGAAAAGAAGAAGGGAAGGTTCTGGGCAACGACATTAAAGAAAGGGTGAACCTGATCTTAAAACATCTTGAAAGCATTACCCCCTTTGAGAAAAACAGGATAAAGGAAATAAAAAACAGGATACACCGCGACCTGGAAGAATATGCCGGAAAAGAAAATTACGATGCCAACCGTTTTGAGCAGGAGCTGATTTATTATATTGATAAAATTGACATCACAGAAGAAAAAACACGTTTGCAAAAACATTGCAATTATTTTATGGACACTATGAAACAACCCGAAGCCAATGGACGCAAACTTGGATTTATAACACAGGAAATGGGACGGGAAATCAACACTGTCGGCTCAAAAGCCAATGATGCCGACATCCAGAAAATTGTTGTGCAAATGAAAGATGAACTTGAAAAGATTAAGGAACAACTGTTAAATATATTATAAAGCCCCAAATTCAAAAACCCAAATTCAAAGCCCCAAGGAAATAATGTGTATCCTCTTGGAATTTGGGATTTGGGACTTGGAATTGGGATCTTCGCATTATGAATGGTAAACTGATCATATTCTCCGCTCCATCCGGTTCCGGCAAAACCACCATTGTTCACCGCGTACTGGAATCACGGGATGATCTGGAATTTTCAGTTTCGGCATGCAGCCGCCCCATGCGTGAAAATGAAAAAGACGGAACGGATTATTATTTCATTTCTCCTGATGAATTCCGAAAAAAAATAAAAAACAATGAATTCCTTGAGTGGGAAGAAGTTTACGAAGACAGTTTTTACGGAACCCTGAAATCGGAGGTTAAAAGAATATGGACAAAAGGAAGGCATGTAATTTTTGATGTCGACGTGAAAGGTGGGCTGAACATTAAAAATTACGGAAAAGAAAAAGCACTGTCTGTTTTCGTAATGCCTCCTTCGCTTGAAGAACTGGAGGCACGACTGAAAAAACGTTCAACCGAAACACCGGAATCTTTGAAAAAACGCATGGATAAAGCAGCATATGAAATGACGTTTTCAGATAAGTTCGATATTGTAATAGTTAATGATGATCTGGAAAAGGCCGTTAATAAAGCGATAGAAGTGGCTGATGCATTTCTTTCAAAATAATGACTATAAATATAATATCCAATATCCAGCGCCGAATAATCAATATCCAAGTGAAATTTATTTGATATTTGGATATTGAGTGTTGGATATTCATCATTGAAAAGAAAATTGTTCAAATAATGGATAAAACTGTTGTCGGTTTATTCTTTGGTTCTTTCAATCCGATCCACATCGGCCATTTGATTATTGCTAATTATATTGTTGAATTCACTCTGCTGAAAGAAATATGGTTTGTGGTTTCACCGCACAATCCATTGAAGGGAAAAACCTCTTTGCTGCCCGATCATCACCGGCTGGCGCTTGTGAATATAGCTGTCGAAGATGATTTGCGTTTCAAATCATGCGATATTGAGTTCAAACTTCCTAAGCCCTCTTTCACCATTCACACTCTTACCTATTTGAAAGAAAAATATCCGAAAAAGAAATTTGCCATCATCATGGGAGCCGATAATTTGCAAAGCATGGACAAATGGAGAAATTTTGAGCAGATAATCTACAACTACAATGTTTTTGTTTATCCACGACCGGGCAGCGATGGAGGTAAATATAATAACCACAAGAGTATTACTTGGGTTGATGCGCCCCTGATGGAGATTTCCTCAAGCTTTATCCGTGGGGCAATTAAAGAAAAAAAAGACATACAATATTTTCTGCCACCAAAAGTTTTTAAGTATATCAGCGAAATGCATTTTTACGAGAAATAATTTGAACCCGATGAAAAAACTTTTATTGTTATTTCTGCTTTTCCTGTCGGTGAAGACTTTTTCACAGCAGGTGAATGGCGTAATTGTTTCCGATACCGGTAACATCATAGTTGTAAAAGTGTGGGGAACGCATTACGAACGTGGCTTTGCTACCGGCTACCTTCTTGCAGAACATATAGTCGATATCTATGTAAATTATATTAAACCAGCATTTGGTTCATTGTTGCCGACGGCCAAAACCGTTATACAGCAAGGCATTCACATAAGAATAGATTCTGTGTATCACGTGGAAGCGCAGGGTGTGTATGACGGTGTTGATTCGGCCGGCTACAGCGCATCGGGCATGGATTACATTGATGTGCTTGTTGCCAATGCATTTCTTGACTTACAGGGACTCTATATGTTCAAGGAGGTAAAACTTAAAATGGGTTGTTCCAGCCTGATGGATTGGGGAACAGCCACAGCAGGCACCGACCTTGACGGGAAATCAGTAATTGCACGGCATTTGGACTGGAGTAATGTGGCAGCAGTTGTAAATAATCAGGCTGTCATTATTCATTTTCCTTCCGAAACCGATGAACAACCCTGGGCAATGATAGGCTTTGCTGGGCAAATGAGCGCTTTATCAGGAATAAATAATGACGGGCTCGGAGTGTTTCAACATATGATGTCCGATTTTTCAGGAACTGCATTAATGAACATGGGTTACGAACCGGTATGGTTTTCTATGAGGAAAGCGCTGGAGAAAAAAGATTTTAACAATGACGGGCTTCATGACATGAGCGATATTAAAGATGCTATTGCGGCAAATGCGAATGGTTATGCCGATGGCTATATTATTACTGCACTTGCTCCTTCAGCTACCGGCTTCGACAGCCTTACGGCAATGGTTGCAGAAGTTGCTCCCTCTGCTCCGCTGATTACTTTCCGCACCAACACTTATCCTGACAGCATTCCCGACGACAACCTGTATGCCGCCAACTATGAAATAAAACGCAATAATCACCTTCATTTTTGTTCGCGTTATTACAGAACAAAAAACGGACTTAGCGATGGAACTTTCATAAGTTCTGCTGATAACTGGCAGATTATGCGTGATTCATCAAACAGCGGCACGGGCAATATACAATTCATGCAGTTCATTCCGGAATGGAGGCAGCTTAAGCTGTCTGTTTATAAATCTTCTTTGCCCGCTTATTTGTATAGCCCCGGAATATACTACTTGGATGATTTATTTAATAATACGGTAATAATTACCGGATCGGATGATGAAAATATTTTTCAGGTATTCCCAAACCCTGCAAGCGATAAGATTTTTGTAAAAGTTGATCTTGCAAAGCACACTCACGTTAATGTTTCGCTATATTCAATTTCTGGCAATAAGCATATTCAGTTCGTTGATGAAATTATCCCTCCGGGCGACAATATTTATTCCATTGATGTGAGCAAGCTGCTGAACGGAATATACATTTGCCATATAAGCTATGATAATATAAATGAAGAAATGAAACTTCTTATTTCTCATTGAACGCATTGTTAAAGTTCTTTAAGATTATATTTTTTTTAACATTTTAATAAAAATTTATAATTTTACCTGCTGCAAACCCAAACACACATGAAAAAGGAAAAAGAAATTTTAGTTGCTGTCGATTTTTCAAAATGTTCTATTAAGGCATTGGAATTTGCCATTAGTATTGCCAATGATGTGGATGCAAATGTAATGATGGTTTATGTTGACAAACCGCAAAGCACCGAATCAATATACAGTAAAAGAGGACTGGAACATCAGGAAAAACTGGTATGCATGTTCGATAAGATTGTGAAGCAGCGCAAGACCTCTCTGAACGGCAGGCTTGAATATAAAATACGCAAAGGGAAAATCTATGGTGAAATTGCAAACCAGGCAAAATACGACGATTCATTTTTGCTTGTTGCCGGAACCCATGGGGTATCAGGCTTTGAAGAATTCTGGATAGGCAGTAATGCTTACCGCTTTGTCACTTCTGCTCCCTGTCCGGTAATAACAATAAGAGAAGCATTTATCTGGAATAAGAAGCATATTGCAAAGATTGTTCTTCCTGTTGACAGTTCTATTGAGACCCGGCAAAAGGTACCGTTAACCACAGAACTGGCCAAGGCGTTTGGTGCAGAAATTCATATTTTAGGAGTTCATTCAACCAAAGTCAAAGATGTAATAGGACTTATGGAAGGTTATGCGCGGCAAACCATGGAATTCATTCAGGAAAAGGGTGTGCCCTGTCAGTATAAAAGGTTTTACTGCGATAATATTACAAATGGGGCCATTGATTATGCTAAAGAAATCAAAGCCGAGCTTATTTCGATCATGACCGAACAGGAAGGTTCGTCAAAAAGCATATGGCTGGGTACTTATGCGCAGCAGATGGTTAACCATTCATCCATACCTGTGCTTACACTACACTCGAAGGATATTTACGATGTTCAGACGAGAAAATAATAAAATGACCTGTATTGTTTTTTCCTTTTTTCTGGTTCTTACATTTTTCCCTTTTTCGTTTGCATTTTCTCAGAAAACGGGAAAGGTGGAAATGATTGTCGGCGATTACCGGATTAACACTCTGGCTGAAAAGCATAAAACATGGTGCGACAATCGCGGAAGCATCAAGGGTTTTCGCATACAGATTTTTTTTGATTCAGGAAATAATTCAAAAAGCAAGGCCATTTCTGCAATGAGCGAATTCCGGTCAAAACACTCTAAAGTAGAAGCCTATCTTATGTTCCAGGAGCCTAACTACAAAGTTCGCGTGGGCGATTTTCGCACACGCATGGATGCACAGCGATTCCTTCATAAAATAGCCGATGCCTACCCCAATGCTTTTATTGTGAAAGATAACGAAATTAATTTCCCGCCTTTAGATGAAGAAGAAGATTAAAGAGAAAATCCCAAGCCCCAAGCCTCAAATTCAAAGCCCAAATTCTAAAATATAAAATATAAAATGGGATATTCGTCAAAAAAACAATCTTGAGTCTGATCAGAAAAAATTTGGTCAGACTTTTTTTATTTTTTGACTCGAATTATATTTTTTTGGGCATGGCTATTGAAAACCCTTGAAAATAGTACCATTCGGGCATGGCTATCCTTTAGAAAATTTTACAAAAACTGTTTGGATTATGCAGCCTGTACTCTGATTTGTG
>JAZDMF010000304.1:0-12999 GCA_043801235.1 Bacteroidota bacterium | reverse complement strand
AAGAAAATATTTGACCTATTGAATTATAAATATGCGCCTTTCATCAGAAAAAAATCTGTAGTCCCCCCTGATGAAATCTTTAGAAAGGTCACAGCTCATTGTCAGCTTATTACGGATACATAGCTGCAATGTGGGTTAATTGCCTGCTCAATATCATATATTACTTCACAATAAACAAGGTCAAATAATTTGTATTTAGAAGTAAATTTAGAGCCACCTCCTTCTTTATGTTCTGTAATTCTTCTTGCTAAATCATTAGTTACACCAATATAAAATGTAGTTCTGTTTTTGTTGCTCATTATATAAACATACCCGGTTTTCATTTAATTGGTTTTGGGTTTATAAGATGCTGAAACAAGTTCAGCATGACCATAAAACAAGTTCGGAATGACTATCTTCCAACTGAATGACTATAACATCTCCGGCAACACTAATTTTCTCTGTTCCCCTGCAAAACATTTTACAAGACTTACCGATGTTCGCTGTGTTGCAACCATCAAAGGGCTTTTTTCATCATCTAAGTTGATGTCAATAGCAGGTATTTTTAAAAATAATGATTTTATTTCTTTAGTCAGATCTTCGCATGTACCGTGCTCATCCAATATTTCGCACACAATTTTATCAACAAAGGGCCTGTACGGTTCCATCAGGTCATCGGCAAGGCAGTATGCATTATACTTGTTTGCATGATGTATGCCGAGAGTGGGCAGCAAGCCAGCTCCGACTATACTTCTTGCCATGGTTGCACGCAGAATGGCATATCCGTAATTCAGGTAATTATTGGGCGATGCTTCATCCCTGTGGCGACGGAACGCGGGTATGGAAGGAAAAATATTCTGCCAGTAATAAGCGGCTGCTGTTGCTTCGCAATATTCGCTGTCGCCGCTTTTTACATTTTTATAAAGCGGAATTAAATAATCGTTTCTTATCCCTCTGTTTGCCAATAATGCTGCCTGGTTCTTTATTTTTTGAGTAACTACCTGCGCCCACAATTGTTTTTTCAGGGGTTCCGTTGCATCTATCTGAATCCTGAAACGTTCGTTTTGCAATGTGTTCACGCTTAACGGAAGCATCAAGCCAGTTGGGTGATGTGTGCTGTTACATGTAATGAGGGCTACGTTATTAGCAAGTAATGCTTCCATCAGCGCCTGTGTGATGGTTACTTGTTTATGATCGAGCAAGACTATTCCAATATCTTCAATGGGAATGGATGCAATGGAATCTTTTTTAAATTCCGTTGGAAGCAGATCATTTTTTTCCACTTCGGGCAAACGAACAATAAGCTAGGCATTGTTTAAACTAAGATAGGCAGGATTGCCAAAGTAAAGAGTGCGTTTGATCATTGGAAATTATTTTTTATCCTTCCCGATCAATTCCAACAGCAGTTTATACTGTTATTACGTATAAAATGGAAAAAGGTTAGAATACTTTTTTTCCGTTGGCTTCAATGATGTTGCCGAGGCGGTTAACTTTTAGTTTTAATAATAGTGATTGCGTTTGTTCATTCGCCTATTTTTACAATTTTACCTAAATGGTTAATTCGGACTTTTACAACTGATTCCATGTTTTTCATACTTTGAATAACTTTATAGGTTATGCTTTTTAATTCTCTTGATGAGACTATTGATGTTTCTAAATGATGTCTAAACCAGAAACCTGAAAGAAGCGAACCAAATTTTTGGACCCTAAATAAATTCGGACTAATCAGATTATAATTATCGGAATTAAGCAAATCAATTTCATTTGGATCAAATCCTGTTTTATCATTAGAAAAAACAAAACATTCATTTTGTTTCATTGTGAATTGAAATTTCCATCCTATATCCTGATTATAGCTTTTGTCAATAATTGGCAATCCTTGGCTAACTCTTTCAACGGCATCATAGAAGGTGACTACCTTTTCTTGCAAATTTTCATTTTCATCTTTATAAATAGCAACATGATGATTATTACCTGTGTTCACAAAATCAACAGCTATTTTATTTCCGGTTCCGTCTAAAATAAAATTTCCGTTTTTGTCTTTTTTATCTCGCAAAGCGACGGCATTACTAATGCCACTAATAGTTATTCGCTTAATAGAAATTCCTTTTTCTTTATTTAACCATATTGGATTTTCTGTAAGGTTCGAAAATGCTGCTTTTTCGTCACCATTATAATCCTTTAATCGTGATTCTAAAATTGCTTTGATCTTAGGATCAATAACCTTCTCGATTTTTAAATCAGGGGTGATGTCTTTACGAATAGTAAAGATAGTTTCCTGCAATACTATTTTTACTTTATTCGATACTTTGTAAGATTGTTGTTCATCAAGATAAACCGGATTTTTTTCAAGTGAATTTTTACCTGTAAATGCTTTCTTTGGATTATTATCAAACTCTGCCAAACGTTTTAATAATGCTTCTCTGATATTTTTCTTAGCTATATTATTAATTGTTTCTAAATTTAATGTGCCTCCTACTTTAACATCTTCTGTTTTGTATTGTTTAATACTTCCATAAACAGTTTCTAAATGTAGCTGTCCTCTTGGTGTCAATTCCATTTTAGTTTTTTCACCATCTTTTACTTTAAATTTATTTTTGTTTTTAGTAACAACTTTGTTATTTGGTTTGAAGGAAATTAAAGTATTCTCCAATTGTTTCTTGGCTTCTGCCCTGAAATCATTTAATGGAATGGGTGGTTTAAATCTTAATCTGTTATTTTTATCCCTGTACAATTCATTTTGCTCAATGCCATAAATGCTTCCGCTTTTATCACTGCGTGCATTTAAGTTATTTAAATATTGTACGTGACTACGCTTAGTAAAAGCTACGGTTATAGCATCCATTGCATGATGCCTGTGGTCATTGCGTTTTGTCCAGTCTTTTATTCTTTTAATTATGTTTCCTTCATTATTTGTAAATTCTTCAGTCAATCCCAGAATATTGTATTTTTCCCAATTTAACTCCTGCATTATATCAATCAATTGCCAGTCTTCCCTTAATTTTTCCGTAACGCTACCTGTTGTAGTTGTAACTTCTTTACAAATTTCTTCCATCATTGTTTTTGCCTTTTTCGCTATGTATTGTGAGTCGCGTAATTCGCGGTCAATAAATCCATCCGGTATCTTATTTTCAGGCATCAGCAGTTTATCGTGTTTTGTTTTACTAATTTTGGGGTCGCCAATTTTATTTTCTGCCTGAGTATTCTCCTGATTTATGTCCTCTTTAGCACTTTTAAAGAAATACAAATCTTCTACTCTTTTTTCATATATCATTAACTCCGTTTCGCCATATTTTTCTTTCACAAAATCATATGCTGTCATGTCTCCTTTTTCAACATTGATCGATTTTAATTCTAATGTTTTATTTGAAAAAGAATCATCAAATATTTTTGCTTTTGGCAGTATATGTTCAATATCAAACTTTTTTGAAAATAATTCATTCGGCGCTATGTAGGTGTTCGAATAAAGAGTTTTAAAACCAATTCTCTTTAACTCTAAATATAATTTGTAGCGTATTAAATCATTTCGGCTTACATGTTTTAATCCAAATTCTGTTTGTAATATTTTACGATATTTTTCGTGTTCTGCTGTAGATTTAGAAATTGCATCACTCATTTTTTCTCTTTCTTCTGCGCTCTTTTTTAATTCGCGCGCAAGTTCTAATCTAATTTCATCGGGCTTACCATATTCTTTAATAGCAGTATTTACCAAATTTACCATTTGATTCAGAATTTTTTCTACTATTGGATTTCTTAAACTGTTTTTTTGCAGTATATCTAATTTGTCTTTATAGACTTTGTTTTCTTTTTCTTCTTTGGTTAAAGATGATTTTGAATGTTTATATCCTGCATATTCACATGCGCTCGGTTCATTAGGTCTATCCCTTCTGCCGCCATAAGAAAAGCCATCTTTTAAATGTGGCAGAATTTTACGAATTGCTTTTGCACTTAAACTTCCATAGTCATCAGGCAAGGCTACCCCTGAAAGAACTTTAGCATATTCTTTTTCAAATCCGAATTTGGTTTTAAGTGTATTAAATAGTTTATCATTTCCTGTTGGACTATTATCCCCTTCGTATGAATATAGCAAATGCCATAGTTGAA
Organism: Bacteroidota bacterium; assembly: GCA_043801235.1. GTDB lineage: Bacteria > Bacteroidota > Bacteroidia > Bacteroidales > CG2-30-32-10 > DAOQAK01. Next base: position 8,916 of record JAZDMF010000304.1, on the reverse strand, counting down.
AATGTAATTGTTTTTCAATGGCATTGCCTTCTATGGATGAATCAAAGTCAAGAATTTTTGTTTTTATTCCAAGTGTTGAAAATATTTTTTGTACAAAATCTTTTACTTCACCCGATTTCATTTTCGTAAGATCTTTTTCATCATGCCCTGATTGTCCAATAATTTTCTGATAGGCTTCATACAATAAGGCATTTGTTTTATTGCCTTCTATATCTTTATAATTCAAATCAAATTTTTCTGGATTTTCAAAAAGAAATTTGAGTGCATCTTTTTTCGAAATTTTCGCTTTAATGTTTAATTCTTCAAAAAGTAATTGCTTTTCATCTTCATCAAGATACCTGGTTTCTTTTGTTTTCGTATTGGTTACTTCTATATTATTTAGAATTTGCCAGATTTTAAATTCCTGAAACAAAGGGGAAGATTTTGGAATAACCCTTAAACCTCTTGTTTTGATTTTCTTTTTACCATCAATAATAACCTCTATTTGTTTGTTCTCAAATTCACAGAAACTAATTAATCCTTTTTGTGATTTTAACCTTCTTTGATAAAAAATAATAATATCCCGAATTTCAGATTCTAATTCAGTTGTTAATTCTTTATGATATTTAGCTTGGGTATTCCATATGGTATTAAACTCATCCATATAATCCTGACGATAAAAAATTTGTTTTTTTAGACTTGTATGAGGATTTATTTCTAATTGTTTATATAAATACTGGCCAACAGTAATTTTTTGAAAAAATAATTCCTTACTCCTGTCACTTATGGCTCCAAGGTAACCACTCGAATTATTAAGATCTCCATTAATTTCAATCAGGGTTTCAGCTATTTCACCAATATCAAGTTTTTTTGAAACAGCTTTACTTCTTAATTCATAACGCATCAATTTTTTTTCATCCCATTTCCCTTTTAATTCAGGTGTTTCAATTTTCAATATTTTTTCAATGTAGGCTTTTGTTGCATTTTTCTTTTGACCTTTTAATCTTTCATAAACTTCATCAGATAGAATATCTGAGTAATATTGTTTTTGAAATTGCCAGATTTTATCAAACTCCGATTGTAAATCTGAACGATAAAAATCAGGAACATATTTTTTACCACTTTTCAATAATTCATATGCAAATTGACCAGGGGTTTGTTCATGTTCATATAATAATTTTGCAATAGCCATCCCATCTATCAATTGGCCATCTTCTTCGCCTTTCGCTTTTCGGCTGCTTTTATATCCTCTTTTTTTATTAATCATAAAAAGAACCCGTACAAATTCTTCTAATGGAATTTCATTTATGGCAGCCTCAGCCCTGAACTTATATGTTTTAAATGTTGTAGCATTGCCTTCTTCAGAAAAAATAAAATAATCAGGAATAATAAAATATTCTTTTAAAATATTTATTAAATTTTCTCTTCGTAGTTTATAACGTTGCAAATTTCTACGAGCGCTTCTTTGTCTAGTTCTTCCTGCATTGGGTGATAAACCTTTTCCGCTAAAAAAATCTTCTTCAGGTGTCATAGAAGCAGATATTTTGCCTTTTTTATCAACCTTTACTAAATTATCACCATAATGAATAACTCTTGAGCCTATTTTAATAATTGATGATTTCTCAGATGTGTTTTCGGCTTCTTCAACTAAAGCCCAACCTATAGAGTTGGTACCTAAATCCAGTCCTAAAATCTTTTTCATAAAAAGTATTTTTAAAATCAATGCAAGTTAAACAATATATTTATATCTTTGCTTCACGAATTGAAGCAAATCACAATAAGGATTATTCCGTTGTGAAAACATTTGGGTCGCCTCTTGTCCATAATCAGGAGGCTTTTTTTTTGTCCAAATGTTTCATGAACACCTTAAATAATAAACAATTGGTGAATAAAACATTTAAGGCGGCGCAAGTCGCCTTTTTTCTTTCCAATTCCCGCCATAAAGTTAGTATTTTCCGATAAATGGCATCATTTTCATTATAAATAAATTATACAGCATATTTGTTTTTATAAATTTCAAATTTCTCCGCACTGTTTAATTAACCAGAATGTTTGTCCGTTCAATTATCCGAACACTTGGATTAATCTGAACATCCCTCCGTATAATTCTCCGAACTGTTTAATTAATCAGAATGTTTCTCCGTTCAATTGTCCGAACCTTTTGTTTAATCAAACTGTCTGTCCGCATAATTGTACGAAGCGTTTGTTTAATCTGAATGTTTCATATCTTGAATATTCAGATCGTTTGCTTGAGCATCCGGTAGTTCGGATTAAGTGTTCTAACCAAATGCTGAAACTGCGGAATGGAATGATTTAAGGTTCTTTTAAGATGATTAAAACATAAGATGGAAATTTAGAATATTTGAAAGCAATTCATAAAGGAATAGATCATTTAAATCAATATTATCCGGTAGCAAAAATAATTTTATTTCAAATGTTAAAAACTCTTAAAATTCAGTAATAACGGCATAAAACTTGCGTTAATAGTATTAGAATGTTTAACCATTAACAGTGACCGGAAAGAAGGTGTTTAATATGTCACGTCGGAAAAGGATCAGTTCTAAAATACTCGATAATGCGAAGAAAAAACTGGCAGGGTTGAAAGCCATATCGGAAACCCTTGATTTAGGAAACGGACTTTCAGCAGCAAGTTTCGAAGCAGCAATTACTGATGTCGAAAATACACTTGAATTGAATAACGAACTTTTGGCACAGGCTGATGCAGCTTTGAACGATTTCCTGAAAAAAGAAGCCGATCTTCGCGAAATGAGCCTCCGTATTACTGATGCGGTGGCATCGGTATACGGACACAACAGCAACGAATATGAAAAAGTAGGAAGAACCCGTAAAAGCGAATACAAACGCCCGGTAAGAAAACCTAAAACCTCATAAATGTTCTGGAGGCCATGAAACCCGCAGTTCCCACGAATAGCGGGTTTTTTTATTGAGACCATTCATTAAAGAGCAGAATTTATTCTGAATAAATGTTTTGAATTGTAAATATAAGGAGTTTTTTTTATTCGGGGCAACTTTTTTAACCGTTTTACGTCCTTTATCTACTGAATGCCAAACTATTTTCTGCATATTCCGTAAATAATAATTAGATTTTTTATATTTGTTTGATTTTGTTAACTTTGCGAAAAGCTTTTTTATGAAGAGCCTGATTTTACTCTTTGTATTTTACTTTTTTTTGCTATCATCCAATATGGTATTGGCCCAGCGTGGCAAGCATGGCGCTAAGGTTGTTTCCGCAGTTAATACCATCGTTAACGAATATACCACATTAACTGCTGCTGCAGTTGCAGGTACTACTAGCATTACTGTAGCAGCCAGCAGTCTTAACGCTAATGGCCGCTTTTCCGGTTCATTGGCTGCCGGCGACCTCATCATGATTATTCAGGTTCAGGGTGCAACAGTAATGTCCGGTGTAGGCCAGATCATTGACTGGGGAAAGATTACAAGTTATAATAATTGTGGTTTGTATGAATTCGCGCAGGTATTATCGGTTCCAAATTCAACTACTATCAATGTGGAATGCGCTTTGGTTAACAGTTATACTGCTGCCGGCAGGACTGAAGTTGTGCGTGTTCCTCGTTACACATCACTTACAATCAATAATGGAGGTGTACTTACAGGCGATACCTGGAACGGTTCAGTTGGCGGTATTCTTGCTGTTGAAGTAGAGGGAGCGACTATTGTTAACTCAGGCGGAACAATGAACATGACAGGCAAGGGATTTCGCGGAGGTATTTTAAATGACGATAATTATTCGTGGGGAATAGGTGAATATTATTATCCTACCAATGATTATGGTGCTGAAAAAGGCGAGGGTATTGCCGGATATCAGACAGATTATGATGCAATGGGTGGAAGGTATTGCCGAGGTGCAGCAGCTAATGGCGGAGGTGGAGCAAATACTCACAATCATGGGGGAGGCGGCGGAGCCAATGCAGGTGATACATCATTATGGACTGGTAAGGGAAATCCCGACATAAGTAATGCAAGCTGGATCACTGCATGGGACCTTGAAGGAGCTGGTTTTTCCACATCATTTTCATCCGGCGGAGGACGGGGAGGATATTCATTTTCATCATCCAACCAGAATGCTTTAACCCTTGGTCCATGGAATACCAATGGTAATTCAACGGCATGGAATGGAGATTATCGCCGTTACTGGGGAGGGTTGGGAGGAAGACCACTCGATTACAGCACAGGAAGAATATTTATGGGTGGTGGAGGCGGTGCAGGGGAACAAAATGATACCAAAGGGTCTTCAGGAGCAAATGGTGGAGGAATTATCTATGTACAATCATACGGAACTATTTCAGGGGCAGGGCAAATTATTAGCAACGGAGCCACAGCACCAAATTCAACTTCCGGCAATGGTATAACCACTCAGGGTGCTGACGGTGCCGGCGGCGGCGGGGCCGGTGGCACTATCATCCTTCGTTCAGTGGGTGCTGTTTCAGGCATTAGCGCTACTGCTGACGGAGGTGCCGGAGGAAACCAGGTAATTAATGCGAGTTATAATTCTTCACAGTCACAGGCCGAAGGCCCCGGTGGTGGTGGCGGCGGTGGATATATTGCAATAACAAGCGGTGCAATTACCTGCACAACTAACGGAGGCGCTAACGGAACTTCGAATTCATCAGGTGTAACTGAATTCATTCCCAACGGAGCTACCAAAGGTGGTGCTGGAATAAATAATGCTTCAGTAACAACATTCTGGATAATAGATACGGATGATACAATTTGCCCCGGAACATCCGTGACTCTTACTGCTTCCCTCGGGGGAACACCACCTTCCGGAACTACAATAATCTGGTACGATGCGATTGTTGGTGGAAATGTTCTTGGTACCGGACCAACATATACAACACCTGTCCTTAATACTACAACAACTTATTTTGTTGGAAGTTGTACCGGAACGTATCATGATTCAGTTACCGTATATGTCAACAATACCACAGCTAACGCAGGTATTGATGTAACAATATGCAACGGAGCCACAACACAATTGAATGCAAGCGGAGGAGTTTCATATTCATGGTCGCCTTCTTATGCATTGAGCAGTACAAGTATAGCAAATCCAATAGCTAACCCTGCAGTAACTACTACCTATATTGTAACAGTGACCGATGGTGCAGGATGTACAGACAGCGATGATATTGTTGTTACAGTCAGCGGAAACATCAATGCAAATGCAGGAAATAATGTTTCGATTTGCCCCGGATCAAGCACAAATCTACTGGCTTCAGGTGGCATATCATATTCCTGGTCGCCGCCGACAGGACTGAGCAGTACCAGCATTGCAAATCCCATTGCAACTCCTGCTAACACCACATCTTATATTGTTACCGTTACAAACGCTTCAGGCTGCACTGATGCCGATACTGTTGTTGTTTCCGTTTATCCTCCTGTAAATGCAAATGCAGGAAACGATACTACCATATGCAATTCCGGAAGTGCGCAGCTTAATGCTTCAGGAGGTATAAGTTATACATGGTCACCAGCTACAGGATTAAGCAGCACCGGTATTTACAATCCTGTTGCTACGCCAGTTTCAACTACTACTTATACAGTCACTGTAACTGATGTGAATGGTTGTACCGGTTCCGATAATATCACTGTTGCTATTTCTTCAAACCTGATTGTGAATGTTTCACCATCTTCAGCAACAACATGTCCGGGCGGAAGCGTTCAGCTTACTGCATCGGGCGGAACAACATACATATGGGCTCCACCGGCCGGGTTATCAGCAACAAGCGGAGCAACTGTTACTGCCACTCCTGCTGCAACGACTACGTATTATGTTACTGCAACAAATGCGGGAGGATGCTCAGGTTCGGCTTCAGTTACAGTTACCATAGGTGCAAATCTGGTTCCTGCTATTACTCCTTCTTCTGCAACAGTTTGTTCAGGAAGCAGTGTGCAGTTAACAGCATCCGGAGGCACAACATATACCTGGTCTCCTGCAACAGGTTTGTCAACAACCACAGGGGCAACAGTTACAGCGAACCCTTCTGTTCAGACAACATATACTGTAAGTGTAACGGATGGTGCAGGATGTTCAGGAACTGCATCTGTCACAGTAAATGTAGGATCGAATCTTTTAATTTCAGTAACGCCGTCATCAGCTTCAATATGTCCCGGATCAAGTGTGCAATTGGTTGCAAGCGGTGCTACCAATTATACATGGTCACCGGCAACAGGACTATCATCAACAAACGGATCAACGGTTACAGCAAGTCCTGCTGCGTCTATTCTATACAGTGTTACCGGCACCGATGCATCGGGATGTTCGGGCAGTACAACAGTTGCTGTAATCATAAGCAATACATTGAGTGCAACAGCATCATTCACTGATGAAAATTGCGGGCAGTCAGATGGAACAGCCACAGTCACACCAGCAGGAACATGCGTCACAGGATATACGTATCAATGGAATACAGTGCCTCCGCAAACAACACAGACTGCAACGAATCTACCGGCCGGAACATACATTGTAACTGTTTCATGCGGTGGGTGCAGTGCTACGGCAAGCACTTCTGTCGTTAACAATCCGGGACCTTCTGCTGCCATTGCAAATTTAACTGATGCGGGCTGCGGGCAAAACAATGGGGGTGCGACTATAACCGTATCAGGAGGTACTTTACCCTATACTTACATCTGGTCGAACGGACAAAGCAATGCAACTCTGGCAAATGTTGCAGCCGGTACATATACTATCACTGTTCAGGATGCAAATAACTGCCAGGCTGTAAATACGGTAAATATTGCCAGCTTACCCGGACCGTTAATAACAATTGTTAGCACTACCAATGCAAGTTGTTTTCTTGCGAATGGCGGAGCTTCAATAAGCGTTGCCGGTGGTTCCTCTCCATATAACTACCTATGGAATTCCACTCCGGTTCAATCAACGCAAAACCTGCAAAATGTTCCAGCAGGAAATTACACAGTTACAGTTACTGATGGAGGCGGATGCACTGCTGCAGGCAGTGTTTATCTTTCACAAACAGGCGGAATGCTCCTTACTTCAGTTTCTACTGATGAGGACTGCGGACAGATGAACGGAACGGTTACAGTTGTTGCATCGCAGGGAACAGGTACTTACAACTACAGTTGGAATACAAGTCCTCCTCAAGATTCTTCAACTGTTTCAGGTCTTGGCGCTGGGACATATACTGTTACTGTAACCGATGGAGCATGCACTTCCACAACAAATGTTATTGTTCAAAGTAATCCCGGGCCATCTGCAGGATTTACTGCTTATCCCGGCGTACTTACCATTGGTGGTGAAGTGAATTTCAGTGATAATTCATCAGGAAATGTTGTAAGCTGGCTATGGGATTTTGGCGATGGCAGTACTCCGGAAACAACACAATCGCCCGATCATGAATACAGCAATATCGGCACATTCCTGGTAACTCTGATTGTTACAGATGCCAATGGTTGCATTGATACCTATTCCGATACAGTTGTTGTTCATGATATCTTCACATTATATATTCCCAATTCCTTTTCGCCTAATGATGACGGGAAAAATGATTACTTCGCCCCCAAAGGATTAAGTGTAGATCCGCTCAATTATGACATGGCTGTTTTCGATCGCTGGGGCAACTGTATTTTCCATACCACCCAATGGAATTCAGCGAACAATCAAAGTGAAGGATGGAACGGAACTGTAAATAATGATGGCAATGCAGAGGAAGATATTGTGATGGATGTTTATGTTTACAGAATTCGCTGCAAAGACCTGGATGGACAGAAGCACCAGTATATAGGCCATATTAACCTTATTCCCTGATAACTTATTAATTTTTTTTACCAGAATAACCTTCACGGATTAATCTGTATTTTTTTTATTTGTGATAAAAATATATTTTTGAAGAATAAAATATTTCAATGAAAACATTCAGGAAAGAGATATGGTTTCAAACGGAACAGCGTTATCAGTTTGTGCATATCACTCCAAGAGTTGATGAGGCAGTAAGAGAAAGCGGCGTAAAGGAAGGATTATGCCTGGTAAATGCAATGCACATCACAGCAAGTGTATTTATAAATGATAACGAACACGGGCTTCACCGCGATTATATGGAGTGGCTTGAAAAACTGGCACCCTACAGCCGTGATGGTTATCATCATAATGTGGGTGAAGATAACGGTGATGCTCATCTGAAACGACAGGTTATGGGCAGGGAAGTGGTTGTTGCAATCACCAATGGAAAACTTGACCTTGGTCCATGGGAGGAAATATTTTACGGGGAGTTTGACGGGAAAAGAAAAAAACGGGCACTGATTAAAATTATTGGAGAGTAGAAATAATGCAGAATGCAGAGTTCAGAATGCAGAGTTCAGAATGCAGAGTTCAGAATGCAGAGTTCAGAATGCAGAATTGATGATGTGAATTAGCGAAGAAGCGAAAAGCTAATAGTGGGCAGTCTTCAGTAGGCAGTAAGCAAAAAAAATAAAAATTTAATAGAGATAATAATATTGAAAATAAAAATTTTAAATAATCTATGAAAACCTGTTCTGTTGAAGGAAATAAAAAAATGTGCAATTGCACATACTTTTGTTCACGCAAAGGAATTTGCTGTGAGTGCCTTGAGTACCACAGGCAAAGCGGCGAACTGCCCGCATGCTATTTCAATAAAGAATATGAAGCAACCTATGACAGGTCGGTAAGGAATTATTTAAAGATGACTGGAAGGAGTTGATTGTTTCAGCAATTTGTAGCAGCAGTAAACAATCTACAGACCACACCTGTTTTCAGCATAGGGACACCAAAAGAGTTAAATTGAATTTTTGCAAGAAATCATTGCCTCATTAGATTTCATTTTTCTTCATTTTCAAACATCCAAAAAAATATATTCAATTCTCGCTGAGTTGATTTATAAAAAATCCGCCAAATGATGGCGGAATTTCATATTTTATTGA
>JAZDMF010000001.1:0-2817 GCA_043801235.1 Bacteroidota bacterium | reverse complement strand
TTTTTTTTTTGTCACCCTGTCGTGTGGGCGGGGGCCCCCCCCCCCCCCCCCCTTCCCCTCCCAGTACTCTCCCTCTCAAACGCCAATACTGTCATTCCGAATGCAGCGAAGCGGAATGAGGAATCTATTACATAACACATCAAAATAATATTATTATTTAATAAAAAAATTATTTGTTATTCAAATAATTTTCGTAATATTGCAGCACAATTCCCTGTAGCTTTTCCTTTTAATCAATCAACTTTTTCTTTTAAATATCAAAATCAAGCTATTATTAACTCTGATAATACTCATTTCTCAAATTATCCTCACCCTAAACAAAACTACTCATTCATGTACGACATTATTGAATTAAACAACAAGCTCGCCACGGAGCTGAAAGAAATTGCAAAAGAACTGAACATCCCAAAGTTCGAGACCTTCAAGAAGCAGGAACTTATTTACAAAATCCTTGATCACCAGGCGCTGAACCCTTCCACAGAAGAAGTTCAGCCGGAGAAAAAAGAACGCCGTGTTATTTTCCGTCAAAGGAAAAAGAATACCGACAACGGCGATGGCAAAGAGCAAAACAATAAAAAATCACTTGTTTTTCAAACAGATCATAAAGAGCATATTGTTGACCAGACTGCAGTACAGCTCAGTATTGACAGCCCTCCTCCTGTAGTTGAAGATACCCCTGAGGTTTTTGAAACCATTGAAACTGCCGAAACGGAAGTTATGGAAGATAAAGAATTAATTTCTGTTGAACCTGACATTCAGGCCGAAGTGAAAGATGATTCTCAGAAACCCGAAGACCCGGATAAAAAGGAGCCATACCAGCGCAATAAATTTTATGAGCGAAGGAACAACGACCTTGTTTCTGAATTTGACGGAGTAGTAATCAGTGAAGGCGTTCTTGAAATAATGCCTGACGGTTACGGCTTTCTTCGTTCCTCGGATTATGATTACCTGAATTCCCCTGATGATATTTATGTTTCGCAGTCGCAGATAAAACTTTTCGGACTTAAAACCGGCGATACCGTACGCGGAAACATACGTCCGCCAAAAGAAGGCGAAAAATATTTTCCTTTGATAAAAGTAGAGCTCATTAACGGACGCGAACCTGCCGAAGTACGCGACAGGATTCCCTTTGATTATCTTACACCTTTATTTCCTATAGAAAAGTTTAAAATTACCGGTCATCCCGGAGGAACTATTTCCACACGAATAATAGATATGTTCACGCCTATCGGAAAAGGTCAGCGTGCATTGATTGTTGCCCAGCCCAAAACCGGTAAAACTGTTTTGCTGAAAGAAATTGCCAACGCCATTGCATACAATCATCCTGAAGTATATATGATGATACTTCTTGTTGACGAACGCCCCGAAGAAGTAACCGACATGGCCCGCAGCGTACGCGCAGAAGTGATTTCTTCAACATTTGACGAACCTGCCGAAAAGCATGTGAAAATAGCCAACATCGTTCTTGAAAAAGCAAAACGACTGGTGGAATGCGGACATGATGTGGTAATTTTGCTCGACTCTATCACACGCCTTGCCCGTGCATACAACACAGTGTCACCCGCTTCAGGCAAAGTGCTTACCGGCGGTGTTGACTCGAATGCTTTGCATAAACCCAAACGTTTTTTCGGCGCTGCACGCAAAATTGAAAACGGCGGCTCCCTGACAATCGTTGCAACTGCTTTGATTGAAACAGGTTCGAAGATGGACGAAGTTATATTTGAAGAATTCAAAGGTACCGGTAATATGGAGCTTCAGCTTGACCGCAAACTTTCCAATAAACGTATTTTCCCTTCAATTGATATAATTGTTTCCAGCACTCGCCGCGATGACCTGTTGCTTGACAAGGAAACACTGCAACGAGTTTGGATACTTAGAAATCACCTGGCCGATATGACGCCGCTTGAAGCCATGGATTTTGTAAAAGAAAGAATGAAGTTCACTCAAACCAACGAGGAATTCCTGCTTTCAATGAACTCTTAGTTGCTGATGGAAATCAGGAAAACAATTCAATACACACCTGCTGATTTGCAGTTAGGTTACTCGCTGCACCTGAAAAAAATGTATCCTTTTCGCAGCAAACTATTGCTGTTGCTTGGTGTAATAATAATTCTTCTTGGTTTACTGCTCATTATCCTTCAAAGCATTATCAGCAGAATCAACTGGCTTTCATGGGGGTTCATTATTTATGGCATTGTTATTCTTCTTTTCTATATGTGGAAATACCGCATTATGGGAAAATCTGCATTTAAAAAGCTGACGAACTTCCACTTTCCTTTTGAATTCACTATTTCTGAAGACAAGGTTATTACCGTTGGAAAAAGCACCACTTCAGAATCAAAATGGGAACATTATGAGTTTTCCATTGTAACTGAAAAAATAATCTTGCTGTACCCGAACAAACTTACTTTCGTAATCCTGCCAAAACAATATTTCAGCGATGAAGAATTTACTTTGCTTTCAACATGGGTGAAGGAAAAAGTAAAGTTTAAGTGATTTACGATTTCGGAATTTATAATTGAAAGTTGAAATTCGTTGAAGTTTATTGAAACTATTATAAATGCAGAGTTCAGAGTTCAGAACTTCTTCTATTCCTAAATTCCTTTATACTTTATAATTTACTACCTATTGAATAATGAATTAATAACAGCGAAACGTAATGACTACAAATGAAAGGCAGGAAACAGCAAAAGCTTATACTTTCATGAGCAAGTGGTACGACCTTTTTCTTTTCAGCGAAAAAAAATTTGGCAAAAGGGCTATTAAAATCCTTAATCCGCAAGCCGGTGAAAACATTCTTGAAATTGGCTTTGGCAC
>JAZDMF010000247.1:0-2704 GCA_043801235.1 Bacteroidota bacterium | reverse complement strand
ACCCATGCCCCCACCTCCGGAAAAACCGATACTTTGCATACTGCCGGAAACATCATTGCTGCTGCCGGTGTATCCTATGTCGTTGCTTGCAAAGAAAGCTCCGCCTGCCCCGAACAATCCTTTTATAGTGAGCCCTCCTGCCTTAACCGTTTTATCTGCACGTCTCAGGATCTTTGCGTAACTCAGTCCCACTTCTCCCCAGGCAAGACCTGCAACCTGGTACTCGGTATAATTACCGGCATTGGCTGAGATTTTCCTGTAGGATATTGCTGTTCTTGCAGCATCAACGAAAGCGAAAGCATGTTCGCCCCTGTTCAGCATGACAGAAGGACCGTTTAATCTGAAATTGCCAAACGCATTGTTGGTTGAATTCGTCTGGTAGGAAGCTCCTGGGGCAAGAATGTTAATATCAAGGTAGAGTTTTGAATCTGCCATATAAGCGGGATTCATGCAGAGACCGTTTACGCCGGAATAGTTGCTGTTAATAATCCCCAACATTTCCTGGGCTTCCAGGGAAAATGCCGTCAATACCAGACAGCAAATGGTTATTATGATATTTTTCACCTTTTTATCTTTTGCCTTTTATCTTTATTTAACAGCCTGCAAATTACTACATATTGTCTGAATCTGCAAATTCATATTACAAGATAATAACCCGAATTTGTTACTATTCACCCTGATAATTAAAACAATGGAATGCTGATAACGCCAGTCTGTGAAAATACTATTCACAAACTTTTGTTCACAAAAATAGTAATAATCCGTGATAAAAAAGCCGAAACGGAAGTATATTTACATCATGGAATACATACAACCAGAAAACCGGCAGCAGGTGGAAATGATGAATATGGAAATGTTCATTGCACCTGATAACGAAGTAAGGGTTATTGACGGTTTCGTTGATGCCCTCGACATGGAAAAGTTGAGATTCAAAATGAACCTGGCAGACGAGGGTCGCCCGCCCTTCCATCCGAAAACAATGCTGAAGCTGTACCTGTACGGCTACATGAACCGGATTCGTACTTCGAGAAGACTGGAACGTGAATGTATCCGGAACATAGAAATGAAATGGCTTCTTGGAAATCTGGTTCCAAATTACCACAGCATAGCCGACTTTCGTAAAGATTACAGCAAACAGTTCAAAGCTGTATTTAAACTTCTTGTCCTTTTCCTCAGGGATAATGACCTTCTTGGAAAAAAAACAGTTGGAATAGACGGATCAAAGTACCGGGCAGTAAATTCAAAGAAGAATAACTACAACCAAAAGAAAATAGACAGGCATCTGGCATATATTGAAAATAAAGCAGGGGAATATCTTGCAGAGTTAGACCGGCTGGATGAGGAAGAAAATAACAAGAAGGAGAAATTTATCCGCAAGCAGGATATCAAAAAAAAACTACAGCAACTCAAAGAAAGAAAAATCAATTACGAAGCCATACAGAAAGAAATAGAGAAGAGCGATGACGGTCAGGTAAGCACAACCGATGCAGAGAGCCGGGCACTTATAATAAATAAGAATATAGTAGAGGTCAGCTACAATGTACAAACAGCAGTTGACGATAAACATAACCTGATAATAAATTACGAAGCAACAAATAAGAATGATAGTAAAGCGCTTGCAAAAGAAGCCGTTGCTGCAAAAGAGATATTAGGAGTTGATGAGCTTACCGTCCTTGCCGACAAAGGGTATCATAACGGACAACAGATTGATAAATGCGAAGATGAAAATATCACAACCATCGTAGCATACAGGGAACAGCCGGCAGTAAAACATCTCGAAGAAGAATATCTTGTAGAGAATTTTACCTACAATAAAGAAGACGACACATACACTTGTCCTCAGGGAAACATTTTGAAAAGCAACGGTAACTGGTACCATAAATCACATGCACATAAAGACCGTAAGACATGGACAGATTACAAGGTAAAGCATTATAAAACCACGCACTGTAAAAATTGTCCGGTACTAAATCAATGTACAAAAAACACAAGAGGGAGGGGCAGAGTAATAGAACGGGGCGAATACCAGGATGCGGTTGACCGGAATAATAACAGGGTAAAAACACAGCGTGAGGTGTACAACAGGAGGCAGACTATCTGCGAGCATCCCTTCGGAACTATAAAGCGAGCGTGGGGTTATACTTATACTCTGCTGAAAGGTTTGAAAAAAGTGGATGGAGAATTTGGAATTATTTATACTTGCTATAATTTAAGGCGCACGATTTCTATTCTCGGTGTAGAAAAATTGCTGAAAAAACTTAAAAACTGGAAGCCTGACTACAAGAAACTGTTTCCAAAAGGTAAAGGCAGGAAATCTTCGTTGCTATTACAAATGTCAACATCATTAGAGCACATTATACGCATCTTAATTCCTCCTTTAAATATAGCTGCATAAAATATGAATCGTCCTGATCGCTTCTAATGAGGCGAGGAATTTCTTAACATGTAATTTCCAGAGATTATTTTTTAAAAAGAGGGTTTTTTCACGATCTGACGCTGATGATTATGATAAACACAGATAATTATAACCACTTTGAAATCACTTAAAAAATCATCAAGGCTTTCTATAATTTCAGAGTACCTGACCTGTCGCAAAATAAAATCACATCATTTCTGCTAATATTATGCAGATTATTCACTGAATTGTAGCTGCTGCTGCTGAATATTTACAAAAATCTTATTTAATCATAACGATCCGCGTTAT
>JAZDMF010000198.1:0-10681 GCA_043801235.1 Bacteroidota bacterium | reverse complement strand
ATCCTGATTTCTATAAAAAAATGATTCCTGCACAAAAAGGTAATACTTTTTATAAAACGCTACCTAAAAAATCCAAACCTGTGAAAACAGAAAAAATAAAAAAAGTAAAACCTGAAAAAAAAGATGACAGCCAGATTGAATTTGATTTTTAAATATTCGGCATTGTTTATCATTTGAAATCCTTTATAACAGTACAATTAAGAAGAAAGGTAGTAGTATGTCAAGCGAATACTTTTTACAGACCTTCACATCAAAAGTATTCTAACAATATGGAAAATAAATCAAATAAATCCGGATTATCGCGCAAGCTAGGCCTCTTCACAGCCCTGATGATAGTAGTTTGCTCCATGATTGGTTCCGGTGTTTTCAAAAAAATCGCTCCCATGTCTGCAACATTAATGTCGCCATGGCTTATTTTGCTTTGCTGGATAGTTGCAGGTTTTATCACCATGTTTGGAGCATTTACTTTTGCAGGATTTGCAAAAGTGAACAGTGAAGCAGGAGGGGAGTATCAGTACCTGAAAATAAGTTTCGGAAAATTCTTTTCATTTCTTTATGGCTGGACAGCATTCACCGTGATACAATCTGCTTCTGTTGCATCTATTGCTTATGTGTTTGGCGAATCGGTCGGTAATCTTGTTCATTTGCCGCAGTTCCCGCCCGAATGGAGCAGTATTAATATTTTCGGATATATATTTCCTTTTGATAATATCGGCGTAAAACTGGTAACGATTTCAGGAATTGTCATAATAACTATTATCAATTATCGTGGAGTTCAATATGGCGGATTTACTGTGAACCTTTTCACTGTTGCTAAAATGCTCGGCATTTTAATTCTTGTGGTCTTTGGATTAAACTATGTTGGCGGCAGCACTTCCAATGTAAGCACGGTTTCACCTGGCTATGACGCTTTTTCGGAGCAGGGCTGGTGGCAGATCACAAGTATTTTCTTTGTGGCCATGCTCAGCGCGTTCTGGGCGTACGACGGATGGGCAAATATTACTTTCTTAGCCGGAGAAGTAAAAAATCCTTATCGCAATTTACCCATTGCAATTTCGTTCGGAGTACTTGTAGTTATGGTAATTTATTTCCTGATACATTATGTTTATCTCTACGTAATGCCCGTCGATTCTTATATTGCAATTAATGGCAGCAGGAATACTATTGCAGCGGCGGAAATGGCGAATGTTGTAATAGGTCCTTTCGGTTTTATTTTAGTATCGTTGCTTATACTTGTTTCAACATTCGGAACAGCCAACAGCAGCGCCATGTCGTCATCACGCATCTATTATGCAATGGCTCGTGAAGGAATGTTTTTCGGTAGGGCAGGGGCAACTCATAAAAAATTTAATACGCCACATGTATCGTTGGTGTTACAATGTGTATGGGCAAGCATACTTGTAATTTCGGGTACTTTTGATCAGCTTACAGATATGCTGATATTTGCAGCATTTATATTTTACGGAGCTGCTGCATTCGGTTTGCTCAAACTTAAATCGAAAAAAATAATTACAGAAAAAGTCTGGGGATATACTGTTTTTCCCCTATTGTTCATTATCTTCTGCGTTCTGATAACGGCAAGTTCATTTTTCCAACGACCTCTCGCAAGTATTACTGGAATAGGTTTAGTCCTTTCAGGAATTCCATTTTATTTTTTCTGGAGAAATAAAAAACCGCAGTCATAAACTACGGTTCATATGTTATCACATTGCCAATTGCTTACTGCCTACTGCATACTGCATACTTCCCATTGTGGACTGCCTGCTAATTCTCAGCTTCCGCTTCAGCCTCAGTCTTCTTGGTTTTCGGAACTTTCTTAGCTTTGCCGATTTTTATGGTCAGCTCTTCTTTCTTTGTATCGTAGCCGATATTGATAACTTCGCCTTCAGCCATTTTTGTTTTAATAATTTCTTCGGCCAGCGGATCTTCAATATATTTCTGGATGGCCCTTTTCAACGGGCGTGCGCCAAACTGTTCATCCCAGCCTTTTTCAAGGATAAAGTCTTTGGCTTCAACACTTACTTCAATTTCAAAGCCCATTCCCTGGATGCGTTTGTAAAGGCCTCCGAGTTCAATGTCAATAATCTTATGGATATCTTCACGCTTCAGCGAATCGAACATTACAACATCGTCAATACGGTTAAGGAATTCGGGAGCGAAAGCTTTTTTTAATGCGTTTTCAATAACCCCGTGGGCATGGTCAGCAGCCCGTGTTTGCTTGGCGCCTGTATTGAAGCCAACGCCCTGTCCGAAATCCTTCAGCTGACGAGAACCTATGTTTGAGGTCATGATGATAATTGTATTTTTAAAATCAACACGGCGTCCGAGACTGTCTGTCAATATTCCGTCATCCAGAACCTGCAGTAATAAATGGAATATATCGGGATGCGCTTTTTCCACTTCATCCAATAATACTACTGAATACGGTTTTCTACGGACTTTTTCTGTCAGCTGCCCGCCTTCTTCATATCCCACATATCCCGGGGGAGCTCCGATAAGCCTTGATACGGCAAATTTTTCCATGTATTCACTCATGTCAATACGGATAAGTGCATCATCCGTGTCAAACAAATATCTTGATAAGACTTTAGCAAGATGTGTTTTACCCACACCGGTAGGACCAAGAAAAATAAACGTACCTATGGGTTTATTCGGATCTTTCAATCCGGCTCTGTTCCTGCGTATGCAGCGAACCACTTTTTTTATGGGTTCTTCCTGCCCGATAACGCTTTTTGCAATATCATCTTCCATGCTGAGTAAGCGCTCGCCTTCATTTTTAGCAATGCGCTGAACAGGAACACCGGTCATCATGGCCACTACTTCTGCAACATTTTCTTCGGAAACAATTTCCCTGTTTATTTTTGCTTCTTCCTCCCAGCGTTTCTTTTCCTTTTCAAGTTCGTCCTGATGCTTGCGTTCCATATCCCTGTAGCGTGCAGCTTCTTCAAACTTCTGGCTCCTGATGGCGTTGGTCTTGCCCTGTCTTACTTCTTCAATTTTATTTTCAAGGTTAAGAATTTCAATAGGCACATGAATATTGGAAATATGTACGCGTGAACCGGCTTCATCTAATGCATCGATAGCTTTGTCAGGAAGGCAACGATCGCTGATATAGCGCTGTGTAAGGGAAACACAAGCTTTTATGGCTTCATCGGAATAAATCACCAGATGATGATCTTCATATTTTGATTTGATGTTATTAAGAATATCAACAGTTTCCTCCGGTGATGTAGGATCGACAAGTATCTTCTGAAACCTTCTTTCCAGGGCGCCGTCTTTTTCAATATACTGCCTGTATTCATCAAGCGTGGTAGCGCCGATGCACTGTATTTCCCCGCGGGCAAGCGCAGGCTTGAACATATTTGAGGCATCGAGCGAACCCGAAGCGCCGCCTGCGCCAACAATGGTATGTATTTCATCAATGAATAAAATAACATCCTGGTTCTTTTCCAGTTCATTTAATACAGCTTTCATCCGCTCTTCAAATTGTCCGCGGTATTTCGTACCTGCAACTAAAGATGCAATATCAAGCGTCACAATTCTTTTATTGAACAAAGCTCTCGAAACCCTGCGCTGAACAATCCGGAGGGCAAGGCCTTCTGCTATTGCCGATTTTCCCACACCCGGTTCTCCGATAAGAATAGGGTTGTTCTTTTTCCTGCGGCTTAATATCTGTGCGATGCGCTCCAGTTCTTTTTCACGGCCGACAACAGGATCAAGGCGGTTGTCCTCAGCAAGGCGCGTAAGGTCACGGCCAAAATTATCAAGAACAGGAGTTTTTGATTTTGATTCTCCCTGTTTTTTGAAAGAAGCTCCGAAACTGCCTCCTTTATCTTCCGGATCGTCATCATCGGGATTGTTGCCCCTGGGAAAATCATCTTTCATTTCAGCAGGCTTATCATCCTGCACAGGATTCTGGGATAAGATGGAATGAAGTTCTGTCTTGACTGCTTCATAATCAACTCCCATATTATTCAGATTCTTGGTGGCAATATTATCGTCGTCTTTGAGTATTGAAAGAAGTAAATGTTCAGTCCCTATGAGTTCACTTTTAAAAAGTTTTGCTTCCAGATACGTGATTTTTAAAATGCGTTCCGCTTGTTTGATGAGTGGAATATTTTCAATATTTCTGGTCTTGTTATTTGTGTTTTTTACCGATTGTTCAATGCCCCTGCGCAATTCTGCGGTATCCACCCCAAGGTAATGCAGTATTTTTACTGCAAGCCCCTCACCTTCCCGCAAAATACCTAAGAGAAGATGCTCCACTCCAATGTAATCATTCTGCAGTCTCAAAGCTTCTTCCCGGCTGTACTGAATTACATCTTTTACCCTCTGTGAAAATTTTGCTTCCATAAATTTTATCTCCTCGTTTTTCCCAGCAATAATGCCGATTTCTATAACAAATTTACTTACAATATCGACAGAACGGCATTTTTCATTGTATTATTTTTTCAACACGCTTTTGTTAGTATTAAATAGTACTAAAAAACGCTATAAATACTTGCCGTTTCAGCAAAAAATATTACTTTCGTAAAAAAATAAAAACTTATCAAAAATCGTGCTTAGACTGAAATTGAGATAAAATGGCAGACGGAGAAAAAATCGTACAGATTAATATTGAAGATCAAATGAAATCGGCCTACATCGACTATTCGATGTCGGTCATTGTGTCACGTGCTTTACCCGATGTAAGGGACGGACTTAAACCGGTTCACAGGAGAGTTCTTTTCGGAATGCTTGAACTGGGTGTGTTTTCAAACAGACCATATAAGAAATCGGCAAGAATTGTAGGTGAAGTTCTAGGTAAATACCATCCACATGGCGATACTTCGGTGTACGATGCCATGGTAAGAATGGCACAGGGATGGTCGTTGCGCTATCCTCTGATCGACGGACAGGGTAACTTCGGATCTGTTGACGGCGACAGTCCTGCAGCCATGCGATACACGGAAGCAAAGCTTAAGAAAATAGCAGAAGAAATAATTTCTGACATAGAAAAAGATACTGTAGATTTTCAGCTGAACTTCGATGATACACTGCAGGAGCCGGTTGTAATGCCTACACGTATTCCCAATCTTTTAATAAACGGAACATCTGGAATTGCCGTGGGTATGGCAACCAATATGCCTCCGCACAACCTCAGTGAAGTTATCGATGGTACGATTGCATATCTGGAAAACCATGACATCACTATCACAGAGTTGATGAAATTCGTCAAAGCTCCCGATTTTCCTACAGCAGGAATTATTTATGGCTATGATGGTGTTATTGAAGCATTCGAAACCGGCAGGGGACGTATTGTCGTCAGAGGTGAAGCAAATATTGAAACCCTTGACCACGGCAAAGAAAGGATTATTGTTACGTCAATTCCTTACCAGGTCAATAAAGCTGAAATGATTAAGAAAACAGCCGACCTGATCAATGATAAAAAAATTGAAGGCATTTCAGATATTCGTGATGAATCCGATCGCACGGGAATGCGGATTGTTTATGAACTTAAAAAAGATGCGGTATCGAATGTAGTGCTGAACAATCTTTATCAAAGCACTGCGCTGCAGTCATCATTCAGCGTTAATAATGTTGCACTGGTTAAAGGTCGTCCATATACATTAAACCTTAAACAGCTTATTACATATTTTGTTGAACACAGGCATGATGTTGTAATCAGAAGGACTAAATTTGAATTACGAGAAGCAGAAAAAAGAGCTCACATTCTCGAAGGTTTGCTTATTGCCCTTGATCATCTTGATGAAGTGATCACACTTATCCGCGCATCAAAAAATCCGGAAGAGGCAAGGGTAGGGCTGATGGAGAAATTCAGCCTTTCGGAAATACAGGCCAAAGCCATTCTTGCTATGCGCCTGCAACAGCTTACAGGACTTGAGAGGGATAAACTAAAACAGGAATATGACGACCTGATGGAACTTATCAAACATCTGAAAATGGTTCTTGAAGATGATAATCTTTGCATGGCCATCATTAAGGATGAACTGCTCGAGATTAAAGAAAAATACAGCGATATAAGAAGAACGGAAATTGTTCATGCTTCCTCTGATTTCAGGATCGAAGATACTATAGCCGACGACAGCGTGGTTATTACCATTTCGCATATGGGGTACATCAAAAGAACCCAGCTGACAGAATACCGTGTACAGGGCAGGGGAGGCAAAGGCTCGAAAGGCAGCGAAATAAGAGATGAGGATTATATTGAACATGTATATATTGCCACAATGCACGAATACATGCTTTTCTTTACAGAGAAAGGTAAATGTTTCTGGCTGCGCGTTTATGAAATTCCTGAAGGGACCAAAACATCGAAAGGACGTGCCATTCAGAACATGATCAATATTCCTGCTGATGATAAAGTGAAAGCATTCATCAATGTAAAAAGTATTGAAAAGGAAGAATATATAAATAATAATTATATCATTCTCTGCACAAAGAAAGGAACTATTAAGAAGACTTCGCTTGAAGCCTATTCGCGACCCAGAGCCAATGGCATCAATGCAATTACTATTAAAGAAGATGATCAGTTGCTGGCAGCAAAGCTTACGAACGGCGAAAATGAGATATTGCTTGCAAACAGCATTGGCCGCGCTATCCGTTTTAATGAATCGAAAGTTCGCCCGATGGGCAGAAATGCTTCCGGTGTAAGGGGAATAAGGCTTGGCGGAAAAGATGATGAAGTGATAGGCATGGTGTGCATTGAAAATGATATTTATGACATCCTCGTTGTTTCTGAAAATGGTTACGGCAAGCGCTCAAAGCTTGAAGATTACAGAGTGACAAACAGAGGCGGGAAGGGAGTGAAGACAATCAACATCACTGAAAAAACAGGAAAACTGATTGCCTTAAAAGAAGTTCTGGATACCGACGACCTGATGATAATCAATAAATCAGGGATTGCCATACGTATGGAAGTTAAGCAACTTCGCGTGATGGGCCGCGCCACACAAGGTGTCCGGCTCATAAAAATGAACGACGATGATTCCATCGCTTCAGTTACTCCCATAGAAGAAGATAAACTTAATGGCAACGGAAATGGTCATTCAGATACTGTTTCCGATGTTTCGGACATTGATGAGAATATTGATATACATACAAATGAATCCGGCGAAAACAACGCGGATGAAAAGAAGGATGAATAATACCGATGCGGTATCTGTAATAGTCCAACCTGCCTTGCCATGCCTTCGGCAGGTAAACCGGCAGGCAGGTAAATTGAACTATAACAGCTACTCTTCCGGTATCCCGAAAACTTTCGGGACCAAATTTCAATGAACTAAAACTAATTGAGTAATTGTATAACTTTCCGGAACAATCTTTGTATAAACAACAAATACTAACCTTAGATTAATTCAGTATCAAAAAATTTAAAATCAAATCAAAATGAAAAGGACAATAATTATTATTGCATTCGTAGCGGCTGCATCATGCTTACATGCTCAAAAGCTTAATGTGCAAAGTGCATATTCAAGTTATATGAAAGGGTTTTTAGATAAAGCAAAAAACTATATTGATCCTGCAATTTTGGATCCCACAACGAAAGAATGGGCTAAAACATGGATGTACAGAGGTAATATTTACTATTCAATTGTAATCTCAACTGAAGATAAATACAAATTTCTCGATGCGGACGCACTTACCAAAGCCTATGAATCTTATCAGAAAGCTATTGAACTGGATACCAAAAAGGAATACTGGGAAAATCTTGAAATGGATTTAAATGTTCAGTTCAAGTTGTATCTTATAGGTGAACAGTACTACAATAAAGGAGTAGAAAATTATATTGCTGCCAAATATGTCGATGCAATGAATTATTTCGATAAAACCGCATCCATAAATGCTACCTTTTCTATTCCCGATTCTGTAGCTACATTTAATGCTGCTATTTGTGCTGATAATGCAGGTTTACCCGATAAAGCGATTGAGTATTATAAAAAGCTTATTAAAATAAATTACCTGAAACCTGAAATTTATTCCAATCTTATCAATATATACCGGGAACAATTCATTACTGATAACCCATATAAAAAAATCAGCCTTGGAACGGATACAAATACTATCGTGACCTTACTTGGAAGACCTGCAAAAGTATCAAAAGAAAATATTAACAAAACGAATTATGACAAATGGGAATACAGCAACAAATTCTACATGCTGATGGAATTCGGAAAAGTTTCATATTATAATACCGATTCTGTAATCACTGAGCTGAAATCATACAATGATGGCCTTAAAATTATTGAAAAAGGGGTGAAGCTGTTTCCGGACAGCAACGTTATCATAAAAGCTGAAGCCAATTTGTACCTGGCAGCAAATAAATTTGATGAAGCTAAAACCGTTCTTGACAAACTTCTTGCTAAAGATCCAACGAATCCATTAGTATATTATGCTATTGGCAATGTATATTTTGATCAGTACAATAATGAGTCTAATCCTATGACCACAAGGGAAAACGCATATATAGAAGCAGAAAAGGCCTGTAAAAAAGCAGTGGAGTTAAAATCTGACTTTTTCGATGCAATTTATATGCTGGGCGCTTTATATTTTAATGAAGGCTTCCGGCTTGAAAGTGAATCGGAAAATTATATTTCGGATCCGACAAAATATAACCAGTACAAAGAAAAATTTGATGTAATGTACAAGCAGGCCACAGAGAGCCTTGAAAAAGCAGCGGAACTGAAACCCGACAATTATGATACTTTGATTTCTTTAAAGAAATTGTATGCACGTTTGAACATGACTGATAAATACAATGCAGTCAACGAGAAACTGAAACTTCTGAAATAAAATAAAAAAATGAAGAGGGGAGGTTCGCCTCCCTTTTTTTATACTCGCTATTATTCTTTTACTGCAATCTTTATCAAAACATCCTGTTTGCTTTTCTTATATACTTCAATTACAAACTCATTTGAAGATATTGGCAAAATTCTTCCGGTGTTAAACTGATATACCGGAGTTCCGTTTACGTCCTTGGTATCGAAGATCGAATGTTTTGTGACTTCGCCATCCGTATCATTTATTTTGTAAGCGGTAAGAAAGCCCCCGGCTTCATCAATATGATAACTGGGAACTTCATTAATGGTCAGATCCTGGTTTTTTATGTTATCAAGGAATAATAAATAATGATTATTATTTTCATAAATATATTTGAACGACAATCCTCCTTTTCCTTTGGATCCTTTTTGGCGTTTAGGTAATTTTTTCATCCATGCCAGTTTTCCGTCGGCGCTGATTTTTGTAACAAGAATATCTTTATAATAATAATTCACTGTAGTGGTCGTACTGCCGGTTGATGATGTTCTTGTAGTGATAACATAATAATACTGTTCTCCGATCAATATTACGCTTCCATCGTCCCCGATCACAATAGTTTTCATTACCAGATCTTCAAATTCTGCCTTATCGCTGTCCTCTTTCTTATCATTTTTATCCTGCGTTTTCTGGCTGGCATACTGATTTATGATCTCAACAGGTATTTCGTAAAATGCAGTGTCATATATTGCACCTTCTTTGCCCGCTTTAAACATAAATATACCGTCCACATTAGCGTTATTTTTACTTTTATTATAAAACCCTGCGCAAACCATATAATTTTTGGGACCTTCGAATAATGAAATTCCGTTAATATATTTGCTTTTTAAAGTGACGGTTGTCTTGTTCAGGTCTGTCGGGCTTGTGGCATTCACCCTGAATAATTCAATATGGTAACCGGCTTTCCCGTCCAGGCATTTTTTTATGGATTTACTGTTATCATCACTAACGGCAGATAAAATATATGCGTTTCCCTCGGAATCGATAGAATAATCGAGTTCCATCATCTTTTTCTCAGTGTAGGGCATCCTGACCTCTTTATTCCACAGTTGCTTAAATTCGGTATCAAATACGCAGAAGCCAATGGAATCATGGTTCACGGCATCGTCAGTATCGAAAGGTTTCCGTTTGTATTGTATCATCACTTCAGTACTGTCGTATGAAAACTGAAAGTTGAATTTATCCCTTGTTTTGAAAGAATATCCTTTTCCGAACAATGTACCGGTAACCTTTCCTTTCACCGAATATAAAAGTTTATCTTCCCCGGTGAAGGAGAGATTTTCAACATCAAGTTCCCTGTAAAATAATTGTTCCGTATTATTTGCTTTGTCGTACGAATTGTAAAAAATCAGGAACTTGCCATTGAAATCGGTAAAGGCTTCCCAGCCATATCCCTTAGGGAAATCACTAACTTCGAGTTTTTTGATAAAACTTAAGGTTTTTGCATCAAATTTTTGAATTAAAAGAACTTCATCATCTATTTTAGCTGTGAGAATATAATCGCCATAGTGAAAATAATATTTCTCCGCTGCATCGAACACTTCATAGGCTTTACCAACAGTATAGCTGAAATCTTCAGAAAGTTTTACCTGTGGGTAAGTAGTGAGTGAGGCCATCAAGAAAACAGATGTAATTAATAAAAATCTTTTCATGTTTTTTTTTTTTTGTTGTTTAACATATTATTATGGTTAAAACAAAAATAAGAAATATTCAACAGTAAAGTGGTTTTATTAAGATTTTAAAATCTAATTGAGTTAATGAAAAGAAGAGTATTTCAAAAAGAAAAATTATAACATAAAAAATAACTTTTGGAACAGGTCAATAAAATATGATTTTTTATGTAGAATATAAGCATGGGGTTTTA
>JAZDMF010000193.1:0-3040 GCA_043801235.1 Bacteroidota bacterium | reverse complement strand
CTTAATTGTTCACTGACAAGCTGGGTGACTTTTATATACGCTTTAAAATATGAAGTGTCAAATACAGTGTAATCAGGAAAATAATGGAACAAGGGCCATATCATATCATTGCAAAACCCACCATAAAATTTATCATTAATATGATCCGGAATATATAGCGGGAAAAGGTCAAAATCTTTATGTGATGAAATTTTATTTTTTTCAAGATACGCATCTCCTTTTCCTGCCCATATTATTTTCTGAACTTCTTTTTCCGGATGTATATTGTATATGTTTTGAGAGAGTGAAAGAACAGCAGAGACCAGGCCGCCCGAATTTTGAACGGCCTTTATTGTATCGTTTTTTTTAATAAACTTGTAGGGCAGGCGATATGCAACAATAATAAGCCTGTTGAATTTTAAATCTCCTATATTATTCATATGATATTTTTTACATAAAAAAAGGTTTATCCAATTTAACAGCAATCCTGTTCACGGCATTGATTAAACCAACATGACTGTATGTTTGCGGGAAGTTGCCCCATTGCCCTCCTTTTTCATCAACATCTTCGCTGAACAGCCCCAGATGATTTGACATGCTGACAAGCGTATCAAGCAAAGACAAAGCTTCTTCCAGCCTGCCGACACATGCAAGGGACTCGGCATACCAGAAGGAACAAATTATGAAACTCGATTGCGGTTTACCCAGTTCATCTTCAAAAATGTATCGGTAAAACAAGCCCATCTTATTCTTTAGTTCTTTTTCATGATTTTTCAGATGCAGTTTTGCTTTTTGCGAATCGGGATTCAGGTAATTCATGATAATTAACTGAAGGCTGCTTGCAT
Organism: Bacteroidota bacterium; assembly: GCA_043801235.1. Classification (GTDB taxonomy): domain Bacteria; phylum Bacteroidota; class Bacteroidia; order Bacteroidales; family CG2-30-32-10; genus DAOQAK01. The sequence goes on along the minus strand of JAZDMF010000193.1, from coordinate 2,216 downwards.
CAAGCTGGTTACTGCCAATGGCCTGTGTGTATACTTTCCTGACAGGATTATAACATTGTTCAATATGCCATGAAGCTTTTTTTATGATTTCAAGTGACTGCTTCACCATTATAGTATCATCAAGTAAAAGAGCAATTTTATATGCCGCTTTGCTTCCGGCCCAATGAAACAACATAGTATACAAATGATGCTGAATATTGTTACCGAATTCCCATATTCCTGAATCAGGTGTTTGAATATTCTTTTCAATAAGATTCAGAAGCCAACAGATAATATGATGCGTCTTTGTTTTATCAAAATAATCAAGGCGCTTATCAGCGAACAAAGGCAAAAGACTAACCAGCAATTGACCATAAACATCGTTCTGGACCTGGTATGTGGCATTATTTCCAGTGCGCACAGGACGATTACCAAGATAACCCTCAAGATTCAGGTGTTCTTCGATCTTTACAGGCTTTCCTGTAATAGTATACAGAGGATTTATACGCTCTTTTTCATTGAGTATGATATTCTGTATGTAGTTAAAATATTTTTCGAGCTCTTCGAAATGACCTATATTGTTGAATGCGGTCAATGTGTAATATGTGTCGCGCATCCAGCAAAAACGATAATCCCACGTTCGGCCGCTAAGATGATGTTCGGGAAGACTTGTTGTACCTGCTGCAATGATTCCACCGGTATCTTCATATTGATTTAATTTCAAAACCAGAGCGGACCGAATAACCTGATCCTGATAGATGTTGGGAATTGATGTTCCTTTCACCCAATTTGTCCAATATTTTATTGTTTTGTCGAGAAAATTCTCAGCGGTGGAAACCAAAGGGGCTTCAAGTGGTTCGCCATAAGTAAAAACAATATATTTATTTTCCGTCAAAACAAATGATGTTTCTTCAATGATATAACTTAAAGGAATATCTGTGGTAAGACGCACCTGGCTGTCAAGATTCAGATAGCGTAAATGGTTACTGGCAATAACAATTTCAGGGACAATGTTGCCATAATCACCTACCGGCTTACAGCTGATCCTGATATACGGATTTCCTGACAAGTGCTCAATTTTCCTTATCAGCATAAGCGGTTTAAAATATCTGTCGAATTGATAAAACCTGGGGGCGAAATCAATGACCCTGAAGCTGCTTTCCGCAGATTTGAATTCTGTGACCAGTACATTCGTATTCTTGATATAATATTGACTGGATGAGAAATTTTTGCCCGCTGGTTGTACATAGAAATCTCCACCTTTTTTTTCGTCCAGCAATGACCCAAAAATAAAACTGCTGTCGAATCGCGGCATACATAACCATTTTACATTGGCTTTGGTATCGATATATGCAAGATATGAACAATTGCCAATAATGCCCATGTCATATGTATGTATTTTGCTGTTCTTCATAGTACACTAAAAAATTTATGACATTTTAATTGATCTGACAGGAAAAGGTATTTCAATGTTTTCAGCAGTGAATCGTTCATGTATTGCTTTTATAAACTCGTGCTTCACCAGATAATGGTCTGTATATTTCTTTACTCTCATGATCACATTAAAATTAATGCTGAAATCACCAAAAGTATGGTACCTGATAAATGGTGTGAATTCAGGGTTGCCTCCTTCAATTGTTTTCATAATATGGGTTGCCACCGCGGTTACAACATTTTCCACCTTCTTTAGATCGGAATTATAGGAAACGCCTATGTCCACAAGGACTGCATTTTCACTGTCGGGCAAATCAAAATTTATGATTTGTGAAGCCGTAAGTTTTGAATTCGGAACGATGATTAATTTATTTGAAAGTGCCCTTACTGTAGTGCTTCTCCATGTTATATCCGTAATAAAACCTTCCTCCCCGCTTTCAAGGCAAATAAAATCACCTGCATTAATATTCTTTGATATAAGTATTTGAATCCCTGCAAAGAAATTTGAAAGGGTATCCTGCATGGCAAGTGCAACGGCCAGCCCTCCAACTCCCATTGCAGTAAGTATAGGTGTAATGTTTATTCCGAAAATGTCAAGTATTATCAACAGCCCTGTCAGGAAAACAACAATCCGTGTAATGATTATTAATATCGAAGAAGTTTCTTTAAGTTTCTTATTTTTATTACTATAGGTCCTGATAAAACTGACCGTGAGAATGGATGTAAAAACCGTTACAATAGTTATAATAAATATTTTTATAATTTGATTTACCTCAAAGGAATAATTATTTGTAAACGGTAAA
>JAZDMF010000175.1:0-2933 GCA_043801235.1 Bacteroidota bacterium | reverse complement strand
AAAAATATTTGATGATGCAACATTTAATAATGATGCAGTTAAATTTCTTGAATCTTCAATCAGAACGCGTGCTTCACGCCCGTATGTATGAACAGATGACGGGTTCCCGAAATGATTTTTCATGACATCAGCCATGGCATTTATCACTTCGGGATCGAGAGGCGTTGTAGCTGCGTTATCAAGATAAATCATTTGGCAAAAAATATTTACGAATTACGGTTTTAGATTTACGTTAATGATATTCTTAGTTCTGCATTCTGACTTTTGCATTCAGTCTTCTGTATTTGAAATAATTTCCCTAATGTCCTGAATAAACTTCCTGGCAAGAGTTTCGGACTTTGTTTCCGAATCGCTTTCAGAATAAATCCTGATGACAGGTTCGGTATTTGATTTACGAAGATGAACCCAGTCGCTGCCAAATTCAATTTTAACACCGTCAATGGTAATTAAAGGCTGCTTTTTATATTTCGCTGCTATCCTCCGTAAAACATCATCAACATTTATTTCCGGCTGAAGTTCAATTTTATTTTTTGATATGTGGTACGATGGGTATTCATCCCTTAGCGCAGAACATTTTTTACCGGATTTTGCAAGATGCGAAAGAAACAATGCTATTCCTACAAGGGCATCACGTCCGTAATGCAATTCAGGATAGATCACACCCCCGTTTCCTTCACCTCCTATTACTGCATTTTGCTTTTTCATCATTTCCACAACATTCACTTCGCCAACTGCAGATGCAAAATATTTCCCGCCATTTTTTTCGGTAACATCATGAAGAGCGCGTGTAGATGAAAGGTTGGAGACAGTATTTCCTCTTTTATTTTTCAAAATATAATCTGCAACAGCAACCAGTGTGTATTCTTCGCCAAACATTTCACCGTTTTCGCAAATTATGGCCAGGCGGTCAACATCCGGATCAACGGCGAATCCTACATTAGCCTTGCTTTTCAAAACAAGTTTTGAAATATCTTCAAGATGCCCGGGCAGTGGTTCGGGATTATGCGGAAACAAGCCATTGGGCTCGCAATGAATCTTTTCAATTTTCGATACACCCAACGCTTCAAGCAATGCAGGAATTGCAATTCCGCCCACAGAATTAACTGCATCTATTGCTACACAAAACCTGGCAGATGAAATAGCTTTCCTGTCAACAAGAGGAAGTTCAAGAATTTTTTGAATATGTTTTTCAAGGGCTGAATCATTTATTTCAATAGTGCCGTTATCTTCCGATTCGAAAGAAATATCTTTTTCGTATTCTGCAATACAAAGTATCTTTACACCGTCATCAGCAGAAATAAATTCGCCTTTTTTATTCAAAAGTTTCAGTGCATTCCAGTTTTTGGGATTATGGCTTGCAGTAATTATGATACCACCGTCGGCCTTGTGGTCTGTAACGGCCATTTCAACAGTCGGAGTAGTTGCGAGACCAACATCAATTACATGAACACCCATTTTTCCGGCTGTCTCGGCAACAATATCACGAATCATTTGTCCTGAGATTCGTGCATCTCTTCCTATAATAATGCTTATTTTATTTTTTTTCTTCGATCCTTTTAACCATGCCAGATATGCAGCAGAATATTTTCTTACATCAGCAGGTGTTAGATCTTCTCCTACCTTTTCACCGATTGTGCCCCTGATTCCTGATATTGATTTAATAAGAGTCATAATAATATAAATGTGTACAAACTCGTTGTGCTGTTATAAAAAAAATCATTTGTCATTCAGCATGAAACGATGAATCATTAAAAGATGCTTCATTTCATTCAGCATTACAGTCAATAGAATAAAAACTTAACCGCACAACAAGTTATGTGCAAATGTAAGTTTTAAATATTTCACAATTTAATTTTATGCATTATATAAATATACGCTATGTCAATTTTAGCTTTATTTACTGAAAACAAAGTCATTATATTTTACACAATTTATATTAAACTTTTAATAGAGAACTGTAAATGATAGTTTTTACTAAATTTGCATCCTATTATAGAAAGACAGGAATATATGAATAAGAGAGATCAAGAGGGGTATGATGAGCAGGAAATGCAGGTTTTGGTCAGCCGTTTTGAAGAAATGGTAAAGCAGGGCGATCATTATTATTTTGATGTGGGCGATTTTGAAGATATCATTGAATATTATTTCCAGAAAAATAATTTTCGCAAAGTTTCAAAAGCCATCAGCTATGCTTCCGAACAGCATCCCAATTCGGTTGTGTTTGTTCTCCGTAAAGCGCAACTTTATGCATCGGCCAATAAATCAGAGAAAGCTTTACAACTTTTGAAAAAAGTGGAAGTGCTTGATCCTTTCAACTATGAACTTTTCATGACCAAGGGCGCTATATACAGCCAGATGAAAAAGTATGACAAAGCTATTGAAGAATACAATAAAGCTACTCAGGATGCCGAAATGCTTGATGAAGTTTACATCAGTATTGCTTACGAATATGAAAACCTCAATAATTTTGAAAAAGCTGTTCATTATCTGAAAAAAACTTTAAAAATCAATCCTGACAACGATGCGGCTTTGTACGAGATTTCGTTTTGCTTTGAACATAGCAACAGGCTGGAAGATTCCATAAAATTTTTCACGGAATTCCTGGACAAAAATCCTTATTCAGCGATTGCATGGTACAACCTGGGTGTAAATTACAACCTTCTTGACATGTATGAAAAATCCGTGGAAGCCTTTGATTATGCCATTGCTGTAGATCCCGATTTTTCTTCCGCATTTTTCAATAAAGGAAATTCGCTCCTTGCACTTGAAAAATATAAAGAAGCTATTGAAGTATACAAGGAAGTGCTGAATCTGGAATTTCCAGATGCATATACACATTATTACCTGGGAGAATGTTACGAAAAAATGAAAGATTTCGATAACGCCCTGCTCAGTTACAAAAATGCACTTGAAGTTGATGAAAAAATTACCGA
>JAZDMF010000141.1:0-5268 GCA_043801235.1 Bacteroidota bacterium | reverse complement strand
TGTCAGAGTATTCACAGCACCGGGAAGCAGTCCGAAATCCTTTTCCGTTATCAGTTGCCCCAGTATATCATATACCTGAACATTCATTGTTTCCGATTCGCTGTTGCCAAGGCTGATATAACATATATCATAACAGGGGTTCGGATAATACGTGATATTTAAATCACTGCTTGTCTCATCTAAATCAGTTATCATTGATTCAGGCTGCTGAAAGCCCTGTGTCAGGATGTTATTTGTATTTGAAACAGTGCTTATCACTGCTTCGCCTACCGTATAATCCACCTGTAGAGTGGGTCCGGAATAAGAGGAACCGCTTGATGATACCACAAATCTTTCTACTGTCTGCGAATGAAGCAGTATCGCAGAAAGCAAAAGAAATCCAATTGTAAAAATTTTTTTCATAGGAGTTATTTTTGATTTTTAATTATTTTTCAAGAATGCTAAAATAAAACTTTTTATTTTCACATATTAAACATTATGGCATTTTTTTTTGATAAAAACCACTTTTTTTTTACATATAGCTGAATACTAATAAAATAGTTACAATAATAAAAATTTATTTTTAAAAGGAAAAATATTTATCCTACAAAACTCATAGTATAAAAACCTGCAAAATATAAAACAGGCTAAAAATGAGGTAAGTTTTTTGTGATAAAATTGTTTTTATCTTTGTGGAAAGATAGAATTATTTATTAATCATTTAAATATATTCATTATGCAAGACGCTGTGAAAGATACTGTATTATCACAAAAAGCAATGCGCATCATAGAGATGGAAGAAAAATCCGGCGCACATAATTATCATCCTTTGCCTGTGGTTTTGGCAAAAGGTAAAGGCGTTTACCTCTGGGATGTTGACGGAAAAAAATACTATGATTTCCTATCTGCATATTCTGCAGTGAACCAGGGTCACTGCCATCCACGAATCATTGATGCGCTGGTTGATCAGGCTGAAACCCTGACACTGACCTCGCGTGCATTTTACAACGACTGCCTTGGTGAATTTGAAAAATATGTTACTGAATATTTCGGTTACGAAAAAGTTTTACCAATGAATACCGGTGCTGAAGGTGTTGAAACTGCAGTAAAACTTGCAAGAAAATGGGCATATACCAGGAAAGGTGTGCCCGAATATGAGGCAAAAATTATATGCTGCGAAGGAAACTTCCATGGAAGAACAACGCTGGCAGTATCGTTGTCAACGGATCCTGATTCGTATGGCGGCTTTGGGCCCTTTGTTCCCGGCATCATAAAAATTCCCTATAACAACGTAGCTGCACTTGCTGAAGCAGTGAAGGATCCGAATGTTGCCGGATTTATTGTTGAACCCATACAGGGCGAAGCAGGTGTTTTTGTTCCTGATGACGGCTACCTGAAACAATGCTATGACATATGCAAAGCTGCTAATGTTCTGTTCATTGCCGATGAAGTACAAACAGGCATTGCGCGCACAGGGCGCATGCTGGCATGCGATTATGAAGAAATTAGACCTGATGTTGTAATACTCGGCAAAGCCATTGGTGGTGGTGTGTTACCTGTTTCTGCAGTTCTTGCAGATGACGATATTATGCTTTGTATAAAACCCGGAGAACATGGCTCTACTTTTGGCGGAAATCCTCTTGCATGCCGTGTTGCCATTGCTTCACTTAAAGTTGTGAAGGATGAACAGCTTGATGAACGTGCATTTGAACTCGGAAATATTTTCAGGGAAGAAATCAGAAAAATTGAATCACCGATGATTCAACTTGTACGGGGAAAAGGACTTTTGAATGCTATCATTATAAAACCCACTCATGGCAAAGAAGCCTGGGATGTTTGCCTGAAGATGCGCGACAACGGGCTTCTTGCAAAACCCACTCATGGCGATATCATTCGTTTTGCCCCCCCGCTTGTAATCAGTGAAGGACAAATTGCTGAGGCCATAGAAATAATAACAGAATCCATTCTTTCCTTTGAATAAAAAGAAGAATTATTTTTTTTTACAAAAAACTGCATCCTTTCCGAAGTGGTTTTTTTCAGAATTGAGCGATGATCCTTAAATTCAGCTGGCGGGGAGTTAGATAATTGGGAACAGCATATTGCCTGTCGTTCACATCCTTTACCCAAATGTACGAAATGGTATTGTTCACCTGAAGAAGGTTGAATACCTCAAGGCTCAGCCATATTGTTTTAAAAAAGCGGAAAGGGTTTTTAGGTTTTATTTTTGATTCCTCGCTTTTCAGTTGTTTTGAAAACCCGATATCCACACGTCTGTATGGAGGAATGCGCAAAGTATCTTTATACTTTTCAAATGTGGGAGGGCCGAAAGGCAGACTGCTGCCAAAAAGCAAGCTCAGATGCATTTTATACGTGGGATTCTTAGGAAGATAATCCTGGAAGAACAATCCGAAAGTAACCCGCTGGTCTGTAGGACGGGGAATATATCCGGGTTCATGACGAAGACTGTCAACAGCTACCTGATCGTAAGTATAACCTGTAATGATAATATCGCCGTTTTTATTATAATAATCGTAGTAATAATCATCTTTAATATCTTCCATGGTCTTCATCACCGATAAGCTTGCCCATGATTCGATACCTTTGACAAACTCACCGTTCACCTTCATGTCAATACCGGTAGCATAGCCATGTGAGCTGTTATCGGCATAATAACGTATGCGGACATTATCAACATCATAAGGAATAATGTTATCAAGAATTTTATAATATACTTCCGAAATATATTTAAACGGCCTGTTCCATGCCATAAAATTCCACTGCCCTGATAACACGAAATGAATGGATGTTTGCGCTTTCACATCGGAATGGACAGTACCGTTCATATCGCGTAATTCGCGATAGAAAGGCGGTTGATTATAATACCCTGTAGAGAAACGGAAAATCACGTCGCGCTTCCAATGTGGTTTATATGAGAAAGTAGCACGGGGGCTTAGAACAAACTGGTTGTTCATATCCCAGTAACTTCCCCTTATTCCGCTGGTAAATGAAAAAGTAGTGCTGTCCTTTTCAAAAATCCATTTCTGTTCGTAGTATCCGGAATACCTGTTCGTGGACAGTGAGTTTTCTGCTTTTACCACATCCTGCATTTCCAGCTGCAGATAAGGCTGAACATAAGGATCGGTATATCCAATAGAATCCCAGTAATAGGGCAACGAATATCCGGACGAATCAATCATTTTCCATTCACTGATGCAATCGTCAATTATTTCTTTCTGATATTTTGCTCCCCAGTACTGAATAAGCTTTCTGCCTATCCGTGTTCCTTTATGTTCAACATTTAAAACGGATGCATCCAGATAATTCCTTGCATGATTCAGGAAAGTACCTACCCCCATATTGAATGCTGAATTTCCAAAATCATCACCGCCGAGATTTGTCTCCAGCTGATCAAGCCAGTACTGCCCCTGGGTATCGAAGGTTTCGCTTTCGCTGGTTTGAAATGCGGAAGCAATAAATTTTAATTTTACATCTTTGCGTGGTTTGTAATTGGCGGAAAATGCACCGAAATAAGTTATAAACCTGTCGACTTCCTGACCATCGAAATAAATTGTCAACCGCAGTGCATCGCTCAATGTTCCGAAATCGGTTTCACGGGTTTGGGGTATTACTTTATATACATTTCTTGCATAGTTTCCCAGAAAATCAATGTCTAGCTTTTCATTAACTAAATAATTAAGACAAGTCTGGACATCAGTAAAAGAAGGTTTGTAGTCGCCTTTGGTTTCAAGGCTTTTCAGAAGGTATGAATTTGACTTCTGACGAATACCGAGCAAATATGTCAAGCGTGTATTTTCAGAAATGCCTTCCACATGCGCCGAATATCCAAGAAGGCTGCCCGAAACAGAAGCTGCAAATTCCATAGGTTTTTTGTATTGAATATCAAGAACCGATGACATTTTATCGCCATACTTTGCTTCAAATCCGCCGGCAGAAAACTGAATATCGGAAACAAGGTCGGAGTTCACAAAGCTAAGTCCTTCCTGCTGTCCGGAACGAACCAGAAAGGGTCTGTAGATTTCAATATCATTGACATAAACCAGGTTTTCATCAAAATTTCCTCCCCGAACCGAGTATTGCGAACTAAGCTCATTATTTGATGCCACTCCGGGAAGCGTTTTCAGTATGGCCTCAATTCCACCGCTAAGAGTAGGAATTACCATTGCATTTCGAGGATCAATTTTAACGAGTGTGTTGGAAACATTTTTATTTTCCTTGATATCGATCGTAGGAAAAATTGTAGTGGAAAGCAGAAGGGAAGTGTTGTACTCTTTTTTCTCATTTGCCTGCAAATGCAGCAGCAGGGTATCTGTTTTGCATCCAATATAGGTAAAAAATACTGAAATATTTTTCTGAGCAGGAACCATCAGTTCATAGTAGCCTGCTTTATCAGTAACCGTTTTATAAATATCACCGAAAACAGAAACGGTAACATGCTGCATGGGAATACTTTTTTCATCGACCACCTTGCCGTATAAAAGGGCTGTGTTCTGTGAATACAGTTTCACAAATGAGAAAATAACAAGGGGTAATATGATAACCCTAAACAGTTTCATGTATGGAGAAACGCTGCATACTCTTTTTTATTTCTTTTTGAATTTTCCTTCTTTCCATGCCTTTATGAACTGAGCCCAGGCAAAGGGATTCAGCAAATTGATGGGCATAGACTGCCCGTTATAATAATTTTTATAAACCTGCTGGTCGATAAAATTTTTATAGTTCATAGAGCCATCCATAGGCATGTTCATCATTCTTTCTTTCATTTCAGCAAGGGCAAGATTCTTTTCAGCACGTTGCTCATCATCGTTGGGAATCTGAACCGACACAAAAGCTTTTTTAAACTGTTCAATTGTGGGCCATGGATAGATAACCGTTTCGGAAAGGAACAGCGTATCGCTTGTCATTGCCTGTATGCATGTGTAATGCCTTGATGTAAGGCTGTCGGGAATTTTGAAAATGGCAGTTTTGTACCCAAGAGCCGTAAATTCAATTACATCGTTTTGTTTTGCAACAAAAGAAAAGAAACCGTTAAGGTCGGATACAGTACCGCTGCGGGTACCTTTGATAATAATATTGGTATAAGGCACAGGATCGAGGCTGTCGCTTGTTATTACCACACCTGAAAACTGTACCAGTTTTTCATTATCTGTACCTGTTTCTTGTGCAGAAGAATATAAAAACAAAAAGCTTTGAATGATAATTATTATGGAAAGTTTTAAAAAGGGCATTCTGTAATTGGTATCTGATAATTTAAACTCAACGTAAATGTTA
>JAZDMF010000097.1:0-9996 GCA_043801235.1 Bacteroidota bacterium | reverse complement strand
TTGCGCCGACACTGCTACACTATTTGCAGGCTACGGATTTGATGAGTACGTATGGTCAACCGGCGACACAACTCAAACAATAAATGTTTTTTCATCCGGAATGTATTACATTACTGCAACAACATATAATGGTGATACAATATCAGATTCCATTAATGTCATTTTAACTCAACCCTACTTGAATTTAAATTTAGGAAATGATACATTAATTTGCGGCAATGATACAGTTACATTAGATGCCGGCATCGGTTTTTCTCAGTATTTGTGGAACACAGGATCAGTAAATCAATCTATAAATGTTAACCAAACTGGCACATATAATATAGTTGTGTCAGATACTGCGAATTGCAGTTATATGGACACAATAAATGTTGTAATTAATCCCGGCCAGTCATTGGATATAGGGAATGATACCGCACTGTGCGATTATGGATTAATTACCCTTGATGCAGGTATAGCCTTCGATTCATATCAATGGTCGACCGGTGAAACCACTCAAATTATAAGCGTTGACTCATCAGGCACATATTATATAACAGCAACAAATATTACATGTTCTGTGTCAGTCATTGATTCAGTTGAAATTATTTTTCATGCTGTTCCAGTTGCTGATGCCGGACCCGACGATACTATATGCAGCGGAAACAGTATAACTCTTAGTGCATCCGGAGGACTAAGCTACCATTGGAATACGGGTGCAAACACCCAAACTATAAATGTCACTCCGCAGTCTACAACAACATACACTGTCACAGTAACAAATTCCACGGGGTGTACGGCTTTTGATAATGTAACTATTTCAGTAATGACTGTTTCGGTTACAACAACAAATGCCACATGCGGACAGAGTAACGGAACAGCCACTGCCATTGTAACAGGAGGAATTGGCCCGTATACATATTTATGGAACACATCACCGCCGCAAACTACTTCTACTGCCGTCAATCTTGCGCCCGGTTCTTACTCAGCAAGTGTTACCGATGTTACGAATAACTGCACGACAGTTAAAACATTCACCATAAGCAATATTTCCGGACCTGTTGTGAGTGTTACAAATATTATGAATGCGAACTGCGGGATGAATAATGGTTCTATTGCTATTACTGTCTCAGGTGGCCTGTCTCCTTACACATTCCTTTGGAATTCAACCCCGCCTCAAACCACTCAAAATATAAACAACATTCCACCCGGAAATTATTGCGTAACCGTAACTGATGGGAATGGCTGTACAACTACGATAAGTGGCATTGTTCAATCTGTAGCTTATCCGGCACCCGATATATGCATGGTCAGTGTTGATACGTCTTCAAACCAAAATTTAGTTATCTGGGAAAAACCTGTATCAAGCGGCATTGATCAGTATTATATTTTCAGGGAAAGTTCCATAAGCGGCATTTATAACCTGATAGGCTCTCAAAACTACAGCGATTTCAGCACTTTCATAGACTTAACTTCAAATTCGCTTCAACAACCATACAGGTACAAACTTGCGATTTATGATTACTGCGGCCTTACATCGCAGCAAAGCAGTTACCACCAGACAATTCATCTTACAATAAGCGCTGGGATGGGTGGTGCATGGAACCTGGAATGGAATAATTATGAAGGATTTTCTTTCAGCACTTACAACATATACAGGGGAACAAACGCCGGCAACATGATTTTGCTTAATTCCGTTGCCATTACTGTTAATTCATATACTGACCTTGCACCTCCCACTGGAATTATTTATTATATGATAGAAGCTGTAAAACTTACTCCCTGCAATCCTTCATTTAAGTCAGAAGACAGTTTTGGTTCAACTATATCAAATGTTGCAAATACCAATGAGGTGGGAATAAATGAATTTTATGATGCAAACGATATTCAGATATTTCCTAATCCTGCAAATAGTGAAATTACAGTTTCAAGCGCATTTATAGTGAATTCAAAGCTTGAGATATTAAATTCATTAGGACAGATAATTTACTGCGGGAATTTATCCGCCACCTCCAAAACCATTGATGTTTCAGGTTTTTCGAAGGGAGTGTATTTTCTTATACTTAAAGGAAACACCTTTACGACCTATAAAAAAATAGTATTGCAGTAATTTTATAAATATTTATTCCATTAAAAAAATCGTCATGAAAAAGAACAAATTTTTCATCATTTTGACTTTGATATTTTGCGGAAGCCTGTTTAATATATCAGGATTTTCCCAGAATCAAAATTATTCATGGTCAGTAAAATCAGAAAATTCCAATGCATTCATTGAAAACAAGGGACAATTCCCTGTTGTTCCAAATGACAAAATCAGTAAAGATGATGTGCTATTTGCTGTAGATAACGGCTCTGCAAAAATATACTTCACCAAAAAAGGCGTGACCTATTATTTTATTCAGCCAAATGAAAAAAATGAAGGCAATGATGCTGAAAAAGCATCAGGAACATTAGAGAAATGGATGGAAAGAGAAGAAAAAGCAAAGCATAAGGAATTTAAACTGGATGAAATAAGCTTTATATGGGAAAATTCAAATCCTGATGTAGCAGTGATAGCCGAAGACCCGAATTCCGAATATTTCAGTTACAGCTTTAAGGAAAATAATGAAGTTAAGAATATTAATTTCATTAAAGGATATAAGAAAATAACTTATAAAAACCTCTACGCTAATATTGATGTGGAATATACTTTCCACCCGACCGACGGAATAAAATACGCACTGATCCTGCATCCCGGAGCAGATGTTTCAACGATTAAAATGAAGTATTCTGATGCTTCAGCATTATCGGAAAATGGCGATGTGCATATTTCCACTTTATTCGGTGATATTATTGATCATGCACCCGAATCCTTTTACACTGAGAATTCATCCTTACCCATCAAATCATATTTTATAAAAACAGAAAATACGATCGGGTTTGCTTTGGATTCTTACGATAATTCAAAATCAGTTACCATTGATCCGTGGGTAGTGTATCCAAGTTTTAGTAATTCAACGGCTGCATGGGAAGTTGAAACTGATGCTTTCGGAAACGTTTATGTAACGGGAGGTGAAATGCCCATGCAACTACAGAAATACAACAGTTCAGGTGTACTTCAGTGGACCTATTCAACACCATGGGATACAGCCACCATGTGGCTTGGCACATTGGCAACGGACAGTTCAGGAAACAGTTACATCACATCAGGATCAGTGCCTGAAATGGAAAAAATAGATAATAATGCAAATATGATCTGGCATAATAACGGGCTCAATACTAACTGCGAGTATTGGGCAATCACTTTTAATTGCGATAAAACAAAACTTATTGTTGGGGGAACTACACTGAACTTGACGCCAATAGAAGCCTATGCAACAATATTTGAAATGGATATTGATAATGGTAATGTGCTGGCGTTGCAAAATTTTGCTTATACCGATTTGTCGGTTATGTTCAATACGCCTGTTGAAGTAAGATCCATTGCCACTTCAAAAAATGCAGAATATATTTTCCTGACTCATAATGATGTTGGTGCAATAAATCCGAACATTGGAGATTGTCCTGCCGGGGATACCGTATTTCAAGTAGATAACGGGCATCACCTGTCTTACAAATGTGAAAATTACCTTCCTGCCACTCAAAACGGCGGAGGACTGAAGGCATTGGTCGCCGGAGACCAGTTTTTCTATACGCACAGCGGGGATCAAATCCATAAGCGATCATTATCAGACGGTTCTTTAATTCTATCCGTGACCATACCCGGAGGTGTAAATGACACAGATTATTTTGGAGAATTCGTTGTTGAGAACTGCGGTCTTGCTATTGATAATTGCGGTAATGTATATGCAGGTTCAAGTGACCGGGTTGTGAAATTAGATGCTGATTTAAATATTTTGGACCAGGCCACTGTACCTTTTTATGTGTATGATGTCAGTGTAAATTCCAATGGTGAAGTGATAGCCGTAGGCGCACAGTTTAATAATCAATCCGTCAACAGGAACGGGAGAATACAATCCGTGAATTTGAGCGCCTGCACCCAGTATGAATTGGTGTGCTGCGAAGCGAATATTTGTTCAGTAAATCCTGTCTGTTCGTATGATGCTCCTTTTAATTTAACGTCTTCATCATCCGGTGGAACATGGAGCGGTACAGGTATTACTAATTCCACAGCAGGTACGTTCGATCCTACAGTCAGCGGATCCGGAACATTCACAGTAGTATATACTATACCCTGCGGCAGCGACTCAATAAATATTACTGTTAATGCCTGTGCAATATTAACGATATGCCAGGAAGCCAACGGCGATCTTACAGTTACTGGTGGAACAGGTCCTTATATCTGGGAAGAATACATTTCGGGATCCTCAACTCCTATAACCAATCAAACAGAATGTGTGGCCTGTGGTTATTCATGGCAAATTTTTCAGTGCATGGATGGCAGCATGAATCCGGTAACACAATGTCCGGGTACTGGCACATGGTCAAATTTCGCCATAGGAACAACCGTTACACCTCCTGTAGGTGCAGATACCATTCGGGTTAATGATGCGAGCGTGAATTCACAAATTGCTTATAACATCAGCTCATTGCCAATATGTACTAACTGTCCAACTATTAATATTACTCCATCGAATATTGTGCACGTTTTGTGTTATGGCGCGTCTACCGGAAGTTTCACAGCATCCGGATCAGGAGGAACATCGCCTTACAATTACACTTTATTGAATGGAAGCACCGTTATTGCAACATACTCCAATGTCAGCGGATCACAAAATTTTACCGGACTTCCGGCAGGAACTTACATACTGAATATTGTGGATGACAGTGCTTGCGCCGGTTCTGCAATAATTAACATTTCTCAACCTGTTTCACCTGTTTTGGCAGCTATCACAGGAATAACACCGCCAACCTGCGGACAGAGCGATGGATCGGCTACTGCATCAGGATCTGGTGGCACCCTGCCTTACACCTATAGCTGGAACTCAAGCCCTGTTCAAAATACACAGACTGCTGTCAACCTGCCAGCCGGATATTATTGCGTAACTGTAACTGATGGAAATAATTGTTCGGCCGCAACTTGCGATTCTGTCGGAGGTGCTTTATTTACAGCGCCCGATATATGCATGGTCAGTGTGGACACAGCCTTAAATCAAAATATTGTCATCTGGGAAAAGCCTGTTACAAGCGGCATTGATCAGTATTATATTTTCAGGGAAAGTTCTATAAGCGGCATCTATAACCTGATAGGAACCCAAAACTATAGCGATCTCAGCACTTTTGTTGATATGACCTCAAATTCGCTACAACAACAGTACAGGTACAAACTTGCAATTTATGATTACTGCGGATTGCTCTCGCAGCAAAGCACTTATCACCAAACCATACACCTGACCATAAATGCAGGCATGGGGGGAAGTTGGAACCTGTTATGGAACAATTATGAAGGTTACACATTCAGCACATATAATATTTATCGCGGAACAAATGCCGGAAATCTGACGCTTCTTAATTCAGTGGCGAGCAGTGTAAATTCATACTCCGACATGACACCGCCTTATGGAATTTTATATTATTTGATAGAAGCTGTCAGGCCAACTCCATGCAACCCTTCATTTAAAAAGGCGGATAATTATTCTTCAACCATTTCGAATGTTGCATGTACCAATTTATCGGGAATACCTGTAATAAATTCAAATGAGGGCATTCTGATATACCCGAATCCGGGTGAGGGAATTATTACGATATTATTTTCAGAACTGGCAAATAAATCAACTTCGGTTGAAATCCTGAATTCGCTCGGGCAGCTTGTTTATGCTGATATAATGAACACAAATACTAAAAACATTGATGTTTCAAAATTGTCAAAAGGTATTTACTCACTGAAATTGACTATAGCAGGGAAAAGTTATTTTGAAAAAGTTGTGATTGAATAAAGTTTTATTTCACCTTCATAATTTCGTCAATCACATTCTGGTTCGACTTTTTGAAATCGGAAATTTTTCCGTATGATTCACCGTCAATAATAATTTCTTTGCCCTTTACTGCGCCAAGCAACAGAAAACACACAGCGGATTTTTCCATTAGCTGAATAAAAGCATCTTCTTTTGTAGGTGTTACAGAAACAACCACCCGGGATTGCGATTCACCAAACAAATATGCATCCTTGCGTATATCAAGGTCTGTTTCTATTTCAAAACCAAGATCGCGGGGCATTGCCGATTCAAGGAGGCTTATAAATAATCCGCCTTCAGAAATATCATGTGCCGAAGCAATCAGGTTGTTCCTAACCAAACCCTTGATGGCCTGGTGAACATTGTATTCTTCATCAATATCAAAATAAGGTGGTGGCGATAATTTCACATTGTGATAAGAATAAAGATATTCGCTGCAGCCGATATCATTCCTTGATTCACCGATAAGGTATATGATATGCCCGTCCTTTTTAAAATCAAGAGTCATCATGAATTTCTTATCAGGCAGTAGTCCCAGCATGCCAATGGTTGGAGTAGGATAAACCGGTTCAACTTTTTCATTGATTACTGTCTGATTGTAAAAGCTAACGTTACCACCGGTTACAGGGGTTTTGAATTTTTTGCAGGCAGTGCTCATTCCTTTGATAGCTCCTACAAACTGCCAGTAAACTTCAGGGTTGTAAGGATTTCCAAAATTCAAACAATTTGTAATTGCTGAGGGTTCACCTCCTGCACAAACAATATTGCGGGCTGCTTCAGAAACAGCTATCTGTGTTCCGATTTCAGGATCAGCATATACATATCGTGAATTGCAATCGGTTGTAAGGAGCAATGCTTTATTCGTTCCTTTAACATTTACAACACCTGCATCAGAAGGCGCATTGGTGGCCATGTTCTTTGTTCCGACCATGGTATCGTATTGTTCAATCACCCATTTGCGTGAACAAATGTTGATGTGTTTCGCAAGAAATTCCGCAACGGCTTTATAATTCTCAGGTTCCTTAATATTATCAAGACTGAATTTTTTTGTTTCAGCATAGTATGCTGGTTCTTTATATTCACGTTTATAAACCGGAGCCCCGCCTCCAAGTACCAGCGATGCGGCAGGGACATCGGCAACAAGTTCATTGTGCCAGTAATATTTCAGCCTTTCTCCTTTGACCACCTCTCCTATCTGTATGCAATTCAGATCCCATTTCTCAAATATTTCCGTCACTTCTTTTTCTCTTCCTCTTTGTACAATTACAAGCATGCGTTCCTGTGATTCTGAAAGAAGTATTTCCCATGGTTCCATCTCAGTCATGCGCAAAGGAACTTTATCAAGCCATATTTTCATTCCATGTTCCCCTTTGGCCGACATTTCGGAGGTAGAACAGATGATTCCGGCAGCACCCATATCCTGCATTCCCACAACAGCGCCTGTTTTAATGATCTCGAGCGAAGCTTCAAGCAATAATTTTTCCTGGAAAGGATCACCCACCTGTACGGAAGGAAGTTTCTCGGATGTTTTTTCTGTAATATCTTCCGATGCAAATGACGCTCCGTGAATCCCATCTTTTCCGGTAGAAGAACCAACAATAAAAACAGGATTTCCGACACCTTTGGATGTTGCAGAAACGACATTACCCTGTTTCACAATTCCCACTGACATCGCATTAACCAATGGATTCGTGTTATAGCATTCATCAAAATATATTTCACCGCCCACTACCGGAACGCCAAAAGCATTGCCATAATCTCCAATGCCTTTTACCACGCCTTTTAAAAGCCATTTGGTGCGTTCGAGTTCAATATTTCCGAAACGTAAAGAATTTAATTGGGCAACAGGACGTGCGCCCATCGTAAATATATCGCGGTTAATGCCGCCAACACCCGTTGCAGCGCCCTGGTATGGTTCAATGGCTGAAGGATGATTGTGCGACTCAATTTTAAATGCGCAACCCATTCCGTCTCCAATATCAACAAGACCGGCATTTTCCTCACCTGCCTTGGCCAGCATATGCGGACCATCTTTCGGCAAGGTTTTCAGCCAATGAATGGAATTTTTATACGAACAATGCTCCGACCACATAACAGAGTACAGGCTCAGTTCAGTAAAATTCGGGCTGCGTCCAAGAATTTCTTTTATCTTAATAAATTCTTCAGGTAACAATCCCAGCTTTTTGACAGCCTTAGCGTTTACGGGAATATCTTTTGATTTATACGACATTTTATGTATTTATATTTTAAGCAAATGTAATTAATACGAATCAAGAGTCAAAAAAAAATTACCACAAAGACACTAAGGCACCAAGATACACTAAGTGGTAGAATATTATTTTGATGTGTTGGAATAAATATAAACAGATTCCTCGCTTTGCTTACAATGACGTTCCCCACGATCGTCTAATACTCAACCTGTTGGTTTAAGTAATATTAATCCATATTTTTCTGCTTCTTTATACAAACGTGCTATTTTTCTTGCCTCTTGTTTTTCTGTATCTATTTGTATTCTTTTAGGATCAAATTCTGTTTTGTTTTTTATCATCTTGTAAAATATCACAGCTAGTTTTCTTGCAACAGCTTTGATGGCTTTCTTAGAACCTTTCTGAGCTGATAATCTACGATACAGCTGCCCCAGCGATCCTTTGTTTTGCCACATTGTTTGCGCTGCCATTCTAAATGCCTGTGTGGCTTTATTGTTAGTAAATCTTTTTGTATAACCAATTACTTTACCACCGGTTATTTTGGGTCGTGCGCTAAGATTTAGCCAGCTAGTAAAATGATCTTCGGATGGCCATTTATTCATATCAAGACCTGTTATTGAAATGATTTCGAGTATTGTTTTTTCATCCAATCCATCTACTCTGGTTAAATCAATTCCAATGATATTAATAAGATATTCTTTTACATTGATACTATATTGATTTTTTCTTGCACGGGTTGTTTTGGCCTTTAAGGATGGTATATTACCGTATTTCTCTTTGGGTAACATTTGTTGTAGCACTTCTTCAATTAACAACTCATACTTCTTCATTTGTTTTTTAAAAAAAACTAAAGATTCCAGTAAATTTTTTAAAATAGATATATACTGTTTCTTGTATACACCTTTTAAAGATTTGAGTAAATCTTCTTTGCTGGCTTTTAATTTTCTTACATCTATAAGCGACAATAATTCTTCTGCTTTCGTTATTCCATTTGCTATACCTTGTAATAAAAGCATTCCAGACACTCCTTCAATATCACTTATAAGATGCTGTACCTTTATGTTCATTTGTGTGAGTAGCCTCTGTATACGATTAAGGGTGTCGCTTTTTTGATTTTGAATCACATTTCTTTCATGTATATAGCTGCGCAGTTCTCGATAGAGTTCAGGCGCAATGTGCGAAGCTCTTAACAATCCATGAGCATGTAATTGTTGTAGCCATTGACAATCCTTAACATCTGTTTTTTGTGCATCTACATTTTTAAAATGTTTTGGATTTACTACGGTCACTTTTAATCCTTGCCGTTCCAGTAATTCATAAAGTGACATCCAATAAACGCCTGTTGCTTCCATTGCTACTTGTTTAACTCCTTCTGCTTGCAGTGTTTTTGCTAATTCGTGCAGATCTTCGGTAAAAGAATCCACTTCTAATAAGCACTGTTTGCCATCTTTGTCGCTGTATGCAACCATCATCATCATGCTTCCCACATCAATAGCAGCGGTATTTTGATGTATTACCGCCAATTGAAGATTTGTTTTTTGTTTTAAATTTTGTTTCATAACTTTTTTTATTTTTGTTAGTAACAAAGCATGGCAAACTCTGTTGCTTGATTAAAATAAAAATGCAAGCTTACAAACGTGGTGGTATTTGGCTTTTGCCAAACGCCCCAATAATATTTTTTTCAAAGAGCAACAGTCCCAAACTCGGAATCGGGCTTGAATAGCACCAAATGAAATGACGGGTTGTGTAGTTTGCCATGCTCTTTTTTGACAAACTTAATAAAACGTCATTATCATTTTTTCCTTTTGCCACCAAAAGGTGGAAACTCGGAATGACAGGGCTTTTGTGAGGTGTATGAGGGAGCGAGGGAGCGTCCA
>JAZDMF010000090.1:0-3184 GCA_043801235.1 Bacteroidota bacterium | reverse complement strand
GCGGTATTTCTAAAAAGATTGGATACAGATAAAAAAAAAGCTGCTACCTGCGGGTAACAGCTTGCAAACAGAGAAGCTTTAATTATCTTTTCAGAAAGCCTTTCCGGCGGGCTTCCTTCAGGGCATCAGAAATGCCTTTTTTATTGATGGTACGTATACCGGCAGCGGAAACTTTTAACACTATCCATTTGTTCTCTTCGGGAATGAAAAACTTTTTTTCCTGAAGGTTGGGGTAAAATTTTCTTTTTGTTCTGTTGTTCGAGTGGGAAACCTTGTTTCCGACAATCACTTTCTTTCCCGTAATTTCACAAACTCTTGCCATAACATTATATATTTAAAAATTTTTCAACCCGAATAATTAACAAATTATTCAGGGGGGTGCAAAGTAAGTAAAATTAATTTAATTCACCAAATTTTACTGATATTAATTCTTATGTTTCCATCGGGTTCTGAACAGCAGAACGAAAAAACATTCCTCATTTATCATTAATAATTAAAAATTTACAATTCAAAAGACTCTTCTTTTGCAGGAATAACAACATTATTAAACCCTTCAGCTTTCAGTTTTTCAGCATAGGCCACTTGCGTTTCATATTCGCCATGTACAATGAAGACCTTTTGAACTTTCTTTGTATCCTGGCACTTCAATGTTTCGATCATTTCCCTATAATCGCCGTGGGCGCTGTATGATTCAAGTATTTTTACATCGGCACGAACCTGGTGCTTTACGCCATAGATTGAAACTTCTTTTTCACCGTTCCTTATTTTAGCTCCCAACGTAGTTGGTGCGCAATATCCTACGACCAATATTGTATTCTTTTTATTTTCAATATTATTTGCAAGATGATGCTTTACACGTCCGGCTTCCATCATGCCCGAAGCAGAGATGATGACACAGGGATCTTTCAGGCTGTTGAGTTTTTTGGAATCCTGCTCGGTTTGCACATAATGCAGTCCGCTGAAACCAAAGGGATCGGGATCATCCTTCATATATTCAAGAATATCGCTGTTAAAACATTCCGGATGCATTTTCATGATATTCGTTGCATTCACAGATAGAGGACTGTCAACATATGCCGGTATGTGTGGCAATTTCCCGCTGTGCGACAAACGGTTCAAAGCATAAAGAATTTCCTGTGTACGCCCAACGCTAAACGAAGGAATGATAAGTTTTCCTTTTTTCTGAAAACATGTTTCAAGAACAACAAGCAATAAATCCTGTTCGGCTTCTTCCATCGCATTATGCAGTCTGTCGCCGTATGTTGATTCGGTTATCAGAATATCGGCCTGTGGAAATGGCTGCGGAGAGCGCAGTATTCTGTTATGCGGCCGTCCAAGATCACCGGTAAATGCAATTCTTGTTTCTTTCCCGCCTGCCTTGCCGTCAGGCAGGTTTTCATTTATTGTAAGGTTCACCACTGAACTGCCCAGAATATGGCCTGCATCGGTGAATTTTATTTTCACGCCATCGCATACCTGAAATTCCTTGTCGTAAGAAATGCTTATAAAATACTGCATAGCTGCTTCAGCATCTTTCTGAGTATAGAGAGGTTCAACGGAAGGCAATCCCTGTTCCGCACGTTTTTTATTATGCATTTTTGTATCACTTTCATGTATTCGTCCGCTGTCGGCAAGCATTATGGCGCACAGATCGCGTGTGGCATGATTGGTAATTATGGTACCATGAAACCCGTTATTCACAAGGTAAGGAATGGCCCCGCTATGGTCGATATGTGCATGTGAAAGAATAAGGAAATCAATGTTGGGTGCATAGAATCCAAGGTTGCGGTTTTCTTCTTCAGTCTTCAATCCTTTTCCCTGGAACAATCCGCAATCAAGTAAAATGGTTTTCCCGTTATTCAGTGTTATCAAATGCTTGCTGCCGGTAACTTCGCGGGCTGCGCCAAAAAACTGTATGTTCATATTTTATAATTTTTTGTAACTAATCAGCACTGTAGATGTAATAAAAGGTTTAATATTTTTCAATTAATAAAATCCCGGTTTATCAGGTTTCGGGTTTCGGGTTTCGGGTTTCGGGTTTCGGGTTTCGGGTTTCGGGTTTCGGGTTTCGGGTTTCATGTTTCGGGTTTCAGTTAAGGCAGCTTTTGTTTGTTAAGGAAAGATGAAACACCCGGCAGCCAGACATACAGAAAACAAAAAACCGACACCGGGTAAACTGATTAATAACATTTTTTTTCAGGATGTAAAGCTACTATTTTTTTTTGAAAAAAGAATTTTGAATCGGAATATGTGAACATACGAACATTCGAATAATGAACATTCGAACAATTGAATAGTAGAACAATCGAGAATAGAACGAAGAACAATCAAACTTATAACTTTGCCCGTAGGGCTACTAAGGAGAACCTTGAACAGTTGAACAATTCAACAAGTAAACAGTTTAGCAATTTCTGTGGTAAACCAAAAGGAAAGGATAAAAACCGCAACTAATAATGTGATTATATTAACAAACATTATATTTTCCTTGACATTAAGAGATTAAAGGTTTAATTTTATCACCTTGTATAAAAAACAAAACCATTTATCAGATGAAAAAATATATACCCCTTTTTCTTATTGCTTTTCTGCAAATAAATTTTACTTCTATAAAAGCACAAACCTATCACCCATTCCCTACAGACAGCGCACAATGGAGCGTGCGACATACCATTGGCAGCCCCTGGTCACAGTTTTCATACCAGTATAAAATGGAAGGTGACACTGTAATTAATGGTATTACTTACCATAAAATTTACTACTCGCTTGACTTATATTACGGCTCACCTAATGAAACCCTGCATTGCTTTTTAAGAGAAGATACTACAAAAAAAGTATTTTTAAAATACCCTACTAGTTCCGGGGTTGATACTACGGAATTTATGCTATACAATTTTAATCTTAATGTTGGCGATACTGTAACAATAAAGTTATTTTATCCAACTGATTCGCTTTTTAAGTTAATAGTTGTACATATTGATTCTACATTATTATTAACAGGCTATAGAAGATTTATTGGGCTTGGAGCATTGACTTTGATGTGGGATGGTGGATGCGATAATTCAATTGCCTGGGTAGAAGGAATGGGGTGTACTTATAGCCAATTATATAATGAAATTCCACAAGGCGGATGTTGGGAGCAGGGATATGATTTAACCTGTTTTTGGGAAAAAGGAGTTTATGTTTT
>JAZDMF010000082.1:0-11865 GCA_043801235.1 Bacteroidota bacterium | reverse complement strand
ACAAGCATAAAGCTGAATGAGCCAAGAGTGGTCATGGTCTGATGCTCCATGCCGCCTCCAAGCGGAGCCATGCTATGGCCGTATTTTTCATTCCCGAAAGGATATGGACCGTAAAGTTGCGAATACAATTCTATCATTTCGGCGGTGCTGTCGATAATATCTTTAAAATAAGGCAATGTTGAAGGATTGTCGTAAATGTAATTCTGTATCATAAGCGAATCAACACCTGCAGGGTGGCAATATATTGTATAATCAACATATTTGGCAACGGCAACAGAAATAAGATAATAATCAATGGGGTTGCGCGATTTCCATTCATAACGATATTTGTTTCCAGGAACTGCAACAATGTTTTCAAGCAATCCGTTCGATCCTACTTTGTTTGTATTTGCTGTAGTAACAAACACCCAGCTTGAATCGGCTTTATCCGTTAGTTCCTGCTTGCACGGCCACCACTGGTTTGCATTAAAGGGTTCCGATAAGGTCCATACTACCTCATTACCCCACGAAGGGCTGGTGCCATGCGAAATTCCGGAGAAAAATCCACCCGAAGGTGGTGTGCCGTGATAAAATATCTGTGCTGATACATCAGAACCTACGGGCAAAGCAGATGCTAATTTTATATCGGCAAAATTTGTAGTATGAGTAACGGGGCAAATAACTCCGTTAATTTTGGCAGAATCAATGGTTAGTTGTGTTACAAGTTCCACTTCAAATGTATCAAGAGCAGCGTTCTGAACTTTTGCATTGATAGTAACATTACCTGAAATGTATGTGGATGTTCGTTCAAGGTTGATATTAAGCCAGTAAAATTTCACATCATATTTATTCATCAGTACTGTTGATTTAGCCGACCTGTTTGGTGTTTTTAATGTGAAGGAGCGATTGCATTTGTTTTCGGAAATACTGTTTTCGGAAAACTGTGAAAACGAAAAAGAAGCAAAACACACAAAAATCAAAAGAGTCAGAATTTTTTTCATATCAAGGGTTTTTTTAGATTATTTCAAAAGTAATAATTAAACGAAATCTATACAGGAAATTAACATATCTGTTAAAGCTTTAAACCGGTATAATGGGTTTGTTTTTGATTATTTGGTTGGTAAAACGATTATTTAATACCTTTGGAAAAATTAATATTCCCATGAACCGTTTTTTTATTTTCCTAACTGTAGTAATATTATCCGGCGCTTTCATAACCGGTTGTAAATCGCATAAAAAAATTACAGCCTCCTCAGATACAACAAATACTGTCACTTCGCTTGATTACGTTAAAAAAGGCAACATTCAGCTTGACCTCAAAAACTACAAAAAAGCCCTTGAATTGCTGAACAAATCTATTGAAATGGATGCATTTAACGGAGAAGCTTTTGCATACAGGGGGCTGGCAAAATACCATCTGAAAGATTATAAAGGGGCAATCAGCGATTATGATGCCGCCATAAACCTTATTCCCGATTTTGGCGAAGTTTATGATCAAAGGGGCCTGGCCAAAGCTGAACTTGGCGATAAAGCGGGTGCCTGCGAAGACTGGAACCAGGCATTTGCCCTGGGTTTTAACGATGCCTATAAGTTAATTGAAAAATTTTGCATCGAAGAAAGCAAGTAAAAAAAATAAGTAAAATGTTTAACTAAACCATAAAAATTTTCCACATTTGACATTTTTCTTTTTACATCAAACATCTGATATTTTCAGTTTTCTTTTCCGATAATTGTAACCCATCCCTTTACTTCGTTTATGCCTGCTGTTCCATTGGGTATTCTTAAAATGTAGTAATAAACTCCGTCGGGGCACAAATTCCCGTTCCAGTCGTTTTGATAGTCAGAAGACTTATACACTATTTTCCCCCAGCGGTTGAAAATATAAAGTTCAGAATCGGGAAATTTTTCCAGTCCGTTTATTTTGAAAAAATCATTGATGTTGTCACCGTTCGGTGTCATAACATTTGACTCTTCTATTTCACAATACTCGATATTTACCAGAACTGAATCGGTTATTGTTTTGCAGCCTGTTGCCGATGCCCAAAGCCAGAAAGGATTTGTTCCGGGAACAGTTGTACCTGTATTTATAGTATTTTGCGGTGATGTGTTTCCGTCACTCCATAAATATGTATACGTATTTCCATTATCAACATTATATAAAAAGGGCTGATGAAAGCATATTGTTGTATCGGGCCCAAGATTAACCACAGGAAGAGGTTGTATTTGTACGAGAACAGTATCCTGTAAAACGCAGGAATTTGAATCGGTCATGGTAAGAAAATAATTTCCCGCATTGCCTTGCTGAAAACCGGCAAGAACAGGTGCAGACTGAGTAGAAGAAAATCCATCGGGACCAGACCAATAATAATTAAGACCGCCAATACCTGACGAAAGCAACAGAAAATCACCGGGACATACGGGGCTGTTGTTTACTATAGATAATACCGGCGGAACAGGATCGGTTAATGCAGTATCGGCAATGTATTGACAGCCCCATTTATCAGTAATCGTCACAGTATACGTTCCTGAAATAAGTCCGTTGATAAACTGAGTTGTATCTCCGTTAGACCACAGATACGAAAAAGGGGATTGCGGATAAGTGGTTGTGTTTACATCAGCGGTTGCCGAACCATCGCTGCTGTTAACGCATGTCGGAGGCATTAATGAGAAAACAATCTGCACAGAATTACAGTTTGCATTACCGCCATTGCATGTGTCGGGGGTACCGCCGGCAATATCGTTCACCCATACAGGGCTGCCATCGGAAATGCGTGCAAATGTTATTGAACTGTTGGGAATTACATTCCCTGCAAATTCTGCAACAGGAAAATTGCTTGCGCTTGCCAGTACTCCTGGACTGCAGCATGTGCATATATTCGGGTTTACGTTTACCTCGCTTGTATATTCTGTCCATGTGACAAGGTCTGCTGCGGTACCACCGATATTCCAATACACAGCATCGATTGGAAAGCTTCCATTATTGTAAAGTCCTACCCAGCCGGCGCTGTCTTTAAAACAAAATATTTTACTGGAACAATGGGCAGCGTTGTTGATATTAAAATTCAAATCCGCATCCGGAACATTGCTTCCTCCTATCAGCAAATGCCCGTTCGGTGGTATTTGTGTTCCGCCGGGCAAAAGGAATGAACCCCAGTTTTGACCTGTTCCGCTTGAAGTTTCGAAAGCAATGATATAGCAACTTACATCGGCGGTATTGCAGGGGTCGGTATTATAAAGCTCAATCCATTCGGCTCCCTGGGTGGGGTCGCCCCCGTTCAGCGTATCCCCGTTATAAAAACAATTTACTGATGCACCTCCTGCCGGCGATACCATAACTTCGTTAATAACAACAGGGCATTGGGAATACGCAATGTGAACGCCTGAAAATAAGAGACAAACTAAAAATACTATCTTGCCAATATTCGTGTTCATTATAGTTTGGGATTGACAAATATACGTAATGCCTTGTAAAGTATCAAGATTTTTAACAGATTATTTGTTATGAATCTGAAAATTCAACAATAAAAAATTCAATATACGTAAGAAGGTGTAAATAAAGAATCGACAGCAACAGGAAGCAGTAAACTGTCATCAACCCAGGGTTGAGTCAAATCGTAATTCCGGTTTTCATTAAATCCAAATTTACTATCCAATATTTCAATAACCGGTTTGTATTTCAAAGGAATGCTGTCACTGTTAATTATGCTACAATATGAAGCAATTAAATTTCCGTTGTTTTGCAATTCGGGATGTTCAAGCAGAATGTCCTGAAATTTTCTTCTCATTTGCATGTGTCCCGGATCCCAGGGTATTCCCCAGAAATATCCTTTGTCTAAAATAAATTTTCCTAATATCTGGTATGGTTCTGTGCTTTTATAAAGACCTTTTGCTCCAGGTTTGGGATCAATTAAAATTTCATTGAAATAAACAGCATAATCAGCTGCGGCTCCAAGTATGTGTGCCGACAACAATGTTTTGCTTGAACCTTTTTTAAAATATTTTTCCTGTTCATCAATGGATCTTGTTGCAGATGAAATTTCTATTTTAATGATATACTCTGGATATGCTTTGTTCAGAGCTTTTATTGCGCTGTCGCGGATTTCAAGTAATGATGCATCAAATATTTTTTTATTAAATATTTCTTTTTCCTCAATTATTGTTGAATTTTCAGATGCTTTATAAATGTACAGGAATGAAGTTGTGTCGCAGCGGCATCGGTTGAAGAAGCTTTCGTAATAAACGTTGCACATATTTTTGTCATTAGAAAAGAGCCGTTTTTTTAAGCAGGGATTAGTAAAAACAAAATTCAGGAACGAATTGCATTCCTGCGAAAACAAGCTGTAACGTGAGCCAATTTTATACAACTGGGAAAAGCCCCCGGAAATTTCAAAAGAATAATAAGTGAAATTCAGATAGACGCGGCATTCAGCATTGTTGCTCTGCGAAAATACAGGAGAAAACCAATATATACCTATGCAGAAAACAACACAAAAATTAAATAGCTTAAATTTTTTCATTTCAACGACAAAAATATAAAAAAACGGCCGGCGAAAGCCGGCCTTGTAGCCTCACTAGGAATCGAACCTAGATTTAAAGTTTAGGAAACTTCCGTTCTATCCATTGAACTATGAGGCCAATAATGATTTGCAAATTTATACAAAATTAAGGTTGCATATAAATGTCTGCTGGTAAATTTCTATATTTGTAATAATATCCTTTATTTACATAATAGAATGCACAAAATATTTTCCTCTATCATAATCATAATCGTTGTCTTTCGGGCATCTTTTTCGTGTTCGCAAAATCAGGATGAAGATACAACAAGAGTAAAAGGAGGCTATACTGCATGCACAGTATATGATTACAAAGTTACATCCGGGAAATTTGATACTACCACCAGATACATAACAAGTCTTTCTCTATACAATACCAATGGAAATCGAATTGAATACTGGTATTACAAACCAGACAAATCGCTTGGCCATTATGTTTTTTACAAATATGATGCTGATGGAAATATGACCAATGAAATATTTCACTTGCCAAACGACACAGTTTATCTGGAGTACCTCTATTATTATGATGAGATGGGCAGAATAACAGGTCAGGCAGAAAAAGGAAACTACTGGGACAAATCCGTCAAATCATACGAATACAATGAAGATGGTGATCTGATTAACAAGAGAACTTATTACCAAGGCAGCGGCCTGCTGAATACAAGCATGGTTTACCAACTGGATAAAAATCATAAAAGAATAAAAGCAAAGTATTTCAATGATTACGGTGTGCATTATGCAACTTTTGTGTATAAGTACGATGACAACGGAAACATGACCGAAGAATGGCTCATCAATTCAGATAGTTCTTACAGCAAACAAAAAACGTTTAAATACGATGCCAAAGGAAATGTAATCAGCGAAGAGAACGATTTCTTTAACAACAGCCCTTCTTATAAAGCCGAATATAAATACAACACCGAAGGGACAAGAATTGAAGAAATAAAATATCTCAGCGGCGGACCAGGTTGTTATAAACAGAAGTATAAGTATGATGCCGATAGGAATACGATTGAAATAATTGATTTCAACGAATCAAACGAACCAGTAAGTATAAAAGAGTTTCTGTACTCAAAATAAATGTATTGCAGTATTTATTGATGACACGCTTATTTTATTGTACTTCCGTTTTCAAAATCTTTAGTCGGCATAACAAAACAAAGCTCACCATTTACATTCTCTGCCATTAAAATCATGCCCTGCGATTTTATGCTTTTGATCTCCTTTGTTTGTAAATTTACTAAAATTGCTACCTTCTGCCCAACAATTTTTTCGGGTTCATAATATTCTGCAATCCCAGAAACAACGGTTCTTTTATCAATTCCGGTATCAATGGTCAGTTTTAAAAGCTTTTGTGTCTTTGCTACCTTTTCAGCAGCAATAACAGTACCTGTGCGGATATCAAGTTTCGAAAAGTCCTCGTATGAAATATCGGGTTTTGCTGGTATCATTGGTTTTTCTTTTACCTCGTTAGCAATTTTTGTGTCCTGAAGTTTTTTCACTTGTGCAGATATTGCTTCATCTTCAATTTTTTCAAAAAGCAGTTCTGCTTTCCCTATTCTGAAACCTGCTTTCATCAAATCCCCTTTTCCTGCATCAGTCCATTTTAGTTGCTGGAAATTCAGCATGTTTCCCAGCTTATCCGCAGTGAATGGCAGAAACGGCTCCATCATAATGGAAAGGTTGGCGCATATCTGAATTGAAATATTCAGAATTGTTTTAACTCTTTCCGGATCTTTATCAAAAATTTTCCACGGTTCGCTGTCGGCTAAATATTTATTCCCCATTCGTGCTATGTTCATCATTTCCGCCAGGGCTTCGCGGAAGTGATAATTTTCAAGGCTCGCAGAAATTTTCTCCGGAAATTTTGAAAGTTCTTCCAATGTTTCTCTGTCAAAATTAGTAACCGCTGATATAGCAGGGATTTCCCCGTTGAAAAATTTATGTGTAAGAACCATTGTTCTGTTCACGAAATTTCCCAGAATAGCAACCAGTTCGCTGTTATTTTTCAGTTGAAAATCGCGCCAGGTAAAATCATTATCTTTTGTTTCGGGGGCATTTGAACAAAGGACATAGCGCAACACATCCTGCTTTCCTTGAAATTCTTTAAGATATTCATGCAGCCATACTGCCCAGTTGCGTGAGGTGGAAATTTTATCGCCTTCAAGGTTTAAAAATTCATTGGCTGGAACATTATCGGGCACAAGATATGAACCTTCTGCATGAAGCATGGCAGGAAATACGATGCAATGGAAAACAATGTTGTCTTTCCCGATAAAATGAACAAGCTTTGTGTCCTTGTCTTTCCAGTATAATTGCCAGTTAATTTCGTTTGTTGTTTGTTGTTTGCTGTTTGTTGTTTGCTGCTTACTTAATTCTGAATTCAGAATTCCTGCCTGTCGGTAGGCAAGGCTGAATTCTGAATTCTTTTTCTCAGCCCATTCTTTCGTAGCACTGATATAACCTATAGGCGCATCAAACCAAACATACAATACTTTTCCTTCTGCTTCTTTTAACGGAACCTTCACGCCCCAGTCAAGGTCGCGGGTAACGGCACGGGGCTGCAAGCCATGATCAAGCCATGATTTGCATTGACCATATACATTTACTTTCCACTCTTTATGCTCCTGGAGTATCCATTTTCTGAGCCAGGGTTCATATTTATCGAGTGGCAAATACCAGTGTTTCGTTTCTTTAAGAACCGGTATATTGCCGCTCAACGCTGATTTAGGATTAATCAGGTCGGTAGCATTTAATGAGGTTCCGCATTTTTCACACTGGTCGCCATAAGCTTTTTCGTTGTTGCAAAACGGACAGGTGCCGGTTACATAACGGTCGGCTAAAAATTGTTTTTGTTCTTCGTCATAAAGCTGTTCTGATACCTTTACAATGAA
Source organism: Bacteroidota bacterium (assembly GCA_043801235.1). Classification (GTDB taxonomy): domain Bacteria; phylum Bacteroidota; class Bacteroidia; order Bacteroidales; family CG2-30-32-10; genus DAOQAK01. Next base: position 4,436 of record JAZDMF010000082.1, on the reverse strand, counting down.
TTCATTCTTATTGTAAAGCGTTGTGAAAAATTCAGTAGCAGTTTCGTGGTGTATATTACTGGAAGTGCGGGAATAGACATCAAATGAAATTCCTAAGTCTTCAAACGATTTTTTTATGATGCTGTGATATTTGTCAACGATCTGCTGCGGGGTCACTCCTTCCTGCTTTGCCTTGATTGTAATGGGAACTCCATGTTCATCAGAGCCGCCGATGAATAAAACATCTTCCCCCCTCGAACGAAGATACCTCACATAAATATCGGCCGGCACATATACCCCTGCCAGGTGGCCAATGTGAATGGGCCCGTTGGCATAAGGAAGCGCTGATGTAACGGTAAAACGTTTGTATTTCTTTTCAGTAGCCATGTTTAAAAATAATTGGCAAAGTTAAGATTTTCCGGCGGAATTCATTTACGGATTCCTGTCAGAAAAATTCAATAAAGATTTTCCGGGGAAAATCTTAACAGATATTTTTGTTTATCGTATATTTACAATCTGATTTCTATTTTCCATTTTTAAAAAACCATAAAATAATGGCAACCACAAAAACCATTACACCTAAGGACAATACAAAGTCTCTTGACTTTCACATGAAAAATGTGCTTCTCGGAAACAGGCGTTTCGAAAATGTTTACCAGTCAATAACGCGCATGATTCTTGGCGACAATAAAAAACTGGAGCGTATTACCGTAAATGGTCGTTACACATACGATTTTAAGGTATTCCGCCAGGGCCCCAAGCACATTATCGGAATGTACGATGAAATAAACAGCTTTGTGTCATTTGTAAAAGATGCTGCCGAAGGCGGTTCATCAAAGGAAATGGCTTTTATTTTGATCGGCGAGCCAGGCAACGGCAAAACTTTTTTTGTGGATCACCTGAGTTTCCTTTACCGAAATTTCGTGACATTACCTGAAAACCGCCGATATACTTTTAAGTTCACTAATCTTGATAAAATAGGCGGTTACGGTAAGATTACTCAAATTGAATCGCAGACATATGAAGATCCTATGATTCTTGCCATGAATTTGTATGAAGCCAAAGAAGACAACATAAAATTTTTATCGGATATAGGTTTCAGAGATAAACAACTTGATGAACTTTATAAAAACTACCGTCCGCTTGGCTCATGTACATATTATATTCTGAACCAGATTAAAAATTACTGCAATGGCGACATAGACAAGATAAAAGACTTTATTGAAGTGGTAACAGTTCCTGTGAGCGAATCGCGCGGAACCATGACAGGGAAATATGCCGCTAAAGATAAAATCACTTCTTCTGCAACTGATTTAATTGGTGAAGAATCTATCACTCGTTTGCTGCATATTTCTGAAACTGATCATCCGTACAGGTTTGATTTACGCAGGGGTGCACTGGCAAGGGTAGCCGGTGGCGGTATTCATTTCGCCGATGAAGTTTTCAAGAATAAGCGAGACTTGGTGCAGGTTTACCTTGGCGTGATACAAAATCGCACTATCGAAATTGAAGGATACAAATGGCCGCTCGATACATTAATCTTGGCAACAAGTAACAATTCTGAATTTGCACGCTTCCTTGAAGAAAAAGAACAGGCGCCTATTGTTGATCGCTGCAGATTGACTTATATGTCGCATAACACAAATTACCACTTGCAGCAGGAGCTTACTTTTTATGCTATCGGCAACCGTGATAAAACTACTTTCACTAATGAAAAACTTCATATCGATCCGAATCTGAATTATGCTATCAGTGTAGCTGTGGTACTTACGCGCATGCCCGCAAACGACAAGCTTACGCCGGTTGAAATGATGAAACTTTCAGCGGGTGAAGTTGCAGGCGAAAAAAGTATTAAAACATTAAGCGAAGTAATTAATGATCTTAATAACGATCCCGATATAACAAAACGCTTCGGACAAAAAGGACTTGGACATCGTAACCTTGGTCGCGCTTTGCAGGTATTGCTTGAACGTAGCGAAACTCAGGAGGGCAAATGCATGTACGCTGGCGATGTATTCAAATCGCTTGAAACAATCATTCTTGATTATGTTCAGGAACCCAACGATCGCACCAAATATTTCAACGACTTTAAAATTGCAAAGGAACTTTACCGTAAAAATGTGATGACAACCATCTTCAACGCATACATGGATGAACCCAACGCCGTTGAAAAAGATGTGATGAGTTACGTAAACATGATAATTGGCGTTGACGCAAAAAATCTTGGCCCCGACAAAATATGGACATACCAGGATCCGCAAACAGGGAAGCTTGTTCCGATGAAAATTGATGAAACCTTTATCAACAGCGTTGAAGAACGTCTCGGCCTTAAGAATGACGAGCAGAAACAAAGTTTCAGAACCACCATTACCAAAATTTACGGACAAAAAATGATTAAAGATCCTACTTACAATTTCATGGATAACAACGATCTTGTAAAAGCCGTGACCGATGTTCGCCTGAAATCCGATATTGCAGGAGCAGGCAGCCTTGTGGGGGCTTTATCGAATCGCACTAACGAAGAAAACCAGAAGTTGTATAACCGCATGATCGATACTATGGTGAAGAAACTTGGTTATTGCAGCACCTGTGCTGAAAAAACCATTGAGTATTTCTGTACGCATGATGATTCGAATTAGCAATGTCACACTTCGATAAACTACCATTGACGTATTTTTCTAAATAACTAACATTGAACGAAATAAATAATGAATAATGAATAACGAATTTTGAATATCGAAATAGAATAAATCGTCATTTTATATTGCTTTTTTTGTAAATAATTACTCCTCAGTGTGACAAGTTTTTTTTTACGGATTGTCAGGCTGAGCCTGTTGAAGACTGACTGGGGACATCATAATAACAAGATTATTTATTTTTGAAACACATTCAAAAAACATATAATCAACTAAAAAAACAAAACCTTTCTCCCGGGCATCGTGAAATGATCGAGAGGGAGATGGAGTTGTTTGGTCGTACCGGAAATAGAAAAAAAATTAAAACTTCTAACGCTCTTTCTTTACAAGGCTTGTACGATGTTAACGATTTTGATCTTTTCTTTAAAATAAGCCGTTCAGCCAATATTCATGTTTCGCTGCAAACGCTGGAAGATTTGTTGGCACGCGATAAAAAGCGCGAAGAAGACGGCTTCCCACGCAGAATAAAAATCGGGAAATTCATTAAACCGGATAAATCGAAGAAAGAACAAATCGTTGTGGTACCTTCAACTACTGAACCTAAGTTTTATCACGATAATTCTACTACCGAAGAATCGGATCAGACAGGTGGTTCAGGTAAAGGTGAAGAAGGTGAAGTGTTAGGCGAAAAACCTATTGAGCCAACCGAGGGTGAAGGCGATGCATCGGGCGCAGGGCAAGGTGATGGTTCGGATCATGATATTTCTTCCGATGCCTTCGACCTGGGAAAAATTCTTACCGAAAAATTCGAACTGCCCAACCTGAAAACCAAAGGAAAAAAAGTTTCTCTTACAAAATACCAATACGATTTAACTGATAAAAACAGGGGATTCGGTCAACTGCTTGATAAAAGAGCATCGCTGAAAAAAATTCTTGAAACAAATATCATTCTTGGAAAAATAGATCCGGACGATATCAATCCTGAAGATTTAATTGTAAACCCTAACGATAAGATCTACCGCATCATGTCGAAAGAAAAGGATTACGAAGCGCAGGCTGTAGTTTTTTTCATCCGCGATTATTCGGGCTCAATGCAAAATAAACCCACCGAAGTGGTGGTAACACAGCACCTGCTGATTTATAGCTGGCTTATGTTCCAATATCAAAAGAATGTCATTGTGCGTTTCGTCCTTCATGATACTGAGGCAAAAGAAGTAAAAGATTTTTATCAGTATTATAAGCTGGCTGTAGCCGGCGGTACAAGCGTTTATTCAGCTTATGAATACGTAGCTGATGTGATCGAAAAAGAACGGCTGGCAAAAGAATACAATATTTTTGTTTTCCATGGTACTGACGGGGACGACTGGGAGGAAAAGGGTGAAAAAGCCCTGGCAGCAATTAAAAGAATGCTTCCATCATTAAGCCGAATGGGCATTACAGTAGCGAGAAATTCATGGACAGTAGGCGACAAACTTACTACGGTGGAACAATACATTGAGGATTCCGGCTTGCTGAAAGAAAAAAACAAATTGTTGCGGCTTGATACTTTTTCTGCAGAAGAAGCAACAGAGGGAAGAATTGTGGAGGGAATTAAGAAGTTATTAAGTTAAAGATACAATGTACTTAATCGACCAGCACCTGAGAATAAAATTAAGTGTTTACCTGGATATTTGTGGTTGGGTATCTGGCAGAGTTTAAAATTATATGAAAGACGAAATTATCATATATCAGCCAGATGCAAAATCTGCCCGTCTTGAGGTAAGGATTGAAAAGGATATGGTTTGGCTTAACCGGCATCAATTATCGGTTTTGTTTGACCGG
>JAZDMF010000080.1:0-26682 GCA_043801235.1 Bacteroidota bacterium | reverse complement strand
GATTTCCCGCTCTTGCCACAAGGCTTTTCTTTCCATCCATCTGATCGGGAAAATAACGGTGATAGGTATAACCCAGGGAGCTGTTGATAATGTCAGCGCCATTCTTATCAGCCCATTCCACTGCAGCCAGCCAGTTTTCCTCTTCCGAGAATGGTTCGCTTCGTACTTCTGTTCTGGCCAGCAAAAACTCAGCACCTGTTGCAAGTCCGATTTTTTTACCGTTAACAATTCCTGCTATGCATGACATCACCGATGTTCCATGCGACACATATGCATATACAGACTCTTTATTTCTGACAAAATCCCAGGTCTTGATTATTCTTCCATCCTTCCTGATATGTTCAAAAACAGGACTGGTATCAACTGTCGGAAACCCGCCATCGAATATTGCAATACGAATTCCTTTTCCGTCAATTCCCGCTTTTTCAAACAAATCGCCTCCCATCGTTTTTATTTGCTTTTCCAGCACTTCCATCTGTTCGGTATCCATTGTTGTATCCCAGTCAGAATTTTTTATCTCAGAAACATAGCATTCCATCAGCATCGGTTCCACTGATGATACAAAGGCAAAAGATTTTACATCTTCTATTTCTTCGGGAGTAGCGTAAACAGCCATAGCATTGAACCAGCGGCTGCAATGTGAAACTGAATCGACCCGGGCGGTAACAGCATCAAGATAATTTTCATTCAAAGGGAAATCGGTCGAATCGATCAATGGAATATTATTCGCAATTCTTTTGGCAATGGTTTTCTGATCAAAATAACTATAAGGATCGAAACTTACATTTTTCTTGTCTTTCAGAAAAACCCAGTATTTTCCTTTCTGGCAAAAGGAACCGGATGTTAATAAAAAAAAGAGAAGTGCAGTACAGATTAATATTTTTTTCATCATAAAAAATTTTGATATTCAAAGAAACGAAATTTTTATGTTATTGTTTTAGAATGCTGAAAGAAATATCTTTGCACAAAATTTAACCATGCCTGTGAAAAGAAGGATCATTACAAAACAGCGGGAAAAAGAAGACATCATCAGCAAATGCGATTGCTGCTATGTCGGAATGGTTGATGAAAATAACCTGCCGTATGTTTTGCCGTTTAATTTCGGTTATAAGGATATGTGCATTTACCTGCATTCCGGGCAAACAGGGAAAAAGATTGACATTCTGAAAAAAAACAACCGCGTATGCGTTGCCTTCAGCACAGGTCATAAAGTCAGCTGGCAAAACGAAAACACGGCATGCAGTTACAGTATGAGCTATAAAAGTGTTATATGTTACGGCAAGGTTGAATTCATTGAAGATTATGATAAAAAAGTGGAGGCATTGAATTTTATCATGAAACAATACGTTGACAAGGATTTCACCTACTCCGCCCCCTCAGTTAATAATGTATTGGTCTACAAAGTTGTTGTTGAAGAAATGACTGCAAAAGAATTTGGAAATTTAAGCTGATAATTTATGTTAGATAAAAAACACTCGTTTAAGATCGAACATAGTAAATAGAAAATTTCAAATTGAATACAAATTGTGATCTTTCTGAATAGGTTTTTACTTTATCTTTGCTGCATATTAAATTAAATTACCTGAAAAATCATAAATCTATAATCTTAAATCGTAATTCGTAAATCGTAAATCTAAAATCTTTTTATTATGTCAGTATTAGTAGGTAAAAAAGCTCCTCTCTTTCATGCAGAGGCAGTAATTAACGGCGGAGAATTTGTAGAAAATTTTTCCCTTGAGCAATACATTGGAAAAAAACATGTAGTGTTTTTCTTTTATCCTCTCGATTTCACTTTTGTCTGTCCTACGGAAATTATTGCATTCCAGAATGCAATTTCCGAATTCGAAAAACGCAATGTGGCAGTGGTAGGATGTTCAATAGATTCAAAATTCTCGCACTGGGCATGGCTCAATACCGAGAAAAAAGATGGCGGGATTAAAGGCGTGAAATTTCCGCTGGTGTCTGATCTTTCAAAATCCATCAGCCAGAACTATGATGTTCTTGCGGGCGACTACGACTGCAATGAAAACGGCGAGACTACGTTTAATGGCGCTCCTGTTGCATATCGTGGATTGTTCCTTATAGATAAACAAGGTATTGTCCGTCACCAGTTAGTTAATGATCTTCCGCTGGGAAGAAGTGTTGATGAAGCATTGCGCATGGTTGATGCTTTGCAGTTTTTTGAAGAGAACGGCGAAGTGTGCCCCGCCAACTGGCATAAAGGCGATAAAGCCATGAAAGCAACTCACGAAGGTGTTTCGGAGTATCTTGGAAAAAAATAAAATTAAAAAAAACAAAAAGTTTTTTAAATTTTTATTCATAAAATTATTTTAACTGATGTAAAAGGTCATGGTTTGTGGTAAAAAGCTGCCGGTTTTGTATAATGTCATTTGTAAATGGGAAAACCTGAGACTGATAACTAATGACCAAACTGGCTGCCATATACCATAAACAGCAGACTGATCGTAAAATATTTTGATTGATTTTTAACAACCTCTAAAAGTGAAGGCTGTCGTAAATGCGATGACCTTTTTTATTTGTTCAGCTGGTAAATTAATTTCCCGCATGCAAATCCCAGTACAGCTCCTGCAAGCACATCAGTGAACCAGTGCTTGTTTTCATAAATTCTCGACAAAGCAGCAAGTCCTGCGATAGAGTATGATATTACTGCAACTGTGGGTTTTCCTTTATATTCCGAAGCAAGCAAAGTTGCAATACTAAAAATGGAGGAAGTATGTCCTGACGGAAATGAAACATATTTCCTTTTAAATGAAGGACCGTCCCATATCCGTGAATTCGGCGGTTCGGTTTCGCAAGGCCTGTGCCTGTGAAATGATAATTTGAAAATGCTTGTTGTGATAGCAGTGAAAAGAAAGGTTTCAAAACCATGAATGGCAGCATCTTTGCTTTTTTTGTCGTTATTTGAGTTTCCGTATAAATACAATGTTCCTAAAGCAGGGAGCGAATACAAGCCGTTTCCCCAGGGAGATATGAAATATTTCGAAATGAAATCGACAGGTTTTGATCGGCACTTCTGAAAACTTACCTGAATTTTTTCATCAAAACTATTTATTATAGTTGAACTGTCTTTTAGATCAGAAAAATTCAGGAAACCAGATGCTGAATGAAACTGCCCTTTTAAAGAATGGCATGAAAGTATAATGAGTAAGGAAAGAAAATATTTCAGGATGCTGTTATTCAAAAGAAAACATGTATATGTCAGATTCGCCGTATCCGCCGGTTTTTGCTGAAGTGTAAAAACCTTTTTTTCCGTCGGCTGATGTGATGGTGAAATTCAGGTCGTCGTATGCCGTGTTCAGCGGATAACCCATGTTTTCGGGCTTAGCCCACAAACCGTTTTCGGAAATGGTGGTCATGAAAATATCAAATCCGCCCATGGTTTCATGCCCGGTGGAGCTGAAGTACAATGTACCGTCGGGCAAAAGTGCAGGGCTAACATCATCTTTCCCGGAATTTACATCCGAGCCTAAATTAAAAGGCTGACCCCATTCACCTGTCGATTTTTTTTCAGACATGTATATGTCGTAACCTCCATATCCTCCGGCTCTGTCGCTTGCAAACAGCATGGTGTTCCCGTCGTATGTAATAAACGGATACACTTCATTTTCCTTCGTATTTACGCTGGGACCAAGCTTTTCAGGAGTCATCCACTTTTTTCTTTTGCTGAGTTTGGTAACAAAAATGTCGTAGGTTCCCCGCACTTGTCTGAAAAAGAATAACTCGCTGTTATCGGGCGAAAGGCAGCTCATTATATCACTGCTTATAGTGTTAATTCTTGAGCCTATCTTTCGCGGTTTCTGCCACTTGTTATCTTTAAATACTGAATAATATATATCGTCAACATATTCGCCCAGGTTGTCTTTCTGCCCACCCATATTTCCTTTGCGTTTTGATGTGTAATAAAATTTCAATCCGTCGGAAGAAAGAAAAGGCGACATATCAGTATATGCGGTGTTGATAGCTTTGAAAGATTCGATGATTACTTTTAATGGTTTTGCTGTAAACTTAACTGCATTATTTGTCGTTTCAATGCATTCCTTCACTTCGCTCATAAACTCCCCGTCCTTATTCTTATCGGTTAGGAATAATTTGAATTTTTCGAAATGAGCAAGAGCATCGTTATATTTTCCTTCCAGATGGTATGCCTGCCCCAGGTAAAGAAAGGAAAATACAGGCGCAGATGTTTCTTTGTAATTATAACTGTACGAAATATCTGTTTTCTTTATGGCTTTCTCAAGATATTGAGTTGCCAGTGTCCGCTGCTTTTTTGATTTCAGGTAACAAGCCCCAACGTAAAAATTCAGATTGCTGTTATTAAAATCCTGTGCAAGAAGTTTCTTGAAAATGGTAAGAGCTTCATCATAATATTCGTAGTTGAAAAGATCCTGCGCATCTAGGTACATCAGCTTAAAATCCTTATCGGAAATTCTGGGCGGAGTATGTGTAACTTTTATATTGACATTGAATTTGCCGAATATCAAAGGCCATGGATTTTCAGCATTTACTGAAAAAGAAATAATAATGGCATATATGAATAGGAATATATTTTTCATGATGATAAACTTTCCTGTATCACAAAAATACGAAAATTTACAGAGAATTTATTTAAATTTTATTTTTGCATCATTCCAGAAAACATCCATTTCGGTAAGGGTCATTTCGTGCAACGAGCGTCCCTGCTTCCTGGCGTTTTCTTCAAGATATTTAAATCTTTTTATGAATTTCTTATTGGTTTTTTCCAAGGCAGTTTCAGGGTTTACATCAATAAAGCGCGAATAATTGATCAGCGCAAAAAACAAATCGCCCAGTTCATCTTCTGTTTTTTCGTTATCTGCGCCTGTTTCTACTTCTTTTTTTAACTCATCCAGCTCTTCTAAAACTTTTTCCCAAACCTGTTCCGGCTTTTCCCAGTCGAAACCTACGCCCCTGGCTTTGTCCTGTATGCGGTATGCTTTTACCATGGCCGGAAGCGAAACGGGGACTCCTTCAAGTACAGAACAATGACCTTCCTGCAATTTTATTTTTTCCCAGTTGTTTTTTACCTGTATATCGGTTTCTGCTATTACATCGCTGTAAATATGCGGATGCCTTTTGATAAGTTTTTCATTAATGCCTTTCAAAACATCGGCCATATCAAATTCACCTTTTTCCGAGCCTATCTTTGCATAAAAAACAATATGTAGCATCAGGTCGCCTAATTCTTTTCTTATATCGGTACTGTTTTTTTCAATAATGGCATCGGCAAGTTCGTATGTTTCTTCTATTGTAAGGTGCCGTAATGAATCATAGGTCTGTTTTTTATCCCATGGACATTTGGCCCTCAGCTCATCCATAATGTCAAGCAGGCGTTTGAATTCTTTTATTTTTTCGTCCATTACGTTCTTTCCTTTCTGCAAAGGTAAAACTTTATATTTTTGTAATGGATATTAAAGACCTGAAACTTTTGACGAAGCATAGAAAATACTTGCACTTACCAAGAATTCTATTCACTGCTTTTTTCGTGATTCATTTTTCTTCTGGTTACGCAGGTATTAATGATTCCATAAAATATTTCTCAGAATTCAAAATGCATTATGGTTTTATTATGCCCCATCATAAAAACATGCAGCACCTTAATACCGGCCATTTTTCAGCGTATGAAATAAATTTCAATATGCAAACTCATGGAGAAAAAAAATGGCATGCCCTTTATAAATATCCTGTGATCGGAGGAGCTGTATGGTATGCCGATCTTGCAAATCCAGATATGCTGGGCAAAGCGGTAGCGGTGTATCCCTACATGAATTTTCACCTTTATCACAGTAAGTGTTTTTATCTGAATTACAGGTTTGGGCTGGGCCTTGGATACATTTCAAAACCCTTTGATTATATTGATAACTATAAAAATATTGCCATCGGTTCCCGCTTAAACGCAGCAATTAACATGTTTTATGAGTTGAAATGGTTCGTCGCAAAAAAAATATCTCTTACATCAGGCATAGGTCTTACTCATTTTTCAAACGGCTCATTCAAAACACCCAATCTTGGAATTAATATTCCGACAGTTTTTGCGGGTATCGCTTATTATTTGCCCTATTCTGAAAACATTATTGCCGATACATCTTGGAAGCAAATGAAAGGGAAAAAATCATCGTTGCGATTACTGCTTGCTGGTGGTATGAAACAAATTTATCCAGCAGAGGGCGACACATACGGTGTTTTTATGATTTCATTAAATTACACAAAAGCATTAAGTTATAAAAGAGAATTTGCTGTCGGAATGGATGTCTTTCTTGATTACAGCGATAAAAGATCCATCAAAAGAAAAGACATTCCATTAAATAGCGACTTCGGAATATTAAAACCGGGTGTATATGCCGGACATAATTTTATTTTTTCAAGGCTGCATTTATTGATGCATTTCGGTTATTACCTGTATGCAAAAGATAAGTCGGACGGGATGATATATTCGCGCTTTGGATTGGAATATGATTTCAGCAGAACATGTTTTGCCCGCCTTGCATTAAAAACACATTTTGGAAAAGCCGATTTTGTCGAGTGGGGCATAGGATACAGGTTTCTGAATAAAAAAAACAAGAAAATCTATCTGGAACAATGAGAAAACTGATACAAATATTTCTTCTTATTATTATCATTGCTTCCTGTTCAAAGGAAAAACAATGCGATTGCCTTAAATCAACAGGCGATATAATTACTGAAGAAAGACCGGTTGCGCCTTTTACCGAAATCAAAATTGAGGATAAAATAAACCTTTTCCTTAAACAGGATTCTTTTTATTCAGTAAGAGTAGAGGCAGGAGAAAATTTGCTTTCTGATATTATTACCGAAGTTAACGACAGCGTTCTGGAAATCAGGAACGACAATAGCTGTAACTGGGTGCGAAGCTATAAACCGGCCATAAATGTTTATGTAACTTTTATTGACATCTGGCATTTTATGTACGAAAAAGGAGCAGGAACAGTAATTGCAGAAGATACCATTTTCACCGAGTATTTTCAGTTAGACGATTTTAATGGCACTGGCAGTATCAATTTTCTTCTGCACACAGATTTTTCGTGGTTTAACCTGCATACAGGTCCTGCCGATCTTACTGTGAAAGGTGTTTCCGATGTGTGTTACCTTTATTCAGCCGGAAATGGCCCGGCCGACTTAAGATATTTCAAAACAAAGGGTACTTACATGACGAACAAATCAACAGCCGACTGCTATGTCTGGACTACTGATGAAATAGATGCCTGGATTGATTATGTGGGAAATGTATATTATACTGGTAGCCCGGGAAAGATAACATACAAATATACCGGCTCAGGAAGACTTATTCCCTTCTGATCAGTATGCTTTTGCAAAAAGAACACGTTGAATGGAAGGCTTACCTGAAAATACACACTTTCCGTTTTCTTTAACATTTCGAACAGGTATCAGGCGAATGGTTGCCTTGGTTTCGCTCTTAATAGCTTCTTCTGTTTCGGGGGTGCCATCCCAGTGTGCATAAACAAAACCTCCCTTATTTTCAATGATATCCTTGAATTCATCCCATGTATTTACTGTATGCGTATTGTCTTCTCTGAATGAAAGGGCTTTCTGATACAGGTTATCCTGAATCTGATCTAAAAGGTGCTGAACCTTGTTTTCAATGTCGGTTTGCTGAATAATGCTTTTCTCTAAAGTATCTCTTCGCGAAATCTCAATCGTTCCCTGTTCGATGTCTCTTGGACCTATTGCAAGTCGCACAGGAACGCCTTTAAATTCGTATTCAGAGAATTTCCACCCGGGTTTCTGTGTATCCCTGTCATCGTACTTTACTGAAATGCCCTTGTTTTCAATTGCTTTTTTTATTGGAATAATTATTTCGGAAATTTCTTTAAGCTGTTCAGCATTTTTGTATATAGGAATTATTACCACCTGAATTGGTGCCAGTTTAGGAGGTAAAACCAGTCCGTTATCATCGGAATGAGCCATTACCAATGCTCCAACTAACCTGGTTGAAACGCCCCATGAAGTAGCCCATACATAATCAAGAGAACCTTCTTTTGTGGCAAACTTCACATCAAAAGCCCTGGCAAAATTTTGTCCGAGGAAATGTGAAGTGCCGGCCTGCAAAGCTTTTCCGTCCTGCATTAAAGCTTCAATGCAATATGTTTCAAGAGCTCCGGCAAAACGCTCATTTTCTGTTTTCACGCCTTTGATTACGGGCATGGCCATCCACTTTTCGGCAAATTCAGAATAAACATCCAGCATTTGTTCTGTTTCTGCAATTGCTTCTTCCCTTGTAGCATGAGCAGTATGGCCTTCCTGCCACAGAAACTCGGCGGTTCTTAAAAAAAGCCTCGTTCTCATTTCCCATCTCACAACATTTGCCCATTGATTTATCAGAATGGGTAAATCGCGGTACGATTTTATCCAGTTCCTGTAGGAATCCCATATAATGGTTTCTGATGTGGGCCTTATGATTAATTCTTCTTCAAGTTTTGAATCTTCATCAACAATAACACCTTTGCCATCGGGCGAATTTTTTAACCTGTAATGAGTTACAATAGCACATTCCTTTGCGAATCCTTCCACATGAGAAGCTTCCCTGCTGAAAAACGACTTTGGAATAAAAATTGGAAAGTACGCATTGCTATGTCCTGTATCCTTAAACATTTTATCAAGCGCAGCCTGCATCTTTTCCCAAATGGCAAATCCGTAGGGTTTTATTACCATGCAGCCTCTAACTGCAGAGTTTTCGGCAAGGCCGGCTTTAATTACAAGGTCGTTGTACCATTGCGAATAATTTTCATTCCTGGTTGAAAAATCTTTAGTCATAAGTGTTTTTGGTATGATATTTGCAAATAAAAAGGAGATTTATTTGCACAAAAATAGAAAATAATCAAATGTTAAACAAAGAATATAACCCCGCTAAACTAAAGGAGAATAAACCTATGAGATCTTATTTATTAATCTTTGCTTCAGCAGCACTGTTACTTACAGCCTGCAAAACATCGTATCAGAGCCGCTCTATGTACGATGATGTTTACTATTCCAAAAAAGATGCAGCTGCCACAGTTACTACTACCCAAACTGAAAGCCAGGCCGATACGCCTGATAATTACACAACTGCATACGATAACAATGCCCAAACTCAGGAAACCTCAACAATTTCGGAACAGAACGGAACCGAAACAGAGAATTTTTCTGATTATAAAATCGATTATTCAAATACGGAAACCTTCTATGATGATAGCGGAAATACTTATGTCACAAATAATTATTATTACGATGATTATTATGATTATGAATATTCCAGCCGCCTGAAAAGATTCCATCATAATTATTATGGCTATGATTATTACCATGATTATTATACAAATTATTACTGGTACACTTATAATCCATGGGATTGGGGAGTAAGCATATATTGCGGTTCGCCAATGTGGTATTCTTCTTATTACAATTATTATGACCCGTATTGGGGCAGTTACTATCATTGGTGGAGCTATCCTAACTGGGGATGGTATGGCTACTATGGATGGGGAAACTCTGGATATTGGGGATGGTCACCTTATAATTACTATGGATATGGTTATGGCGGATACTGGGGTGGCTATAACTACGGTTACTGGAATGGCTACAACGATGGCTACTGGAATGGATACTGGGACGGTTATTATGCCGGAAACAACGACAATTACTACAACAGTTATGATGGAAACTCATACTATTACGGTCCTAAAACTGATCTCTCAAGTTCCATGTCAACCAACAGCAATGATCTTACTTTCGGTAATATGTATGAACTTTCCCTGGTTGAGACTCCGAAAGGCCTTACTACTAATAATGCCATTAATATCAGCAGCATAAATGATGTTTCTTCAAATTCTGTTATTGAAGGTAAAGACCAGACAACGGTCAGCTCATTAACAAACGCCGGAATCGCAGCTACAGAACCTGATAAAAACAGTGACCCTTCTTCAACCACCACTTCAACAGCCAATCAGAATACGGTTTCCGATAAGGATAACACGGTTGCCGGTACTGCCAATACATCAACCTCTTCTGCTGTTGTTCCTAAAAATACCACAACTGTTGTTACAACTGCTGAAGAAACAAATACTGTAAACCCTAAAACAACCACAACTACAACAACTCAATATTCTGTTCCCAAGAGTACCACTACCACAACCACATCAACGGTACCTAAGAGCACTACTACTGCAACCACAAATACTGTGTACACTGCACCGAAAAGCTCTACAGCCACTACTACAACAGTAACACCTAAAACAACTACGTCAACGGGGACAACATATACCAAACCGAAGACTTACGTTTCGCCGACATACACTGAACCTAAATCAAACTCGTATTATTCATCGCCAAAAACGTATACCTCACCAAGTTCAACTACAACAACTACACCCAAGTCGACTTATACTGCTCCGAAGTCGTACAGTTCTCCCAGCAAGGGAAGTACTTCCAGTTCAAGTTACAACACTTCTTCAGGCAGCACTTATTCAACACCAAAATCATCGGGCAGCAGCTATTCTTCGCCCAAAAGCACCAGTTCCGGTTCAAGTACGAAATCATCGGGCAGCAGTTTTTCAAAATCAAGCTCAGGTTCAGGCAGTACAGGAAGCAGGAAGAAGTAGTTAAATAAACTTTATAAATACAGCTATGAAAAGGATAATAATATGCGCAGCAGCCATCATGATTACGATGGCTGCCAACGCACAGAATGACGCCGATGCTTTGCGTTATTCCATGATAGGTTTTGGTGGAACCGCCCGATACATAAGTATGGGCGGCGCATTTGGTGCCATCGGAGCCGATTTTTCAACTCTTTCCTCAAATCCCGCAGGCATTGGCGCATACAGGAAAAACGAAATCACTTTTACGCCTTCTATCTATACAGGGAAAACGGAATCTTCATATAACGAAAAAACTTCTGAAGATATCAAATACAATTTTAACTTCAGCAATTTAGGGATGGTTTTTGCATTCAAAACCAAAAACAAGGATGAAGCAGGATGGAAATCGGTAAACTTTGGCCTGGGGCTGAACCGTTATAATAATTTTCATAACTCTGTAGACATCCAGGGCCCGAATCATGACAATTCATTAATGACTGTTTACCTTGATAATGCCCAGGGTTATACATGGGATCAACTTGGTGAATTTGACACCCAGCTGGCATATTACACATATCTGCTGGATACTACCGTTAATGGAACCACGTATTCCACCCCTTCGAACCTTCAAAATGGCGGTATGATGCAGCGCAAATCAATTGAAACCCGCGGAGCCATGCAGGAAATGGTTATTACATTAGGCGCGAATTATAACAACAAATTATACATCGGCGGCACAATTGGTATTCCGAATATCAGATACCATGAACATTCAACATACAATGAGACCGATGATGCTGATACCCTTGCAGGAATTGAATCATTCACATTTAATGAAGAAATAAATCATTCAGGTACCGGTGTCAATTTCAAATTCGGCCTTATTTATGTTCCTGTTGATGTTGACATGCTAAAAGTAAAAATAGGTGCTGCAGTTCATACACCCACTTTTTTTAACATGCATGAAAACTGGTCGAGCAAGATGAGTTCGGAGTTTGATAATGGTGAGAATTATTCCGAAAAATCCCCGACAGGTGAGTATGATTTCGAACTTACGACTCCCATGCGCGCTATTGGCAGCCTGGCTGTTCAGATAGGCCAGTATGGTACTATAAGCGCTGATTATGAATTTGTTGATTATTCTGAAGCAAAACTGGATGCTCTCGGTGAAAAATTCTTTGACGAAAATGATAATATTCAGGCAAAATATACAGCCCAGAAAAACTTACGTTTTGGAGCTGAGGCAGCACTGGGATTGTTCAGTTTAAGAGGTGGATATGCCATATACGGCAGCCCCTATAAATCAGGCATTAATGACGGGAAGAAAACTGTAATTTCAGGTGGCTTTGGAATAATTGATAAAGGGTATTTTATTGATTTTGCTTATGCCTATTCCATTTCAAATGAAGATTATTATATTTACCAGTATGATGGGCTCAATGCTGCTGATATAAAAAAGATTTCCAATAACTTTCTTATCACCTTAGGTTTTAGATTCTAGTACAATTTGGTTTTAGTTTTAGTTTAAATTGAAAAGCCGGAGCATAACTCCGGTTTTTTTATTCCAGGCGGTTCAGTCCGGCTTTGGCTTTCTGGTTTATGCTGTTCTTGTATTCCGTATTCTTCATCTGGCCGCACAGTTCGTAATAATATTTTGCTTTTTCAGTATTGCTTTGATTTTCATAAATCATTCCGAGGTGAAGAGAAGCATTGGCAGCAAAATAATAAGTAAAGGGTGATCCGTTTTTTATGGTAAGTTCATAAAAGGGTATTGCCTTGGAATCGTATTCCCATTCATCGTAAATACGTCCTATGCGATATGTATATTCCAGGTAATCTTTTGTTGAAACGCAATATGAACTGGGAAGTTTATCCTGTAGCATGTCAAGGGATTCCTGGTAATAGCCTCCATCAAACAATAACCGGGCTTTCAAAAGGCGGATGTTGGGAACAGTATTGCTTTTTCCTTCAGTGAGAGCCTGTTTGTCCTCGTCAACAATTGAAGAACCCAAAGTAATTGCATAAGCTATTTTTTCCTTGTATTTACTTGTATTATTATTTACAAGGTAATACCAGGCAAGTTTCTGATAGGCAGCTTTAATAAAATTCTGCCCTTTGAAATTCAACAGGAAACTGTACAGATATTTATATGCATCAAAATCGAGCTTATTAAGTTTGGCGACACCTGTAAGATAATCGAGGTAGTAAAACGGATAATATTCTGTGCCGGTGGGCCTTTCCAGTAAAATGTCGATGGCTTTATCATTGGAACCTGTTTTTACTGCAATGCTTGCCGCTGCATAGCATAAAAGAGGATTAGTTTTTGCCTTGGCACTGTATTCAGGATCTTCAAGGTATTTTCCTAACTTCAATGCAGCATCTTTATCGCTTTGAAGATTCAGTTGAATAAAAGTCAGCAAAAAAATACTTTCTGTTTCAAGATATTTATATTCAGGATTGGTCATTGACGTAGACAATACGGTTGATAATTCGGATACCCCCTGGGTGATGGTTCCGGAAATGCCTATTAAACTTGTAGCCCAGCTGAATTCATCTGGAATAGTGCCAATTAGAGAGTGAAGCAGGCCTAAGCCTTTATAATTGGGAACGAAAGTGGGATATTTTTCCTTGTTATCGACCAGAAGATTGTATGCTTTATTGATTTCGCCGGCGGATGTTATATAATCCTGAAATTTCATACGGGCAAAAGCCCACTGCAGATATATTTCGGCCAGGCAATAATTATAATAGGGTGACTCTTCTTCCTGTTCTTCTATTTTATCGATCCGGGCGTCTTTGTTATCTTTCAAAGCATAATAAAGAGTGGCATCTTCCGATATAATCAGTTTAAGAAAATCAATATAATTATCTAAATAATAAATTATTTTATTTTCAGGATTTATTGTTCTTTCAGAGTCGAGCAGAATTTTTCCTTCATCGAATCTGAGGCTTATAATTTTTTCATAAGCGTTTTTACAGTTCAGGTTAAAATCAAATGAAGCGAAAGAAAAATGGCTTGCAAATAAAAACAGGAAAGAAGAAATAATTATTTTTTTCATGGCCGGCAGAAAAAAAAGCAGGGCAGCTACTCTTCTTGGATTATATATTATGATTTAGCTATTTCGGGATCGACGAGGATTCGTCCGCAATATTCGCAAACAATAATTTTTTTATGAATTCTGATGTCGAGCTGGCGCTGAGGCGGGATTTTATTGAAGCAACCGCCGCATGCGTCGCGTTCAACAATAACCACTGCCAATCCGTTGCGTGCATTTTTGCGGATTTTTTTGTACGCCTGCAAAAGCCTGTCTTCAATAATATGCTGGTTTTCCAATGAACGGGTGAGAAGAACACCTTCTTCTTTTTCGGTTTCAACAACAATATCGGCAAGTTCGGTTTTTTTCACCTCAACTTCATTCAGTTTTTCTTCAAGCTGCGCATTCGATTTCTCAATAACTTCTTTTTTCGATTCAAGGCTGACTTTGAATTCTTTAATGCGTTTTTCGCAAAGCTGAATTTCGAGATTCTGGAATTCCATTTCTTTTGATAACGAATCGTATTCCCTGTTATTTCTTACGTTTGCTTGCTGGGCTTCGTATTTTTTGATAAGCGCCTGGCACTGTTTGATTGCATTTTTTCTTTCGCTTATGGCTTCATCAAGCGCATTTGCTTCGTTGGTGAAATTATCAATGCGCGTTTGAATACCGGCAATATCATCTTCAAGATCCTGCACTTCAAGAGGCAGTTCTCCGCGAATGCTACGGATTTTATCGATCTGTGAATCGATTATCTGCAGGTTGAATAATGCTTTAAGCTTT
This sequence comes from Bacteroidota bacterium, assembly GCA_043801235.1. Taxonomy (GTDB): domain Bacteria; phylum Bacteroidota; class Bacteroidia; order Bacteroidales; family CG2-30-32-10; genus DAOQAK01. The sequence continues at coordinate 12,236 of JAZDMF010000080.1, read as the reverse complement.
TTCTCAACAGATACTTCTCCTTTTTCTTCTATGTCAGCTTTAATAACGATTTTGTCGGTTTTCTTCTGTTTAATCTCCGCTTTAGCTGCTGACTTTGACGTGCTTTTACTTATTTTAGCCATACTTTCACTATTAAAAATATTTTACAGGATTTGTATTCACTTTTGAAATCAGGACTGCAAATGTAGGAAATTTTTTATTAAGTATTTCACATAATGTTTCTTTCATAAACTGTTCGCTTTCATAATGTCCTATATCGGCTATTATCAATGAGTTCCCACCTTCGAAAAATTGATGGTATTTAATTTCGGAAGTAAGAAAAATATCTGCTTCGTTAGCAATTGCATCGCTTATAAGGAAACTTCCGGCGCCACCACAAACAGCCACCTTTTTAATTTTTTTGTTTGAAATGGCATTATGCTTTACAACAGGAATTTTCAACTTGAACTTCAGCTTTTTGAGAAAATCATTTAAGCCAATAACTTTTTCAAGTTCACCTATCATTCCTTCACCCACTTTTGAAAATGCATTCTCCAGAGGATAAATATCATAGGCTACTTCTTCGTAAGGATGCGTTTCAAAAAGGGCTTTTAATAATTTTTTCTCATTATATCCAGGAAAGATTGTTTCAATGCGGACTTCTTTTTCCTGGTGCAGTTTATATGCCTGTCCAACAAATGGGTTTGCGTTATCAAGTGCGCGAAAAGTTCCAAAACCTTCCGTGTTATAACTGCAGGAATCGTAATTACCAATATTACCTGCACCTGCTTCAAACAGGGCTTTTCTTACCTTGTCAGCATATTTGTCGGGACAAAAAGTTACGAGTTTTTTAAGAATATTTTTTTTAGGTTTCAGAATTTTGCAGTTTAAAAGCCCTATTTTTCTGCAAAGCGCTGCATTCACCCCCGAATCAATGTTATCGAAGTTTGTGTGGATAGCATATATGGAAATGTTATTCTTTATTGCCTTAATAATACACTTTCCCGTGAAATTATCAGACCTTATTATACTTATATTTCCGAATATTAAAGGGTGATGCGCGATAATAAGCTGGCATTTATTAAAAATAGCTTCATCAATTACTTTTTCGGTAACATCGAGAGTTATCAGTGCTTTTGAAATAGTACCGGCAGGATTTCCGATAATAAGCCCTGCGTTATCGTACGATTCCTGCAATGAAAGAGGAGCAATGCTTTCAAGGTGTGAAGTGATTTCATTAATTTGCATGGAAATTTTTTTCAAAAATAGTTTAAAATAAAAAGCTGAACAAATCGTTCTTGAACAAATCGGTAATAAAAATCCTTGAAATTTATTTTCTTAGTGCAAGCCAGAAGTAACTGCCAGACAGTAGACTTGTATATCCAATTTCATCGCTAATACACAGGGTGAGGATTTTATATTACCCCTCTGTCAGTCTGAAATGACTGACATCTACCCTGATTTCAGGGGAGATTATAAGGAAATCTCGTGGAAAACCACGAGGAATTATTAGATTAAAATGCTTTTTGTACTTTTATCGTATGATTGTACGTGTAATTTTATTATTTCCTTTTACTTTTTTTTATTGGCTGGCGACTAGTGCCAGAAATAAATTTTTTTATTGGGGCTGGAGGACTTCACGCAGTTTTCCCATACGAATTATTGGTATTGGGAATTTAAGCATGGGAGGAGCAGGGAAAAGCCCCATGGTTGAATACATTGTACGTTTGCTTTCGTCAAAAAATAATATGACAATACTGAGCCGCGGCTATAAAAGAAAAACAAAAGGCTTTGCAGAAGCAAGCGTAACTTCATTATCGGATGAAGTTGGAGATGAACCCAAACAGTTCAAAAAAAAGTTTCCTGAAATAACAGTTGCTGTTTGCGAAGACCGTTGCACGGGGATTGAAGAAATTACCGGAAGGCATAAAGAAACCGAAGTGATTATTCTTGATGATGCATACCAGCACAGGAAAGTAAAAGCGGGACTGAATATTTTACTTACGGATTATCATAAATTATTTACGCGTGATTATATTTTTCCTTCCGGAACATTAAGGGAATCGAGGGAAGGAGCAAAGAGAGCAGATGTTATAGTTGTTACTAAATGTCCGTTGAATTTATGTGAAGAAGAAAAAAATGCCATCAATAATGAAATAACACTTTATATAAAACATAATACAGTTTTTTTCAGCTTTCTGAAATATACAGGGATAAAGAGTTTGCATGATGGCAGGCTTCTGGCGGATTTTAAAAAACACAATAAAGCTTTACTATTTACGGGTATTGCAGATCCATCACCACTGAAAAAACATCTGGAAGAAATTTTTAAAGAAATTTATTTTATTCGTTTCAGCGATCATCACGAATATTCTTCCGGCGACCTGGTGCGTATTCAAGAAACTTTTAATAATATTGCAGAAGAAAATAAAATCATTATTACTACTGAGAAAGATGCAATGCGACTGGAAAAACCTGAACCTGCTGAAATAATCAAGCACCTTCCCGTTTTCATTGCACACATTGAAATTGATTTTTTCCCGGCTGATAAAATTACGTTTAACCAAATATTGATGGAATATGCAGAACATGATCGAAAAAATTCATGAAACCACGTCGTACATTCAGGGAAAAATAAAATTTAAACCCGAAATAGGTATCATCCTTGGCACCGGGCTTGGCGGGCTGGTGAACGAAATTGATGTCAGGCATGTGCTGGCATACGAAACCATTCCTAATTTTCCCGTATCAACTGTTGAAGGCCATTCGGGCAAGCTTATATTCGGAATACTCGGCGGGAAAAAAGTGGTAGCAATGCAGGGCCGCTTTCATTACTATGAAGGCTACACTATGCAACAACTTACATTTCCGGTGCGTGTGATGAAATTCCTCGGAATAACAAAACTTTTTGTAAGCAATGCCAGCGGTGGTGTTAATCCTGATTTTGAAATTGGCGACCTGATGATCATTACCGATCATATCAACCTGTTGCCCGATAATCCGCTGATGGGGAAAAATTACAGTGAACTGGGGCCGCGCTTTCCTGATATGAGCGAAGCTTATGACAGATCAATGGTGAATAAAGCAATCGAAATTGCAAAAAAATTAAAAATAAAATATCAAACCGGTGTTTATGCTTCCGTTTCCGGGCCTTGTTTTGAAACACCTGCGGAATATGTGCGCATGCGCAATTCCGGAGCTGATGCCGTGGGCATGTCAACAGTACCTGAAGTGATTGTTGCCAGGCATATGTCGGTTCCCTGTTTTGCAATTTCTATCATTACCGATCTTGGCGTACCTGGAAAAATTGTTGAAGTATCGCACGAAGAAGTTATAAAAGTTGCAAATGAAGCAGAAAAGAAAATGACACTGCTGATGAAAGAACTGATTTCATCATAAAATTTCCAAGCCCAAAACTCCAAGCACTTCCCTTGGGACTTGGAGCTTTAAATTTTGGGTTTTTGATTTTTTCTCACGATAAATTATTTGCATTATAATAGTCCTACATTCATGAAATCTGATAAATTTTTACCGCCCAGGAAAACAATTCATAAAAGCAGGCCTTCGCGTAAAGCAGGAATGCCGCCGGGAAGCATTATTCATGTGGGAACGGAAAATACCTCCGATGTGAATATGTCTCTGCTATACTATACGGCAGAAACTGCTGAACATAAAAATATTACATCTCCCGAGGAGTGTAATCCCTATATTGACCGCAACGGCATTACCTGGATCCATTTCAGCGGCATACACAATACGCAGATCATTGAGGGTGTGGGAAAATTATTTAACCTGCATCCTTTGGTCCTTGAAGATATTCCTAACACCGAACTGAGGCCTAAATATGAAGAATTTGACAATTATGTTTTTTTTACATTAAAAAATCTTGAATACAATAAAGAGAGCAAAGAAATAAAATACGAACAGATAAGTTTTGTATTCGGTAAAAATTTTGTGATTTCGTTTGAGGAAAAGGAATCGGCACATTTCAAACCTATTGCCGAAAGGTTAATGAACGGGATAAGCAAAGCACGTGTCAGGGGAACCGATTATCTTGTTTACCTCCTCATAGATGCAACTGTTGATAATTACTATGCTATTGCAGAAAATATTGAAGAGAATATTGAAGATCTTGAAGACCGCGTTATGCTTGACACTTCAGGTAAATCACTTTCGGAAATTCAGAAAACAAAGCGCGACCTGGTGATGCTTATGAAATCGGTATTTCCGTTGCGGGAGGCCATTGGCAAAATGCAGCGGCATGAAAACCCGCTGATCCACGATAGCACTTACATTTTCCTAAACAGCGTATACGACCATGCTGTTCACATCATTGAATCAATAGAAACGCAGCGCGATATTTTATCAGGGCTGATGGATATTTATCTTACCAACATCAGCAACCGAATGAACAGCGTGATGAAAGTGCTTACAGTCATTGCTACTATCTTCATTCCACTAACATTCTTTGCAGGTGTATATGGAATGAATTTTCACAACTTCCCGGAATTGGAATGGAAAATGGGTTATGCTTTTTTCTGGGTGATATGCGTGGCTTGTGCAACTACTATGATCATATATTTCAAAAAGAAAAAATGGTTGTAATAACATAATAACGAAGTACGAACAACATAACGAACTTACGAAGTACGAACAATATAAAGGACACAGCGAAGTACGAATCAGTTCGTAATTCGCATATTCGTAAAAGATTCGTACTTCGGTGCAATAATAAATAAGTAAGATAGATATGTGCCGAGTAGTAAAAATTTGTTACGTTCTATATTCCAACTATGAAAAATTTAATAAAAATATTTACACTATTGCTGGCATTAGCAATTACAGGCTGCGGGGGAAACAAAGCCGATGAAAACAGTTTTGTCATCAAAGGAAATCTTACCAATACAAAAAAAGATTCCATCTACCTTGATGAACTTACCGTAAAGGAAATGATCCCGGTTGATTCAGCCGTTATTACAGAGGATGGGGATTTTTATTTTAAGGTAAAACCTAAGGAAATCGGATTTTATGTGCTGCGCATGAAAAGCGATAATTTTGTTACTCTCCTCATCGACAAAGGCGAAACGGTTGACATATCAGCAGATTCAAGGCAGTTAACGCAAACATACCAAGTCAGTGGTTCTGTAGGTTCTGAACAGATATGGGAACTGAATATGCATAAAAAAGAGAACTATGCAAAAGTAGATTCTTTGAAAGTTGAATATGATGAAAGCAAAGACAAGCCGGATATCCTTGAAATAAAAAATGCGCTCGATTCAACTTACAAGCTGATATTTTATGATGAAAAGGAATTCGCAAAAAAATTCATAGACAAAAACACGAGCTCGCTTGCCTGTTTGATTGCCATTTATGAACAGTTCGGAAGGGAAGCTCTTTTCTTTGAAAAGGATTCAGCAGATTTTTCTTATTTCGAAAAACTTGACAAAGCACTAATGGCAGCTTATCCGGGCAATCTGCATGTGGAAGATCTGCATAGCCGTGTTTCTGAAATAAAGCGTCTTAAAGCCGAATTGGCTTTGGCTGAAAGCAAGCTTTCCGTTGGCAGCGACGCTCCCGAATTTTCGCTTGAGACACCAGAAGGCACTTCGGTTTCTCTTTCATCACTTGAAGGGAAATATGTACTAATAGACTTCTGGGCATCGTGGTGCGCACCCTGCCGGATAAACAATCCGAATCTTGTTGCACTGTATAAAAAGTATATGAACAGCAACTTTACAATACTGGGTGTATCATTGGATCGTGAAAATGATTCATGGACTGCTGCAATAAAGAAGGATAAGCTTACGTGGACACAGGTGAGCGATCTGAAATACTGGTCGTCGCCAATTGCCAAATTGTACAATGTTCAGGAAATACCTTATATGGTGCTGGTTGATAAGGAAGGAAAAATTCTGGCTAAAAGTACTGACTTAACTGTGATTGAAGAGAAGATTGAAGAAGTTTTGAAATAATATATATTGCCTGCAGCATTAATTGTCATTTCGCTTTGCTGTCATTTATTGTCATCTACCTACCGGCAGACAAGTTTGCTGCTACGCCAGCCAGACTGCGTCTTTCGGGCTGGCAGTGTGATTCATGGTCATTAAGTCATTAGTGAAATAACAAAATAGGGAATCAAGGGATTGGGAAAAGGAATAAGGAATAGGGAAATCCGAAATCGTACTTCGTCAATCGTAACTAATAAATTATTTCGGAGTCATTCTCAACAGCAATATTCCCAGCGCACCAAAAACAATATTAGGAATCCAAACAGCCAGTTGTGCGGGTAAATTTCCATTGGTGGCAAAGGTTGTGGAAATCTGCATGAAAAGAATAAAAACAAAACTGAGAGAAATTCCTGCTCCAAGGTTAAGGCCAATGCCACCACGCTTTTTTCGGCTCGATAATGAAACGCCAATCAGTGTGAGCACGACTGTTGCAAACGGAAAAGCGATGCGTTTGTGTTTTTCCACAAGGTAATACTGTATGCTGTCGGACCCTTTTAAACTTTCATCAGCAATAAAAGTGTTCAGTTCAGAGTAATTCATGGTTTCGATGTTGTGGAGGTTTTCAACAAAATCGGAAGGTTTCAGGTTAAGAACAGTATCAATGCCCTTGCCGCTTTTTATTATTTCATTCATGCCATCAATGGTGCGCAGGAAGTAATTCTGGATATGCCATGCCCCCTTAGAGCTGTCGTATTGGGCATAATCGCTGGTAAGTTTATAATACAATCCTTTTTCGTTTATTTTTTCGAGGGAAAAATGATACGCCATATTGGTTGCGCTGTTGTAATGTTCGGAATAAGCAAATATTCCGGGGCTTATCTGCATATGAACATTCATTTCCCGAGAGCGGTTCGGACTTTTGATGTACATCATTTCAAACTCCATTCTTCTGTTATTTGCCGGAGGAATAATAAAATTCGACAGCACAAAAGAAAACAGGGCGATGATAATGGATGAAAAAATATAAGGTCTGAGCAACCTCCGGAAACTGATGCCGCTGCTAAGAATAGCAACAATTTCGGTGTTCGAGGCCATGCGTGAAGTGAAATAAATTACAGCTATGAAGGTAAACAGGTAACTGAAGAGGTTTGCAAAATAAGGGATGAAATTCAGGTAGTAAGTAAAAATTATTTCGTAAAGTGGGGCTTCCTTTTCAAGAAAATCGTCAATCTTTTCTGAAATATCAAATACGATAACAATAATTATAATTAAAGCAATGGCATAAAAAAAAGTGCCAAGGAATTTGCGGGTGATGTATATGTCAAGTTTCTTCAGATTCATAATTCGTATTGACAAAAATATAAAAACAAACGCAAACAGCCGTAGTTAATTTAGAACGTATTTCTGAATAAATAATTATTTTAGCAAAACAAATTATGGATCAGCAACTGTTATATAAGATAGGAATTACTTTAATACCGGGCATTGGCGATGTAACGGCAAAAAAACTCATTGCCTATTGCGGTGGAGTGGAAGCCGTATTTAATGAAAAAGTAAAAGGACTGCTTAAAGTGCCTGGAATAGGACAAACACTTGCTGAAACTATTGTAAATAGTAAGGTTCTTGACCATGCAGAAAAAGAAATAAAATTTATTGAAAAATATCAAATTACTCCTTTATTTTTTTTGGATACGGATTATCCGGAACGATTGAAGCATGCGGAAGACGGTCCTGTAATGCTTTATTATAAAGGTACGGGTAATTTAAATGTTCCGAAAGTTGTGGCTGTTGTCGGAACCCGCAGGGCCACCGACTACGGGAAAAAAATATGCAGAAGCCTTGTTGAGGGTCTGGCTCCGTTAAACGTAATGGTTGTAAGCGGATTGGCTTATGGAATTGACGTATGTGCCCATCGTGCTGCGCTTGATATGGGTCTTGCGACTGTAGGTGTAATCGGCCACAGCCTCGATATGCTTTATCCGCAAACACACAGGGCTACTGCCGAAAAGATGATAAAGAACGGAGGACTGCTGACTGATTTTTCCAGCGGATCAAAGTTCATTCCCGAAAATTTTCCGAAACGCAATCGAATAGTTGCCGGACTTTGCGATGCAGTTATTGTTGTTGAAGCCGCAAAAGAAGGCGGGGCGCTGATTACAGCCGATATTGCCAACAGTTATAACCGCGATGTATTTGCATTTCCCGGAAGGGTGGGCGATCATTATTCCGAAGGATGCAATAATTTTATAAAAACAAACAGGGCTGCGCTTATTCAGTCGGTCAGTGATTTAATATACATCATGGGATGGGAAGAGAAGAAAGAAAAGAAAAAACAAAATATCCAGAAACAACTTTTTATCGATCTTTCACCGGAAGAAAAATCGCTTATTGAATTTCTTGGAAAGGAAGGAACAGTATCCGTTGACGTGATCGGCATGAATGTGAACCTGCCCGCAAGCAAGGTGGCGGCTGTTCTGCTGAACCTTGAGTTTCTGGGCATCATACGTTGTATGCCGGGTAAAATTTATCAGCTTGCATGATGAAAGGAATTATCGCAAAAACAACCGGCAACTTGTACATTGTCATGACAGATGATGGAAGACTCTACGAGTGCAAACTGAAAGGTAATTTCAGGATGAAGGGCATTCGCAGCACTAATCCTCTTTCTGTTGGCGATCATGTCCGGTTTGATTTTATTGAAGATCAGAAAACAGGTACTGTCACTTTTCTTGAAGACAGGAGAAATTATATCATCCGCAAATCAACCAAGCTTTCCAAACAACAGCATATTATTGCAGCTAATATAGACCAGGCCGTATGTATAGTTACGCTTGCATTTCCAAGAACATCAACCGGCTTCATTGACAGGTTTCTTGCAGTTACCGAGTTGTATCATATTCCCGCAGCGGTGGTTTTTAATAAATGCGATCTGCATGATGCAGAAGCAAAAGATGAAGTGGATTATTTGTGCACACTTTATAAGCATGTGGGCTACAAATGTCTTGTTACCTCAGCAATGAATAAGACACATACTGAAGATTTCAAAGAACTTTTAGGAAAAAAAACCAGTTTGCTCGTCGGACATTCAGGTGTTGGAAAGTCAGCGCTTATAAATGTTATAGAACCTTCGCTGAATTTAAAGGAAGGAAAGATTTCCGAATATCATGAAAAAGGAAAACACACAACAACATTTACTGAAATGTTCCCGCTTTCGTTTGGCGGATTTGTCATTGATACTCCCGGCATCAAGGAATTAGGCATGATATGGATAAGGCCTGAAGAACTGGGAGGTTATTTTCCTGAAATGCGCGAGCGCCTGCCCCAATGCCGCTTTTACAATTGCACTCATGTGCACGAACCCGACTGTGCTGTAAAAAAAGCGCTGGATGAGGGTTATATAGATCCGGGACGTTATAAGAATTATCTCTCCATGCTGGATGATGAAGGGATGGGTTAATACAATATAAGCAATTGCAATGACCTCAATCTGCAGTTTTCAGTCAGCAGAATAAAATATACCGTCGATCGACTGATAACCGACAAACTAAAACCGTTCACCCATAAACCGAATCAAAAAATTTATTTTTCTATATTTATTTTTCTATATTTGCATATCTTAATCGATTTTGCTAAATTTTTTATTATGAAAAAATTCGTATTTTTTCTGCTGAATGTTTTAACATTCACCTATTTTTTATACAGCCAGAACGGCGATACCATTACTGTTCAAACTTTCACTTTCGGATCACCACAGGATACATGGTTTAATTTTCCTCCCGATACCGTGCGCTTTGAAAAAATCCTGATGCAGTACACACTTAAATGCAATCCTGCGCTAAACCCAGCCTGCGGGGAATGGGATTATCTCACATATACATATCTATATGATCATACCGGGCTGATTGATTCTTCTGTTATTCATCAACCTGTGTTTCTTGTAAACGGCAATGTAGTTGATACTTTTGCTTATGTCAATTCGCCCACTTATACTTATGTTCCGGGCTGGCAGTATTATGCTGTTCACGATGATACATTGTCATTAAATGCATATACTTCAGGTGCGGGAACACAATTATCAGTTCAGCCTTTTGCTTCATCAAGGCCTGTTTCACGTACCCATTATTTATGGAAAGCATCCGAAATATCTGCAACAGGAATGGGACCAGGCGATATAACAGGAATACAATTCGATCTTCAGTCAACAGGCAGTATGCTGAAAAACCTTGTAGTACGCATGAAAGCATGCACACTCGATTCTTTGTCGGAAGATTCGTTCAGTGCATCCGGATTTACTGAAGTATATCGAATAAATACTTTGTTTGCGATTGCCGGGTGGAACAGCCTCCAGTTTCTTATGCCTTTCAGTTGGGATGGTACGAGTAATATTATTATTGAAATAACTTATGAAAATTCGACAGCAGGAAATGATAATATTGTAAATACTGCAGATGCCGGATATATTGCAGGTTTATATAAATCAGATGATGACCGTTGCATTGCTGTTCATAATGGGGGCTTTGTGAGCGTTCCTTTAAATGATTCATTAAATACAATTGATTCATCAATTACTGTTTCTTACTGGGCATATGGTAATGCGCAATATCAGCCGCAGAACGGCACCTGTTTTGAAGCCGTTGATTCATCGGGCAACAGAGTGATTAATGCACATGTTCCCTGGTCGGACAGCAATGTATACTGGGATGCAGGAAATGTTGGAGGTTCGTACGACCGCATTAACAAAGCTGCGGCAATAAATGAAATTGAGGGACAATGGAATTACTGGACGTTTACAAAAAATGTTGGTACCGGTTCGATGAAAATTTATCTTAACGGAAACCTGTGGCATAGCGGAACAGCAAAGACACGTTCAATGAAGGAAATAAAAAAGTTTCACATCGGTAAAGGTACATGGAGTGGCTCGGAGTCGTATGAAGGAAAAATGGATGAATTTGCAGTTTTCAATGTTGAACTCGATCAGGCAGGCATAATGGAAAATATGCACAGGTGCATTAATGCATCGAATCCTTATTATAATAATCTTGTTCTTTATTACAAATTCGATGACGGAAATTTTCAGATTGCTGCCGACAGTGCACCTTCAGCAAATCCTGATGCATTGCTTATGAGCATTGATAATCTTTTAAAAGGCCCCGATGATTATGTTTGCGATTTTACACTAACAACTTTGCGCCCTAACATAATTTTTGAACAGGGAACATTTACATCACATACTGATTCGGTTTTTATTCTCGATTCAACAATGAATGTGCCGTTGCAGATAATCACGTATACCGATTCCATAAATAATTCCGGCGTAGCCGTTGATACTTTCAGCGTTTGGCAGGCAGCATATTATTATTATGAATATGATGTTTCGGGGAACATCACCGATTCGGTTTTTGTAACGCCCGACAGTACGATGATTCTTACATATTATGATTATTACATTAAATTTCCGCAGGTCATCCGTTATGAACTGGCGCGTTACATTACCCCTTATGGAAACGGCCTGAGCCTTGGTAACGGCTGGACATGGACATTCGATGTGACAGATTACCGCACACTGCTTGCCGACAGTGTTCATCTTGCTGCCGGGAACTGGCAGGAGCTGCTCGATATGCGGTTTCTGATGATCAAAGGAATTCCTCCACGCGATGTTGTGAGCATCCAGAATTTATGGAATGGCGGATTCAATTACGGACAATCAGCCGATCCTATAGAAAGTCATTTGACTCCTAAACAAGTCTTCATTCCTGTCAATGCTTTTACGGCGCGCTGGAAGTCGCGTGTAACGGGCCATGGAATGGATACACCGCAGAATTGTGCGGAGTTCTGTCCGAAAAATCATTATTATAAAATTGACGGAACACAGCAGTTTACAAAACTCGTATGGCGCAACAACTGCGACCTCAACCCACTTTATCCTCAGGGTGGAACATGGGTATATGACAGGTCGAACTGGTGCCCTGGTGCTGAAGTGTGGACATACGATCTGGAAATAACACCTTTCATTTCACCTGGCGATTCGGTGATTCTTGATCATGATGCTCAGCCATACACCAGCACCGGCGGCTGGGACTATTATCAGATAGAAGACCAGCTGGTGACATACGGAGCTCCTAACTTTACACTCGATGCGGCTATTGAGGATGTGTTTTCTCCGTCATCCGATAAAATGTGGGGGCGTATGAATCCCATTTGCGCAAAACCCAAGATCATGTTAAAAAATAACGGATCAACCATTCTGACTTCACTCACGGTTACATACGGTATTACAGGCGCAACACCATCGGTGTACAACTGGACAGG
>JAZDMF010000076.1:0-8848 GCA_043801235.1 Bacteroidota bacterium | reverse complement strand
TAGGGAGTTTTATTCAAAGCCATAAATCCTATTGCTGGTGAGTTGCTCTCCAGCAGAGCTCACTTCCTCTTCAGATTTATGACACAAAAATAAAAAAATAAATAATTGCTCTGAAATTTGGTTTGCAACATAGAAGGCAGGGAAGGCAAGTGGTAATTTACACCGTTCAAAGTATAATTCATGTCAAACGCCCGGCGGACAAATACCAATAAATTATTTCACCACTGCAATACCTTATTTCGTATAAAGTAAATATTTGTTTGTCTAATTTTATTAAAAAAATATTTCAGAATACTTGATTTTGCTTATATTCTGATGTAAATTTGTAATCTGATCAATTAAATAAATTGTGACTGTTATCGTTATTTGAATTTTATAAGTTTTTTATCGCTGAACACCCTTGATGGTTGCGGGTGACTTCCTGACCCTCATCTCTGAAACCGGCATAATAAAAATTTTATTGACTTAAATTTTAAGTTATGAAAATTTTTCTGACAATGCTGGCAAACAATATATTTCCAGATATTTTTATTTGTATTTTATTTTTTTCATCCTATTTTTTACAATTATCAGGCTTATAAATATGAAAAAAATCTTGCAATTATTTTTTCTTGCCTTGCTTTTATTTATTTCGCTTGCAGGTTTCGGACAAATTCCATCGGGTTATTATAATGCTGCTTCTGGAAAAACCGGCAGTACATTGCGTACCGCACTTCAGACAATTATTACAACAGGGCATGTGAAACTACCTTATACAAGTACCGCTTTTGATGTATGGGATGCTTATGCTTTCACAGATGTAACATCACCCGGTGGTAATACCATTTGGGATATGTATTCCGATGTCCCGGGTGGAACTCCGGCATATACTTTTACATTGTATACGGAACAATGCGGAACCGCAAGTGCCGAAGGTGACTGCTACTCCAGGGAACATCAGATGCCTAATTCATGGTGGGGAGGTACGGATGTTTTTCAATATTCCGATTTGCATCACCTCCCGCCGGCCGATCAATACACAAATAATTATAAAAGCGCACACCCCATAGGGCGGGTCACTGCCCCCACATGGACTTCCACCAATGGAAGCAAGGTGGGCCCTTGCTCAAATCCGGGATATACAGGAACTGTTTTCGAACCTGTTAATGATTACAAAGGTGATTTTGCAAGGGCATATTTATATCTTGCGACTCGTTACAATATTAGTGATTGGGTAAATGCTTATCCCGCTACTGAAGGGCAATACGTGATTAACTCTTCAGGGAATACCTATAAAACATGGTTCATTAATATGCTGATGGAATGGCACTATAACGATCCTGTGAGCCAGAAAGAAATTGACAGGAATAATGCCATATATTACAATACGCCGCAGCACAACAGAAATCCATTTATTGATCATCCGGAATATGTTTGTTTAATTTGGGGGACAAGTTGTGTTACTGCTCCCGCAATTACCAACGTTTCCAATTCTCCTTTAAATCCAACACCTGCAGATGTAGTAAATGTTTCTGCTGATATCACAGATAATGGTTCTATTTTAACATCAATATTATATTGGGATGTAACTCCGGGTACTTTCAGTAATTCTATAAGTATGACGCTCGGAACTGCTCCAACATATACTACCAGCTCCGCTATTCCTGCCCAGGTAGCCGGAACTACCGTTTATTATAAAATTGTTGCCACCGACAACGAATCCAATTCCACAACCTCTGATGTATATAACTACAACATTCCCCAGGGAGAACCGGATAATCACCCGACAGTTTTTACATGCGGAACAACTACTTCATCTTCCATTCCATTAACATGGATAGATGCCGTGGGAACAATCATCCCCAATGGTTATCTTATTAAAATGAGCTCTGTAAGCCTAGCGGATATTACAAACCCAAGTGACGGCATACCCGTAGCTGATGGCACAAATGCAAAGAATATTTTACCGGGTGTTCAAACCTGTACTTTTACCGGTCTTGCTTCAAGCATAACCTATTATTTTAAAATATATGCTTATTCCAACTCAGGCTCAAATATCAATTACAAATTGATCGGGACTATTCAAAATACTTCTTGCAACACTGCTGCCGGTGGTGGTAGTTATGCCTGCCTTACCGAAGGTTTTGATGGAGGTATCACGCCTCCTTCAGGCTGGGTTTTTACCAATATTGGAGGAACCTATATAACAACCGGCAATTTTGGCGTTGCATTACCTTCATTAAAGTTTGATGCTACCGGTGATCAGATAACAACGCCAACAATTACAAATCCTACAGAATTGAAATTATGGATAAAAGGACAGGGTACCGATGCAGCTTCTGCCTTTAAAATCGAAGGCTATAACGGAACAACATGGATTCAGGTTGACAACATCACTAATTCTATCCCTACAACAGCTACCACTAAAACATACAACTCCGGTACAACTCCATCTTTAACAGCAGGCTTTACTCAGTTTAGATTTACTTATACTAAAAGTGTGGGAAACCTTTCATTCGACGATGTAAACGTTACCTGTGGCGGGTGTACCGCTCCAACAAACCAATCTTCCGGAATGTTGTTTAATACTATTACATCCGGTTCAATGATTGTTTCATGGACACGAGGTAACGGTAATAATGTTCTGGTTCTTGCAAAAGCGGGAACTGCGGTTAACTCCGATCCTGTTTCAGGAGTTCCATACGCCGATAGTGATATATTTGGCTCCGGTGACCAGATCGGAACGGGTAATTACGTTGTGTATAATGGTCCTGCAACCTCTGTTGAGGTTTTGGGATTGTCTGCAAGTACTGCTTATTATTTTGCGGTTTACGAATACAATAATACTGAATACTGTTATAAAACACCCGGATTAACGGGCAGCCAGTCAACATCCGCTCCATTAATTGTTCCGTCCCTTACTACGAATTCCGCTTCTGCTATAACCATAACCACGGCAACAAGTGGCGGGAATATTACCGCTGACGGAGGTTCTCCCGTAACAGCACGCGGTGTTTGCTGGAATAATACAGGAAGTCCCACTACAGCCAATAGTAAAACATCTGACGGAACAGGAACAGGATCATTTGTAAGCAGCATAACAGGCTTGACCGGTGGAACAACATACTATGTCCGCGCTTATGCTACTAATGCGAATGGAACTTCTTACGGAAATGAAGAATTATTTGCAACTCTGCGGGCAGAACCGAGTAATCATCCTACAGTCTTTTCATGCGGAACAACAACAACAACAACCATCCCGTTATCCTGGTCTGGTGCAACCGGCTCTGTTCTTCCACATGGTTACCTGATAAAAGCAAGTATGATTAACTTTGGAAGCATCAGCAATCCGGTTGACGGCGTTTCCGAAGCAGATGATGCTTTTGTAAAAAATGTTGTATATGGAATAAATACTTGTACGTTCACAGGATTGAATTCAAACACAACGTATTATTTTAAAATTTATTCCTATACAAATTCCAATACGGATATTAATTACAAAACTGACGGAACTGTTCAATCAACAAGCTGTACCACGGTGGCTGTTCCAACAACCATTGTCTATCAGGGGTTTGAAAGCAATCCGCAGGATACATGGAATAATAGCGGCGGTGCAAGCAATTCAAGCTCATACAAATATGTCGGGACTTATTCCCGGAGAATAAATTCAGCACAGACTGTTACTTTTAATAATATAAGCCTTGCTTCATATTCAAGCGTGAACTTATCGGTTGCATTTTCAGGAATAAATGTCAGCCCAAGCGAAAATCTTTATCTGGATATTTCTTACGATAACGGTTCTACATGGAACGGGACAGAGAGTGTCACCCTTGTAAATTGCAACCAGAACTACAGCCAGAAAAATGTAGCATTTGGAGCAACCAGTTCCAACAAACCCATAACAGTAAACACCAATCCCTGGATTGTTAGTATACCAGGATCTTCAACTCAGATAGCAATCAGGTTAAGGGCTTCTTCAATGAGTACAGGTACGTATTACATTGACGACATTAAACTAACAGGGATACTATCCTGTACGTATCCCACCGCATATAATGTCACAGGTGGAGGAAGTTATTGCTCCGGAGGAAGCGGGGTAACAGTTGGCCTTGACGATTCGGATGTGGGCATTAATTACCAGCTCATGCTTGGCGCATCCCCGGTGGGAAGCCCCGTGGCCGGTACAGGCAGTGCTATATCATTTGGGCTTCAGACTGCAGGCGGCACCTATTTCGTAACGGGAACGAATACCTCAACATCATGCAGCAGCAATATGAACGGAACTGCGGTTGTTACTGTTAACTCAAGTCTTGCAGCCAGTGTGAGCATTTCAGCAAATCCTTCTGTAACTGTTTGTCCGGGAACAAATGTTACATATACGGCAACTGTTACAAACGGAGGAATTACGCCAACATATCAGTGGAAGAAAAACGGATCAGATATCAGCGGAGAAACAAATTCTGCATATACTGAAACTCCAATTAATGGTGATTATTTTTTGTGTGTCATAACTTCAAACCTTGCATGTGTAACAGGTTCTCCTGCCACCTCCAATACATTGACCATGTCCGTGACAAGTTTTGCTGCCTCAGTCAGTATTGCTGTCAGCCCTTCGAATACCATTTGTGCAGGAACAAATGTTACGTTCACAGCAACCCCCAATAACGGTGGGACCCCCACATACCAATGGAAAAAAGGAGGAACAAATATATCTGGGGAAACTAATTCAACCTATTCTTCCGCCGTACTGTCAAATGGTGACATCATCACATGTGTGATGGCCAGCAGTTTATCTTGCGCTACAGGTTCACCGGCTACTTCAAATACAGTTACAATGACGGTAAATGCTACAAATGCCGTAAGTGTTAATATCGCAGCAGTCCCCGGCGGTGAAATTTCCGCAGGAACAAGCGTTACTTTTACAGCAACTCCAACCAACGGGGGATCAACACCAAGCTATCAATGGAAGAAGAACGGATCAAATATATCGGGTGAAACTAACTCAACCTTCACCTCGACATCTCTTGCTAATGGTGATATTATCGTATGCGTTATGACATCCAATATATCCTGCCCTTCCGGATCTCCTGCTACCTCAAATTCTATCACAATGACAGTGACATCAAGTTGTTCGGGAGGAAGTCCTGCTACAGTTTTTACAGAAACTATGGGAACTGTTGCAGCCACAACCGCAATTGCAACTCATGAGACAAATAATGGATTTGATAATGATTCTTATACAATGGGTAGCTTGGGCTGTACAAACCCTGGCGATATCAGGATTACAAGTGCCTCGTCTGGATATTCGGGAGCATCAGGACTTGGAAATGTCTGGCTAACTTTAACAAATGCAGAATATGGTTTTTCAATTGAAGGTATAGATGCTTCACAGCATACTAGTTTGTTGCTCACTTTTGCATTCAGGAAAGAAAGCGCCTCAGCCTTACCAACGCTTGCTTTAGAATACTCAACAGATGGGACCAATTGGAATGCTGTCAGTTACTCATTTCCATGCGCAGCAAATGCAGCCACTGGATGGTATCTGATATCTGATATTAGCATTCCATCAGGTGCACAGGTTTCTAATTTACTCTTACATTGGAAAAAGACCGGAACTATAGCATGCAGATTAGATGATATAATTTTGAAAGGTACGACTAATCCTTATCCTGCTGCATACAATGTCACCGGCGGCGGATCATACTGCAGCGGAGGTTCTGGTGTTGCAGCAGGTGTAGCAAATTCTCAGACCGGAATGAATTACCAGTTAAAAGTTGGCGGTGTCAATACCGGTTCACCCGTTGCAGGAACTGGTTCCGCAATTAGCTTTGGTAATCAAACTTCTGCCGGTACATATACTGTTGTCGCTACCAACACAGCAACTAACTGCACAACCACCATGGCCGGAAGTGCAACAATTACAATAAATGCACTTCCAATTTCATATAGTATTACAGGGGGAGGTTCATATTGTACCGATGGTTCAGGTACAGCCATAGGATTGAACAACTCGGAAAGCAATGTGAACTACCAATTAAAAGTTGATGGAAGCAATACCGGTTCTCCGGTTGGAGGCACAGGCTCTTCTATTAGTTTCGGAAATCAAACTACTGCCGGAACATATACGGTTGTCGCTACCAATACAATTACTTCATGTACGAACACAATGACTGGCAATGTATCTGTCAGCATTGATCCGTTACCTACTGCGTATAATGTTACAGGCGGATGTTCGTATTGTACTGGGGGTTCAGGAGTATCTGTGGGATTGGATAATTCACAGTCAGGGGTCAATTATCAGCTCAAAATTGGCGGCAGCAATACAGGTTCACCCGTCGCTGGCACCGGGTCAGCCATAAATTTTGGCTACCAGACAACAGCAGGTACTTATACCGTAGTTGCGGTCAATGCTTCAACATCCTGTACCAATACAATGACGGGAAGTGTTTCTGTTACAATAAATTCCTTGCCCATTGCATACATTGTTACAGGCGGTGGTTCTTTATGCAACGGCGGAAGTGGTTTGGCTGTTGGACTTGACAATTCACAAAGCGATGTAAATTATCAGCTACAGCTAAATGGTTCTCCATGGGGTTCGCCTGTTGCAGGAACGGGATCGTCAATATCATTCGGTACTTTCACTATTGCGGGTACTTATACCGTTATTGCCACACATTCCACAACCGGATGTGTTAATGCTATGACAGGAAATGCTACAATTACCGTCAATCCAAATCCTACGCCTTATGGCGTTACCGGAGGAGGCTCCTATTGCAGCGGAGGAAGTGGCGTTGCTGTTGGTTTAAGTAATTCTGAATCAGGGGTGAATTACCAGTTAAAAATTGGTGGTTTAAACACAGGATCTCCTGTTGCAGGTACCGGATCGTCTATTAGTTTTGGCAACCAAAGTGCAGCAGGTACATATACTGTTTCTGCAGCGAATGCAACAACAGGATGTAATAATAGCATGACTGGAAATATAACTGTTTCCATCAATGCATTACCTGTTGCTTATAATGTAACAGGCGGAGGCATGTATTGCAATGGAGGTGATGGCGTTGATGTAGGTTTGGATAATTCTGAAACAGGTGTCAATTATCAGCTAAAGGCAGATGGGAGCAATACCGGTTCTCCTGTTGCAGGAACAAGTTCGGCAATAGGTTTTGGTTTGCAAACGGCTGCAGGATCATATACAGTCATTGCTACGAACTCATCCACATCATGTGCATCTAACATGTCGGGAAACGTAACTGTTGCAATAAATTCAATTCAACCTGTTGCCAGTGTATCCAACACTTCCGGTTGCGGTACGGGCGATGTTACCATTACTTCCGATCAAAACGGCACGCAGATATTCGATCTTTGTGATAATGGTGGCTCTGTTCTGCAAACCTGGTCAGGAAATTCAAATGCTCATATTTTTTCCGGCTTATCTGACGGTACATATAAAGGAAAAGTTACTTTTGGCGGTTGTGTTTCTGTTTTATCATCTGCCACAACTTTGACCAATACCGTTCAACCTGTTGCTACTTCTATAGCTACCCCAGGATGTGGTTCGGGAACTATTACAATAACGTCGGATCAGAGCGGTGTTCAGACTTTCGATCTGTGCAACAGCGGAGGCAGTGTGCTGCAGTCATGGACAGGGAATGCAATTTCTCGCAATTTTTCAAGTCTTGCTAATGGTACATATTATGGAAAAGTAACATTGGGTTCCTGTATGTCTGCTTTATCTTCGGGAGCTGCTCTTGCAAACAATTCTGATCCCACAGCTTATACAGTATCAGGTGGAGGCTTCTTCTGTTCGGGTGGTTCCGGCGTTCCCATAAATTTAAGTAATTCTTCCGCAGGAATAGAATACTGGCTCAGATTGGACGGTGCGGATTTCAGTTCACCCATCCCCGGAACAGGCTCATCATTAAACTTCGGCAATCAGACAACAGCGGGAACGTTTACCGTAAGAGCCAGAAATACGACTACTTTATGCGAAAATAATATGACAGGAAATGCGTTGATTGATGTTGTTTTGTTACCTGCTGCATTCAATATCACAGGCGGAGGCTCATATTGTTTCGGAGGCTCCGGTGTTGCTGTCGGACTTGATAATTCGGAAGCAGGTGTAAATTACCAACTCCAAAAAAATGGCGTTGATGACGGTGTTCCCGTTGCCGGTACAGGTTCTGCAATTTCCTTTGGTGATAAAACTGCTGCCGGAATTTATACTGTTACTGCTACCAATACTACAACCTCTTGTACTAATACAATGAATGGCAGTGTAAATGTTTCTGTCGCTGTGGCCCCTGCCATCACCGATCATCCTGATGATATGCTGAATATTTGCTGGGGTGGAAACACATCCTTCGGTGTTACCGCAACAGGTGAAGGTCTGACTTACCTGTGGCAGGTTAACAAAGGGGCCGGCTGGCTCGATATTCCGGTTAGCGGAACTTATCCGGTAGCAACTACAAACACGCTGAGTGTTGCTGATGCGGGTGGCCTTAACGGTTACATTTACCGTTGTATTGTGAGCGGCACATGCACGCCTGCATGTACATCAGGCACAGCGACCCTGACCGTAGTTCCCCCGGTTCTTACCAGCACGGATGTCCGTTTTAATGAAGCTACGCTGAACTGGTCGACTTTCTGTGGCGGAGCAACCGGCTACAAAGTGCGTTATACCAATACTACTACAGGTAACACTACTTCGCTCACAACAACCGGCACATCCGTTAAGATATCCGGCCTTACAGCAAATATATACTATACGTGGCAGGTAAGCCCCAATTATGGCGCGGGATATAAGTCGTATTCCGATCCTGCAAACTTCACTACTGCAAATCCGGTACTCACCACCACCAACATTGCCACC
>JAZDMF010000133.1:0-10954 GCA_043801235.1 Bacteroidota bacterium | reverse complement strand
CCAAGCAATAGTATTCTAAAAGCTCAAAATACCAGTAAAGAAAAAAATCAGGTTACACAATTTTCAAACTCATCGTTATCTTCAAATTTACATGTTAACAAGCTTTGGCAAGAGGGCGGTGCTTTTGATGGCTTTACACCTGAACAAGAACTTATTGAAAAAAGAACACAAATTTCTAAAACTTTTGTAAATCCTGACGGTTCACACACTGCTGTTTTTTGCGGATTAACCCATTATCTTGATGAAAATGGTATATGGCAGGAAGCAGATTATTCTATTAAGACAAACAATAATACTAAATTTTCATCTTATAAATACGCGAATACTACAGCAAATATTAAAAGTTATTTTCCCGAAAAATCAGGCAATTCAGGTGTTGTTATTACTAAAGATAATTTAGAATTTTCCTGGTGGAAAAATCCAAAAATTATTCTGCGAAATACCGATGGCACCATTATATATTCAGCAGATGCTGTCTCTTCAGAAGGGCAAATATCAGATAATAAAATTACTTATAATTCATATTCCGGAATTTCTGATGAATTTGAAATACTTGATGATGGTTTAAGGATAGAAAACAATATTATTATTAATTATCTTAATAATTCCTTAACAGAAAAATTTGAAGGAGCAAGTCTGGAATTCACTCAATTTATTCCTTTAGATCCGAATTGGCAGGTTATATCTGATAACGAAAATAAAACCGGTGATTTTTCGGCCGAAAGTTTTTTGATTAAACCCTCCGGAGTTGAGAATGCAATATTTTTTCATCCTATTGTAATTTTTGACAGCAAATTAGATAAAGAAAAAGCAATTAACCTTCTTGCTGCACCTGAAGAAAAATTATCATCCGAAGAAAAGACATTTCTTAAATCAAGCATAACCAAAGGTACTTATAAAGTTCAATTCGTTAATGGAGGGATTAATGTTTTAGTTACTTTGCCGCAAAGTTGGCTTTTTAATCCTGATTTAACTTTTCCAATTACCATTGACCCCATTGTTGAAATAAATGCTGCAATGGGGAATTATGCTATGGGCTCTGGTACCAGTTGTTATGGAGACCCTTATAATACTTATTACCATGACTGCAGATTACAGTCTGTTTATCTTGCTTCGGAATTAACTGCTGCAGGAATACCTTCAGGTTCTTGTATAACAGCGGTACAACTGTGGTGTAACCAACAACCTGGCAGAGATTTGCTTAATTTTTATATCCGTATGCAAAATACCACATCCACTACATCCACTGCGTGGGTAACTTCCGGATGGACACCTTGTTATTATATTGCCAATGCAGGACGTCCTGTTTTAGGCGTATGGACTACCTATACATTCGGCACAACTCATGTTTGGAACGGTAATAATCTTTTACTTGACATTAGCCGTGACGGTAATGCATATACCTCTGGCGGAGGAATTGTTGCTAAAGGATTATTTGCAGCTTTTGACAGAGGATGTTCCGCATATCATGATTCAGGTTACCCATGGCCATTTGACGGGAAACCGGTGAATTATACATGGAAATCTGTTCCTGCATTAAAAATTACTTACAATGCTCCATCCACAGCTCCGACAAGCATTAGTGCCACAGCAAACCCGATATGTCCGTCAGCTTCTACTACTCTCTCTGTTGTGGGTGGTTCTTTGGGAACAGGTGCTTCATGGATGTGGTATTCCGGAAGTTGCGGAGGAACTTATGTGGGAACAGGAGCCAGCATAGCAGTATCTCCTGCAGTTGCAACCACCTATTATGTACGTGCGGAAAGTTCATGCAATACAACCGGCTGTGCCTCTCTGACAATAAACATGAATACATTATCCACAGCGCCAGCAAGCATAAATGCCACAGCAAATCCTATATGCCCGTCAGGATCCACCACTCTTTCTGTGGTAGGCGGTTCGCTCGGTACAGGTGCTTCATGGAAATGGTATTCAGGAAGCTGCGGAGGGACTTATGTTAATACAGGAGCAAGCATTGCAGTATCCCCTGCTGTTGCAACCACATATTATGTAAGGGCAGAAGGAACATGCAATACAACCGGCTGCGCCTCTCTTACAATAAACATGAATACATTATCCACTGCACCAACAAGCATAAATGCCACGGCAAACCCGATATGTCCCTCAGCTTCCACTACTCTTTCTGTAGTAGGTGGTTCGCTCGGTACAGGGGCATCATGGAAGTGGTATACCGGAAGCTGCGGAGGAACTTATGTTAATACAGGAGCAAGCATAGTAGTATCCCCTGCTGTTGCAACCACATATTATGTAAGAGCAGAAGGCACATGCAATACAACCGGCTGCGCCTCTCTTACAATAAACATGAATACATTATCAACAGCACCCACGAGCATAAATGCCACAGCAAACCCGATATGTTCCGGGAATTCCTCTACACTTTCAGTTGTAGGTGGTTCGCTTGGTACAGGCGCTTCATGGAAATGGTACTCGGGAAGTTGCGGAGGAACTTATGTTAATACAGGAGCAAGCATAGCAGTATCTCCGGCTTCTACAACCACATATTATGTTAGAGCAGAAGGAACGTGCAATACTACGGGATGCGCTTCCCTGACTATAACAGTAAATACAGCCCCATCTATTACCTCGCAACCCACAGACCAGACAATATGCGACGGAGCCAATACAAGTTTCAGTGTAACAGCAACAGGAGCAGGTTTATCTTATCAATGGCAGGAATTTATCAGTTCATGGAATAATTTAAGCAATGGAGGCGTTTTTTCCAATGTTACAACTGCAACAATGAACATAACAGGAGCAACATCAGGAATGAGCGGACGAAGTTATCGCTGCATAGTAAGCGGTGCCTGCAGCCCTGCCGCAACTTCTTCCTTTGCTGTATTAACAATTAACGCAAATCCGAGTATTACTTCACAACCCACCAATCAAACTGCATGTGAAAACGGCAGTGCTGTATTCAGTGTATTTGCTTCAGGCAGCTCTTTATCATATCAGTGGCAGGTAAACACCGGTTCGGGATGGAACAATATTACATCTGCCGGCTCAAATCCCACTTATTCTGACTGGACAACATCGTTACTTGGTTTATCCGGAATAATATTAGGTAATAACGGTTATCAGTATCGTTGTTATCTTACTACAAGCTGCAGTGGCAGCGTCACATCAGATGCTGCTGTACTTACAGTAAATACTTTGTCAGTGGCTCCTGCAAGTATTAATGCTACAGTAAATCCGATTTGTTCCGGTAATTCCACAACATTATCTGTTGTGGGAGGTTCGCTCGGTACAGGAGCTGTATGGAAATGGTATTCCGGCAGTTGCGGGGGAGCACCTGAAGGTACAGGGACAAGTATCATAGTATCGCCTGTTTCCACTACCGCATATTATGTTAGAGCAGAAGGGACATGTAACACTACAGGTTGTGCTTCTCTTACTATAACTATTAATACTTTATCTTCAGCCGCATCATCCATCAATATTACAACAAACCCGATCTGTTCAGGAGGTTCCACTACTCTAAGTGTAAGTGGCGGTTCACTTGGCACAGGAGCTTCATGGAAATGGTATACGGGAAGCTGCGGCGGAACTTATGTAAATTCCGGAGCAAGTATTATTGTTTCACCTGCAACCACAACAATATATTACGTCAGGGCAGAAGGAACATGTAATACAACAGGTTGTATCAATTCCACTGTTACTGTAAATGCTCCTTCCTCTGCACCTACCGGGGCAAGCGCTGCTCCTTCATCCATTGTAGCAGGAAATTCATCCACACTGTCAGTTATTGGAGGCTCGCTGGGAACAGGCGCCAGTTGGTACTGGTACTCCGGCAGCTGTGGTGGTACTTTCGAAGGTACCGGAAGCAGTATTATTGTATCTCCTACAACAACTACAACTTATTATGTAAGGGCAGAAGGAGGAGCACCGTGTAGTCCCACATCATGTGCTTCTGTCACAGTTACCGTGAGTTCAAATTCTCCGATTGGTGTTTATCTGGCTGGTGCCAAGATATGGATTGAGTCCGGTGCTTATGTATGGATTGACGGTGATGCCAGTGGGAATTTTACAGACGCCTCAGGAGGCGGCGTTGACGGAGAAATAAGGCTCGACGGAAATTTTAAATTAGAGGGCGACTGGACAAATAATTCCAACGGTAACGCTTTATATACTGTGACGATTAACGGAACGGTGGAATTTGCAGGGACTACATTCCAGACTATAGCAGGTAGTCATCTTACAACCTTTGAAAACCTTTTGATAAATAATTCAAATGCTGATCCCAATAACGTCATTATTGAAGACAACAGTTATAATTATTTTAATACCATTATGGGTATACTTACCTTAACAGACGGAGCATTGAATTTAAACCATAATACACTCATTGTTGAAAATTCAGCAGCAGGATCAATAACGGCAGCATCGGGATATATTGTTAGTGAAAGTGAAGACAGTAAATTACAATGGAATATCGGTACTGCTACAGGAAATCATATTTTTCCTTTCGGAAGATACTTGACAGTTTTACGTAATATTCCTTTTTCATTTGACATAACAGGCTCCGGTACCGGTTCAGGTAGCGTTACTTTATCTACTTATCATACCGGCAGTGATAATACTCCATATCCGGCTACAGTTACCAATCTTAACGGAAACGGTGGAAATAATTCATTAAATGTGCTCGACAGATTCTGGATTATTACACCTGCGGGTTACACAGTTAATCCTACAGCGACACTGACGTTTAACTATGAATATGTAAGCTCTTCCGACAATGAGTTCTATAGTCCGAATACCATACCAATTGAAGCCGATTTACAGGCACAGCGGTGGGACGGAACCATATGGGTAAATCCTCCTGTTGGAGCCGATAATAATACAAGTCATTATGTTCAGGTTCCAAATGTAAGCACATTCTCACCCTGGGTTTTGGTTAAACAGCAAACACCATTGCCTGTTGAACTGCTTGATTTCAGTGCGGTTTGCGTGGACCAGCAGGTTAATTTATCATGGACTACTGCATCGGAATTAAATTGCGACCGCTTTGATATTGAAAAATCCAAAGATCTTTTGAACTGGTATTTTGTTGGCATTATGCCGGGTACAGGAACTACAAATGAATTGCAGGAGTACAGTTATATAGATAATTCGCCCTATTCAGGCATATCATATTATACATTAAAACAGTTTGACTACGATGGCGCTTCCGAAACATATGGCCCTGTATCAACTGAATGCATCGATGCACAAAGCAGTACTTTTGAAATAATTAATATCTTACCCAATGAAACTAATGATGAGATGACAATAACCTATAATGTTTTTGAAGACTGCAAAATTCAGGCATACATGATTGATGCTTTGGGACAGCAATTATCAGCTAAAAAAGATAATGCAACGGCAGGATTAAACATGATGACTTTACCATTGCGCCACAGTTTGTGCATAGGCATATATATGGTTACTATTGAATATAACGACAAGATATTCACTCAAAAAATATTTATTCATTAAATAATATTTATTCTTATGAAAAAAAATATTTCAATAAAGAAGGTTTTGTTTTTATTATCAGCTCTTTTGTATGCGCAATTTTTGCTTGCCCAGAATATGAGCATTAATAACACAGGAAATGCACCGGATGCATCTTCAATGCTTGATGTTTCATCAACTAATAAAGGGTTGCTGATACCAAGGGTTATTCTTACATGGACTACGACCGCAAGTCCTGTGACCACACCTGCGAATAGTTTGCTTGTGTACAATACAAACACTATAAATGATGTTACACCTGGTTATTATTATTGGTATTCTGCTCAATCAAAATGGGTCAGGGTGGGTAAAACATATACTGCAAGTAATGGTTTGTACGTAACAGCTGGCGATGATATCCGGCTGGGCACCAATCCACTTATTGAAAATACCACAATTACACAGGGTAATTTTAATTTGATCTTTAATGGTAGCGGTTCCGGCACTTTTAATATTCAGGATGCCGGTGTATCAAAATTCTTTGTAAAAGACGGTGGAAATGTTGGAATAAATAACAACAATCCACTTGTCCAGTTAGATGTTACCGGTACCGGACGATTCGGGAGTACAGGTGACGGAAATGTATCAATGGGTAATGACGGGAACGCTTATATTGAATTCAAAGATGCTGCATCCGGTACACCTTACATTGATTTTTCTAATGATAATACTTCAGATTACGATGCCCGTTTAATTCTTACAGGTGATGATTATTTATTTATTGATGGAACAAATGTCGGAATTGGAACAAGTACACCAGCGCAAAAATTGACTGTTACCGGGAATGTCCAGTTTTCACAGGCACTGATGCCTAACGCAAATGCCGGAACGTCGGGGCAAATACTCATATCCCAGGGGGCAAACATAGCTCCGATATGGGCAACGCTGTGGAAACCATCACAAATGTATATGTATAACAGTACCGGCGACTGTTGTGTTAATACAACCAATCCCACCTGGGTTAATTTTCCCGGATGCAGTCCAACAATTGCATTAACTGCTGGTCAAAAATTACTCGTGTGGGCAACAGGTGCTGCTATGGCAGATAATAATTGTGATGGCACCTCTAATTTGTCAAGAACAATTTATAATGTGCGGGTAGCAGTGAACGGGAGCGATTTTCCGAATGGCGCATGGTGCAGGGACATGGTAGATAATGATAACGACTGGACGGTTTTCAGTTCCTGGTCAATAGCAGGTGAATATGATGTACCTGCAGATGGCAATTATACATTTTCACTACAAGCCAGTATACAATCTGGTTCCACTTGTATAATGGGTGGTGATGCTACATCTTCATTACAAGCGTCGTTGATATTTTTGATTTTCACACCATAATTTTTTTTTATGAAAACAGCAATCAAAATCTTTACTGTAATAATATTTCTAATGTTTTCATTTGATGTCTTTTCTCAAAGCATTCAAAAAAACAGTAATGATACTTCGACATTAAAAGTGATAAGAAAAACATATAAAATTGGAGATACTATTATAAAACCAGTGTACTCTAATAAAATAAAATCGCAAATTACTTATGATACAATTATAATTACTAAAAATGATACTGCAATCATAGGAAAAAAGGGTCTTAATATAGAAAGTGTTAAAAAGAATAAATAAGCGCAACAATACTTCTTTTTAGTACCTTACCGAATTTAATTTCTTCACTGCAATCAGTTTATCGTAGGAAGTACTTTGCTCCTGGTTATATATATAAGGTATAGTCATTCTCAGTGTCATAATGGTTTCCTTCTATATAGGTTTCATCACCGGTTTTTTCTTCATTCTTTAACGGAAAGGGAAAATATAAGAATCCGTACCCAACGAAATCGGGATAGAATTGGATTAATACATTCCGCTCGTCGGGATTTGCAATCCCGACGGTGATAGCTCTGGATTTTAAATCCTTCAAAAATGAGCTTGCCCCGGGGATGTTCAATTTCAGGGATTTTTAATATCTTTGCAGAAAAAACAATTTTGGATATTCATAAGCAATTAGAATATTGGATAAGAACCGGCGAAGATGATATTCAATCATCTCAAATTCTTTTTGCAAATAAAAAAATATTGCACGGCCTTTTCTTTTGTCATCTTGCAATTGAGAAAATTATTAAGGCGAATCTTGTAAAAAAAACGGGCAAAATTCCTCCGAAAATTCATAATCTTACCTTTTTACTTTCATCCGCAGGGATAGAATTATCGCCAGAAGAAAAAGAACTTACAGGCATATTAATGATTTATCAGCTTGAAGGAAGATATCCGGAATATTATCCGTCAACGCCAAAGTTAAGTGATGCAAAGAAATATTTAAAACAAACCGAAAAATTATTTCAATGTCTCAAAAACAAGTTATAAATATTTTAAAAAAATACATTGCACTATTGAATATGTCCGGAATTCCTGTGCATAAAGCGTATCTTTATGGTAGCTATAGAAATAACAATGCAACAGAAAATAGTGATATTGATATTTTGGTTGTTTCCGCCTCATTTGATAACAATGATAAAATAAGAGCTAAAGCATGGCTGCTCACAGAACAGGTTGATGCCCGGATTGAACCTTATACAATTGGTTTGAAGAAATTTCTGAAAGACGATGTATCTCCTCTATTAAATATTATTCGTGAAGAAGGATTGGAAATAGTTTAATTTTTTATTCCCTCACCGAATTCAATTTCTTAACAGTAATAAGTTTATCGAAGGAAGTACCTTGTTCCATTTTATAAACATTAAGCCGCATGTAATATTGTATGTGGTTTTTTTTTATTATATCTTTGCGTAAAGAATAATTTAGAAAATAAGAATGAAAAAAATAAAATCAGATGGGTTTAATTTTTTCAAATATTGTGCTTTCAAATCCGGTTAAGCCGGAATTACAGCCAATCGCCACAACCTGCCTTGTTGATAGTGGTTCTACATACTTAGTGCTTCCGGAACACATAGCGACACAATTGCAACTTTCCATACTTGAAACCCGCGAAGCTACCACTGCTGATGGAAGGTCTCATATGGTTCCATATGCAGGTCCCGTAAGAATTACTTTTGAAAACAGGAATTGCTTTGTAGGAGCATTAATTATGGGTGATGAAGTGTTACTTGGCGCTGTACCTATGGAAGATATGGATTTGGTTGTAATCCCGAAGCTACTTAAGCTTTGCGTAAATCCACAAAGTCCAAACATACCAAGAGGACATGCAAAATATTTATTGGAGGCTTATTACAAAAAGTAAATTTTATCTCACCGAATTCAATTTCTTTACAGCAATCAGTTTATCAAATGTAGTCCCCTGCTCCATGTTGTATACATAGATAGTATAATCGTTTTCGGTGTCGTAATGATTGCCTTCTATTAGAGTTTCATCACCCGTTGTTTCATTATTTTTCAGCAGAACATATTTGTAATTGTCGTATCCCTGCTTGAATAAAAGGGTTTACCAAACACTTTTATCCCCGGTTGTTGAGCCTTCTCAGAATTTGCATATTTGAGGTAATTTTTGTAAATTTGCAGAAATATTTATTATGAGTGAAATTATTTTTTCTGAACATTCATTAATACAATGCGAGGAACGCGGCGCTACAAAAGAGGAGGTTATTCAGGCAATAAAGGAAGGGAGCAAAGAACAGGTAAAAATGAAACGATGGATTTATAAAATGAATTTTCAATTCAACAATCATTGGGGAAATAAATTTTACGCTATTAAACAGGTAGCGCCTGTTGTAAAAGAAAATCACAATATTATTGTAGTAACCGTTTATACTTTTTATTTTTAAAAGCACTCTTTATGAAAATTACTTACGACAAAAAAACAGACGCGCTGTATATCCGCCTGCTGGAAGGAAAACATCAATGTCACACGCTTCGGCTCACTGATTCTATCGCTCTTAATATCGGGAAAAATGAACTTCTTGTCGGTATTGAAATTCTGGACGCTAAACACGTATTAGGAAAAGGCAAGCTGCCGGAAGTTGTACTGGAAAATCTTGTTTTTAAAAAGGCAACGGTTTAAGCTGCCATTATAGTGTATTATGAACCATCCTTTTTAATTTCTCACAGAATTCAATTTCTTCACTGCAATCAATTTATCATACGAAGTGCCCTGTTCCTGATTATATACATATATGGTATAATCATTTTCGGTGTCGAAGTGGTTACCTTCTATGTTCGTTTCATCCCCAATTTTTTCATTATTTTTTAAGAACACATATTCATAATTATAATAGCCCTGCTTCAGGTATAATGATCCTATATACGCTCCGTATGATTTATCATATTTCATGATTGCTTCCTTCTGATACTGCCAGTCGGTGAGAGCTCCGAAGATATAAATACTGCCTTCGGAAATCTGCTCAAAATAGGGTAACACAAAATGAATGTAAACATACTCTCCTTCTGTGTCAGGATTTTTAATGGCATCATCAGTTTTAATAAACTTCATGCCGTTAATATCAATTTCAGAAGAATATACTTGGTACGACCGGCGTTCATCCGGTAACAGGAATACTTCGTAACCCAACGAATCACGGGTAGTTTTTTTAATCCTGTCGGAAATAAACTGCAGGCTTTTTGTATCGAAATGCCTGAACTCGTTGCCTCCGTTGAAAACATTCACATCGTCATAATCATAATCCAGCATTTTGTCCTTTACATATTTTGGTTTAATATCGTACACAGCATTATCCCAGCGGCCATTCTGCTGAATTATCACTTTCAGATCGGTGTAAGGGCTGGGGATAGAATACGATGAATAGGTGACAGAAAAATCAACCTCCTGTTTATAATTCATGTCTTCAATAGAAGTAGCGCGTTTTACTTCGCCTGTTACATCAACCTTTTGTTCGAATATCATGAACCGGCGTGTAAGTACAAGGTTTTCTTCTGTATCATCATTTTCAAAAACTTTTAAAATATAATTGCCCGATTTGGCGGGACGAAGATTTTCGGACGGAAAAATTAATTCGTAATGATAAAATTTTTGCAAAGTGTTGAATGATGCAGTATATGTATTGATATAATCGTCGGTGAATCCATCAATATAGTCCATCTGCATCATGTCGGAAGTTTTCCAGCTGGCATCGCAGTGTATGATTGTGTATTTATAGGTTTTGATTTCATCGCTCAGATCGTCGAAGGTAAGTAAAAGTTTTTCTTCGCTTCCAAGCTGTATCAATGGTTGAGAAAGTTCAAAGCCGTCCTTATAAAACAAAATGGTTTTTATGTTTTCTTTATATGTATAATCTTCATATCGAAGAAATGTTTTTTTGTAATAATCGTCCGCAATAGTATTTATGTTTTCTTTATTCTTCTCTGCTTTTTTTAAGCTATCATTTATTCTTTTTGTTTTATCAGAAAGAGGAATAATTTTCGGGGTACACGCTGTTACAAATAAAGCAACAGATATTAAAACAACATACAGTCTTTTTAAAATAAAAAAATAAAAATCCAT
>JAZDMF010000063.1:0-4418 GCA_043801235.1 Bacteroidota bacterium | reverse complement strand
CAAATCCGTAAACAAAATGAATCACTTCGCTTTAAAATCTAAATTATACCTTGCAGCTATTAAAGCCGCTTTCAAAGAACTTTATATTTTAAAAAACATGAACGATTGTGCTAATTTGATTTCTGCGTAACATCAGTTATTGAGTAATGGTATTATTTCGGCCTTTTATATTATTTTTGCCACGTTATATTAACAGCTTCTTGTATGAAAAAAATTATTTATCTGCTTCTTATCACTTTTTTTGCCTTCTCATTTGCAAATGCACAAAAAAAAATCAGTGCTGCGAAAGTTCCGCAGGAAGTGATGAAAAGCTATAACATTAAATTTCCGTCTGCAAAAAAAGTTATCTGGAGGAAAATAGATGTGCTTTATGAAGCGCAGGTATTTATCGACAAAAAAGTCTCTTTCGCAACATTTGAAGCAGGCGGCAGCTGGATTGAAACGCTAACTGAAATAAAAGTATCGGAAATACCTTCCGAAGTTGTTGAAGGAGTCAAAAAACTTTATTCTTCAGCAATAATAAAAGCTGCTGCAATTATAGAACAGTCAACAAATGAAACACTCTATATTGTTCAGTTCAGGTTTAAAGGGAAACGAGGAGAGGTGACACTTGATAAAAGCGGAAACCAGACATAATAAAAAAATAGTTAAGAAAAACTTTCTACATCCCACCGACAACAATATTCAGTTCAATGGGATTGATGCACATTACGGGTATAAGTGAATCATTGAAAAGTATCTGCTCTTCCCACTGCCCAACAATAAAACTTGGCATCATTTTATCGGGATTTGTCATGATAAGTATAAGGTCAGCATCGATATTCTTTGCATAATTAAGCGTTTGTTTTGGAAATGCAACACTTTTTTCGGCAAATTTTTCGGTGTGGTTTATTCCGTTCTGGTCAAAAAATTTCTTTATCTGTTTAATGTTGCCTTTGATCTTGGCCATGCGATATGGCTCGGATGTGTACATTGCAAAAATATGTACCGTCGACTGGAATTTGCGGGCTATATGTATGGCCCATTTCACTTTTTGCTTCGATTCAATGGTATCGTCAATGGGAAGAACTATGTTTTTGTACCCTTCGCGAAAATCTCTTTTCTGAACAACGATTACAGGTGCCGGCGAACTTTCAATAACTTTCAGAGCATAGCTTCCAACGATATGCTGCACACCCACTTTACCGTGAGTTCCCATGGTAAGCAAACTAACGCCCAGTTCCTTTGCTACTTCGGCTATCGTTGAAAATATACTTCCTTCACGGGCAATAAAATCGCACTGTATTCCAAACTGATTGCTGATTTCCTTTGTTTTTTTCTCTAATCTTTCATGTATCGCGCTGCCGGTAAGTTTCTCTTTTTTAAGATACGATTTTGTATCTTTATTTATAATATGTAAGAGTGTAAGTTTTTGATTCTGCATTTTGCATATTCCTGCAGCATGTTGAACAGCATAATCAGTCACTTCGGTAAAATCGGTTGGCACTAAAACAATATTCTTTTTACTTTCCATTGAAATATTTTTTAAAATTTATACGTTTATTTAAAACAGTGGGCAAAGGTAGGTAATTATTACCAATTCAATAAATATTTAGGTTTAAATTTTGTTCCGTTGAAGATGAAACTCTTCCAAATATTAATATACGTAAAAACCGGATGATTTATTGTCTGTCAAATGATTTCAGGTAAAAATACCTGCACAATTCAGGCATTAATGCTCTTATTTCTGTTGAAATGACAATAGTACTTTTGTATCAGTGATAATTAGATAAAATTGCAGTTCACAAAAAAAATGTAAATTTGAGTATTCATTTAAAACAATCAGCCATGAAAAAGCCAGCCCTGATTTTCGCATCTGCCCTGATGATTATGACATCCAATGCACAGATCACAATTACTGATGCCGATATGCCACAGCCCGGTAGGGCTAACATTGTTGCAAATGACACTACAACAATTATTAATATAGGGAGCCCGAGCGCCACAGCCCAGGTTTGGGATTTTTCGACCCTGCTCACACATTACAATAAACTGGCTATTTATTCGCCTACCGCTCCTTACCAGGCTTTTGCCGACAGTTTTCCCGGTTCGAATATTTACACATGGGGTCCATCAATTTTCTTCACCAGCTTTTATGGTGGCGCACCTGTTGATATAAATAACTGGGGTTACATGTATTGGAAAACAGATGTTGATGGATTCCATATTGTAGGATTCAGAGGCTACTGCGGCCCTGATTATGATTATATGAATGTGCATGAAAGCCCACAGGAATTACTTATGGGTACTCCCGCGACTTATGATAGTGTATTTACAGATTCTGCAAGATGGGTTATTAAATTCAATAAAAATACAGCTGATGAAGACACTGTTTTTAAAAGTATTAGAAATAAAACCCTCACAGTAGATGCATTCGGCACACTTACAACTTCCTTTGGAACCGGGACATACCAGGTACTTCGTGTACACGAATATGTTACTGAAGTTGACAGCATTGAAGCCGAAATAATAATAATGGGAAACCCTGTTGTAGTACCTATTTTCCAGATACGGGATACTGTCAACAACTACTATTTCTGGGCTAACGATGTTAATTACCCCCTGGCCATTGTTCATTGCGACAAGAATAACATTGTTAAAGATGTAGAATACATCACTGACACTATTCCCTGTTATACCGTTACTGGTAACGTTTTAAAAGAAAATGGTGTAACGCCTGTTACAGACGGAATAGCTGGTTTATATATTAAAGACAGCTACAATCATCTTTTTACAAATCTTGAAAATGTTCCTATCGATGATAATGGTAATTTTCAGTTTGCCGATGTTGTCGGCCCTAATTATCTGGTAAGGGCTGAACCCAACCCTGATGTTTATCCTTATCTTCTGCCTACATATTTTGGTGATTCCACATACTGGGAAACTTCGACCACCCTGACTGTGCTGCAGGACACCAATATTTCCATCACTTGCGTTTCCGATTCACTTCTTTCAATTTTCATCACAGGCCCCGGAAGTATCAGCGGCACCGTATGGATGGACACCACTGAAGTAGGGATTGATAAAACTCCCACGAATACCATTCCCTCCCGCGGCGTAAAAGTTACACTGGAACAAAATCCCGGAGGAGCATGCCGTATCAGAACTACCGATGATAACGGATATTACCGTTTTGACGACCTTGCACCTTTGAATTACAAAATCATTGTCGATATTCCCGGGCTGGAAATGGATACCACGTATTATATTTCGCTTTCAGACAAATCACTCAGTGCTGAATACCTCGACTTTTTCTACGACACTACAATGATCTATACCTTCTTTAATGTAGGAATTACCGAACACCCGCTGAACAACCTGTACGATGTAACTGTATATCCGAATCCTTTTAACAGCGAGGCTACCATCAGCATCAGCAACCCTACAGGTGAATCAAGACTGGTTACTTTAAAGGTGTACGACCTGCTTGGCAGAAAAGTTAAAGAAATCATTGAAGAAACACCCGGCGACATACATTTCACCAATGAGAGTCTGATAAAAGGAATGTACATTTACGAATTGCAGGTCAATCTTGAACTCATAAACTCAGGAAAAATTATTGTAAACTGATAAAAAAATAAATCATCAATAATTGAAAGCGTCACATTGTGGCGCTTTTTTTAGTTTCGTTTTTTAAACTTTTTTTTACTTCTCTTAACAAGTTTACCCATTAATATTGTGTCAAAATACCGGCGGAAGACGAAAAGCCATAACAGAGTAGTCATCATTAAAAACCTTCACCATGCCATTCGTTATCAGTTTTGCATTATCGCTCCTGGCACTGGCCGCAGGCCTTCTCCTGCTGATCAAAGCCAAACAGGATACCGGGAAATTCCTGAAAATCATGTCCTGGATCATCATCTCTTGCGGAATACTCGCTGTTCTTCTCTCAATTCACATGGCCATTTTAAGGCACATCGTTAAACACAATCACGATTGTACTGTAAATGACAACATGATTTACTTCAACCACAAACTGCCGTTCGAAAAATTCATTCCTTTCTGTGAGGACATTGATAGTGAATTCTCATGGACAGATGACGGCGAAAAAAATGTTAAAGTGATTGTAAAAAAAGAAACGGCTGATTCTGATTTCGATCCTGAAGAGCAGAGCAAAGCAGTTGTAAAAATCGTTTCTGATAATGTTACTCTTACTTCAGATCAGGAGAAAAAAATAAAGAATGCCATTGAGCAATCATTCAAGATTGCCAAAGAATTTATTCCCGAAGAAAAAGAAGTTGTTAAAGAAACCAAATAATATTTACTAAAAACGGGATAAATTTATACATTTTTAGAATAAAATATAGAATGTAAAATGTTCAATGTAGAATGTAGATTTTCAATTCTATATTGGATATTCATTATTCTACATTCTGCAT
>JAZDMF010000062.1:0-2664 GCA_043801235.1 Bacteroidota bacterium | reverse complement strand
ATTTCAAAAACAAAAAGTTTCAGAAAATTCAAAAATATTTTTCTGACAGTGACACTTATATAAGGAAAGCTGCGTATCAATCAACAGGGAAAATTTATTTTGGTAATGAAAAACTTCGCTCAAATATTATAAATGTTCTTGAGAAATTATTAAAGGAGGAAAATTCATATATCAGGCAGACTGTAATAAATTCAGCAGGCGAGATAGGCATTAAATATTTTCCGGATATAAAGCATTTGCTTGAAAAAGGTTTATCTGATGCTCATCATTCAGTCCGCAATGCAGTAATAGGATCGCTGAAAAAAATATGCGAAAAGAATCCCGAAGCTTCGCTTCCATTTATCAAATCATACCTTCACCACCCCGATGCCGAGATACGCCGCGAAATGTGCCATGGACTGGAGTTACGCGGCCGCACGCATCCGCAGGACATCTTACCGCTGCTTAAAGAACTGCAATTTAAAAAAGTCGCCAGGGTCAGGAACACTTTAGTTCATGTAATCGGACAGATTGCCTATAAAAAAGGATGCCTTGAAAAAGTTATAGCCCATCTGAAAACATGGGAGAATAAGGAAGTGGTAAATAAATCATTAGATGAAATTATAATTGTACACGAAAGGTATAAGAATTTTTCAGCATATACAACGGCTGAGGCAAAAGCAGTGATTAAAGAATATTTCTCATAAAGTCAAAATCAGTTCTGCTAATTCATAATCCCGAAGGGATTAAATATGAATAAAAATAAATTTGCAAAAAATACAACACCAAAGGTGTTGAATGTATTGTTCCGATACACATTAAACCCTTTTAGGGTTTTATCTATTTCTATCTTTCTTTTTTTATGTTCACATTTGACCCTTTCAGGTCTTCAATAATTTCAAAAAGAACGAGCAACTTGAACCGTTTGCTGTAAAGAATGATTTCCATTCAACCTGCCAGATAGCATATGATTTTTGATTGATAAAATGACTTGTATTTTTTCGATATATTTGTTGCAACCGAATTTTCATTATAATTTAAAAATTTTAAATCATGAAAAAATATTTCCACATTATTTCATTAGCAATGATAGTATTCCCTGCTATCTCATTTGCATATCCCGGCGAAGTAGTTAAATCATACAACACACCAGGTTCATTTACAATGGGATTAACGTACGATGGTAAAAACATATGGCTGTCCGACCGCAAGGAAGACAAAATTTATTGCATAGACCCGGCAACAGGAAAAACATTAAGGTATATCAAATCGCCTGCCTACTGGCCCACCGGACTTGCATGGGACGGTGAAGCGCTCTGGAATGCCGACATACGCGGAGGTATTCCCATGGCAGAAAATTTTGTCGGGAAGATCTACCGCATCGATCCGGCAGACGGAACCATTTTGCGAACACTCACCGCTCCTTCCAATTCGCCCATGGGACTTACATGGGACGGAAAATACCTGTGGTGCGCCGACAACGAATCGGACGAAATTATTCAATTCGATCCTGATGACGGCACTACTATAAAATCAATAAAATCGCCGGCTTCCGATCCTAACGGGCTTGCATGGGACGGTAAATACCTCTGGGTTTCCGACAGGCTGAATGATGAAATCTACATGATCGATCCGGTAACCGAATGTGTCATCATTATTACCGATGCACCAGGATTATATACCAACAGTCTTTGTTATGACGGTAAATTCTTATGGGCCGCCGATTACCAGGATGATAAAATTTACCAGATGATAGCCTGTGATGATGATGAATACATCACATACAACGAACGCAAATCAAAAGTAACCTATACTTTTACAATGACCAATTTTGGTCCCGGCAGTGTTAAAACTTTTGACGTGCATCTTGCAATACCCGTGAACAGGCCGAACCAGACCATTGTTGAAGATATTAGCTATACTCCTGGTTTCACAGATATTATTACCGACCAGTGGGGACAGAAGACTGCTCATTTTAAATTCACCGATTTCAAAACAGGCGACACTAATGAAATAAAAATGGTTTCAACAGTCAATACTTATGATGTCCGGTATTTTATTTTTCCCGAAAATGTTGATTCTTTATCAGCTATTCCCGACAGTATTAAAACCAAATATCTTGTGAATGATGAAAAATTCAGGTACGATGATCCTGTCATACAGGATGCCGTGAAAGAAGCTGTGGGCGCTGAAAAAAATCCCTACTGGATAGCACGAAAAATATACAATTACATCATTGATCATATGTATTACGAACGTGTGGGCGGCTGGAATACTGCGCCAACAGTGCTGAAACGTGGTAACGGTTCGTGTTCTGAATATACATTCGTTTACATTTCGATGTGCAGGGCAGCAGGACTTCCGGCACGTTATGTAGGTTCAGTGGTTGTCCGCGGTGATGCGGCATGCATGGACGATGTTTTCCATCGCTGGGTGGAAGTGTATCTTCCGGGTTACGGCTGGGTCCCTGTTGATCCGAGCGGTGGCGACAGCGACTCACCAAGAGAACAAGCTGATTCATTCGGTGCATTGTCAAACAGGTTTTTTATTACAACACAAAGCGGCGGCGGCTCAGAGACCATGGGATGGACATACAACTCAAATGAGTTCTATACCACCGATCCTATGACCAACATCGTTTTTGAAAACTTTGCCGAGTGGGAACCGTTGAGTAAATAATATTTT
>JAZDMF010000043.1:0-17239 GCA_043801235.1 Bacteroidota bacterium | reverse complement strand
TAGAACATGTGATCGGAAAAATAAAAGTGTTCAGAATTATGGCAGAACGCTACAGAAATAGACGAAAATATCATGATTTGAGAATGAAGCTAATCTGCGGTATCATTAATTTTGAAAGGATATGACTAACGCAAGAGGTCTTTTGTTTTATAGACCTCTTGCGTAAGTCCAATAAAATTGCCACCAAGGCACCAACACACAAAATTACACGAAAAATTTTAGTGATTCTTTAGTGATTTCGTGTTTTTGTGGCTATTATTTCATTCGATTTTGCATTGAGTTATTACTAACGCAAGATGTCTATTGTTTTTTAAAATCTCAAAATGCAAATTTAACCAATAGGTTGAAAGCTGGGATTATCACGCATCATTTCCAAACAATCTTTTAAAGTCAAATCTACTGCAACCAAAAACCATTGCCCTGTATGCCTGAAATATGAAAAACGGAAACTGTCCTTACCTGTATATTCCAGTCTTACAAATTTTTCTTCAAATTCATCTGCAGTCCTGTCCGGATGCTCCGATTTGTATTTTTGAATGAAGTAAAAATAATTCCCCTTCCATTTTGTATAAATATCCATCATGTAATTAAATCTTTTATCAGGATTTTTTTTGATATATTGCTTTTTAAATTCTTCAACCAGGGGCTGGCAATAATTTTCAATTTTATTTTTTTCAGATTCGTTTGAAATCGTTTTTCTTTTAGCCGGCTTATAAACCCACATTTTTTGTTTGCTCATTCTCTGTCCTTTTTAAATTTTTACAATGATTTTATTTAAAATCCTGTTTGTAATCCATCAAATATATTTCTTTTTGGAGAAAAACTTTTAAGTAGATGATTATGTTTGGTGTTCATCAACCAGCGGAAAAATGTCTATGAATGGAGATTAACCTGCCTTGTCAGCCTTGTCGTTTGACAGGTTGGCAAGGCAAGCGATCAGCGGTTTTCTATATCAAAGTCTCACCATTGACCAATGACCAAACAGGCAGCTATGGACTATAAACCAAAGACAAATTTTTAATAATTCCCTTTTACTACAGCACCCGTAATTACAGCCACACTTGAACCGCAGCCCAGCCTGTTTGCACCTGCATGAATTAATGCAACGGCCTGGTTGAAATCACGGATAGCACCGCTGGCTTTTACTCCCATTTTAGGACCAACGATCCTGCGCATAAGAATAATATCTTCAACGGTAGCACCGCCGCCAAGAAAACCGGTACTTGTTTTAACAAAATCAGCATCGGCTTTTTTAGAAATTTCGCAGGCAAGAATTTTTTCTTCTTCGGTAAGCAGAACGGTTTCAATGATAACTTTCAATATGGTGTTACTTCTGCAAGCTCTTCGGATTGCCCTTATGTCTTTCTCAACATGTTCCAGGTCGCGCGATTTTAATGCACCGACATTAATTACCATATCAAGTTCATCTGCTCCGCTTGATAAAGCGCTTCTCGCTTCAAATGCTTTGCTGCGGCTGTCCATTTCACCTAATGGGAAACCGATGACAGAACAAATTTTTATTCCGGTACCCCTGAGTTTCTTTGTTACAAACGGCACCCAGCCTGAGTTTACACAAACTGATTTGAATTTATATTTCACAGCTTCATCGCATAACTGTTTGAATTGCGCCTGCACAGCTTCAGGTTTTAATAAAGTATGATCGATATAACCCGCCAGTTCAGCAGCTGTCATTGTTGGTTTAGAAACAGGCAATACATCAGGACTTTGTTTATCCATTCCCTGTACTTTCAACTGTTCCTTTAGGCGCGCCAACACCTCTTTTGT
Source organism: Bacteroidota bacterium (assembly GCA_043801235.1). GTDB lineage: Bacteria > Bacteroidota > Bacteroidia > Bacteroidales > CG2-30-32-10 > DAOQAK01. Next base: position 15,454 of record JAZDMF010000043.1, on the reverse strand, counting down.
GATTTTATCAATCAGTTCATTCTGATCCATATTAACCTCCAGTTCTTTCAACCGACATCATTTTATTTATACGCGGCCAGTGCCTTCCGCCTTCAAAACGTGTTTCGAGCCATAATTTTGTAAAAGCGCAAAGTTCATCAGGTGTATGCTGCGAAGTACCCATGGTGAGCATATTGGCATTATTATGCTCGCGGCTGTTAATGATTGTTTTTGTGCTCCAGCACAAAGCAGCACGTATTCCGTGAACTTTATTACAAACCATGGATGAACCTATTCCTGCAGCATCGAGCATTATTCCACGTTCGCATTCGCCGCTTACAACTTTTTTTGCAACAGCAACGGCAAAATCAGGATAATCAACTTTTGTTGTACGGTTTGTTGTGCCAACATCATAAACTTTATATCCAAGGTTCAGCAGATAGGTTTTTATCAGTTCCTTCGAATCGTACGAACCATGATCGGCGCCAATAGCAATATGTTTCACCTGATCGGTACTGTTGATAACATCAGCATTATGTAAATCATTTTCCATTTTCCATTTTCCATTTTTGATTTACGATTTGAGATTTATGATTTTTCTCACCTTCACTTACTTTGAAGCGTGCAACGCCATTCGATTACCTTCAGTGTCAATAAAAAATGCCATAAATCCAACCTGCTCATTTATCAATGTTCTTGGCATAATTACTTTTCCGCCATTAGGTTCGATTTTATCAATAATAGTTTGAATATCGGGATTTGCATTCAGATAAATTACAGCTCCGTCCATTGAAGGTTTGTGCATATCGCCTTTTACCAAAGCTCCTGACACCTTTCCTTCCATATTAGCGGATGAAGGAAAGAATACCATTTCAAATCCCATCATTTCCATTGTTTGCATTTCTATATCGAAAAGAGTTTCATAGAATTTCTTAGCTCTTTTTGAATCAGTGACCGGAATTTCAAACCAGTTGATTGCATTTGTATTTGCGCTTAATTTTTCCATGATATATCTATTATTCATGTAAATTTATTTCATCCACAATTCCGGCAACCACTGCTTTTATTGTAAATGTTTCCGGTTCATTGATAACTTGCCGTGCAGAGTTTCCTTCATCAATTGTTATCACAGTATCACCCACGCCGGCCTGTACTGCATCGATTGCCAGAAAAGATTTTCCTTTTGGATTTCCCTTCGGATCAACAGGCTGAATGATCAGAATTTTTTTTGATTCATAACCGGGAGCCATGATAGTGGAAACCACATTACCGATAACTTTTCCGAGTATCATTTTTTATCGTTAATAAAAATTTCATCAATTTTTCCCATTATAGCCGCATCGCAGGGGTTCATCACCGTTTCAATAACCCTGCTTGCTTCTTTGCTGATTTCATAATAAATAAGATCGCCCGGTCCCGATTGTATTGTGTCGGCTGCAACTATGGCATCGCCAGCAATGTTCAGCTTTTCATCAAGAGGTTGTACTAAAAGCAACTTAATGCCTTCGAGCGATTCAACTTTTACAGTGCTTACTACTCTTCCTATGACTTTGCCTATTTTCAATCACTTAATTTTAAAAATAAAATTTTCATATGGTTATCAGTTATCGGTAAACAGTAATCGGAAGGGTTTTTCACCTCTTACTGATCACCGATTAATGATTACTGATTTTGGCCACAAAACTTATCAGCTTTATTAATCATTGAATTTAACATTTTACCTACTGAAAAATATTCTTCTAATAAATTATCATTTAACTTTTTTGAAATATAACCACAATCAAACGATGTTTCAATCCAATGCTGAGTTTCCAATTGTTCTCCATCCGCATCAGTCAACTTACTTATAAAATGTTTTTCATATTTTCGTTTTGCCCATGCTTCTGCAATCTGTGCGCCTACTGAACGAGATGACCTTCTTATATGATCGGTTAGCGAATACATTTCTTCTTTTGGAAAAATTTTAGTGATATTGAAAATTTCTAATGAGAGTTTTCTTGCAAGTTTATAAACTTCTAAATCCCTAAAACTTTTTGCATGTTCCATTTTGATTTGTAATTATAACTGTTTTTTATAATACCGATTTATTACTGATCACCGGTTACTATATAATTCTAAAATAATCCACAACAGTACATCTTCTTTCCCTTGTAAAAGTTCTTGCACGTGTAACTCCATCACCCGTAGGACTCGCAATAGTAAATGACGCAAAGCCTGCACCACCCCTGCCCAAGCCTGCATAACTTGGTCCGTTCTTGATAAAAATGGAGCAATCCATTACTTTGGCCATTTTACTTAGCTTTGCAATATTCAATGAATGCATGATGGCAGTATGCCTGAACCCATGTTCACATGCAACAGCGAGATCGATGGCTTCATCAACATCTTTAACGCGCACCAGAGGCATTACCGGCATCAATTGCTCTGTCCATACCAGCGGGTGTTCACGTCCCACTTCGCAAAGCAGCAGCCGGATGCTGGTCGGCACATTCAGCCCGATATCTTTTGCAATATAGTCGGCATTTTTCCCGACATATTTTTTATTTGCCGCTCCTTCATTTCCGGGACCTCCCGCTTCGGCTATGATAAGTGATGTGATTTGTTTTATCTGATCTTCATTTAATTCATAAGCGCCATTTTTTTTCATCTCTTCCTTCAGCCTGTCGGCAACAGAAGCAACGCATATTATTTCCTTTTCGCAGATGCAGATTACATTATTATCAAAGCTTGCACCATCAACAATATTTTTTCCTGCTTTAGCAATATCTGCTGTTTCATCAACAACACAAGGAGGATTTCCGGGGCCGGCGGCAATAACTTTTTTCCCGCTGTTCATGGCAACCCTGACAACGGCCGGTCCGCCTGTAACAACAAGAAGAGCCATTTTCTTATGCGTCATAAGTTCTCTTGCGGATTCGATGGTTGGCTCGTCAATGCAGGTAAGCAGATTAGCCGGACCTCCTGCATCGATGATTGCTTTATTGAGAATGCTTACCAGGTGGCAGGAAACTTTTTTTGCTGAGGGGTGCGGATTAAACACTACTGCATTTCCGGCCGCTATCATACCAATAGCGTTACAGATAATTGTAACAATAGGATTTGTACTGGGAGTGATGGAGCCGATAACACCATAAGGGGCTTTTTCAACCAGTGTCAAACCAAAATCGTCCGAAAATGCTTCGGGCTGTATGTCTTCAACCCCGGGAGTTTTGAATATTCCCAGTTCATTTTTTATTACTTTGTCTTCCCATCTGCCCATTCCTGTTTCTTCATGAGCCATTTTAGAAAGCAGCACATTATTTTCCAGTGAAGCCTTCCGCATGTTTTCAATAATATTTATACGGGTTTCTAAACTTATTTTTTTAAATTCATGAAACGCCAGGTCGGCTGCTGTTACTGCATTATTCAGGTTTGAAAAAACGCCTGTACTGTTGTTCTTTGTGTTTTTCTCAGAATTCAGGTTCATGTTTTTGACCACTTCCTGAACAAGCTGCCTTATGTTTTGTTCGAGATTATCCAATTTCCAATCCTCCATTTACATGAAAAAAGGTTTTATTTCATTGTGAGGCTGCGGTATTATGGTATGCATGCATAACAACTGTTTTTCCTTTGCCTTCACAATTCCTGCCTGCATTGCGGCTTCAACAGCATCCAGGTTTCCCATCATTTTAACATACGATTTCCCGCCAAATCCGATGGCAAGACGTATTTCAATAATTGTTACACCTCCTGTTTTAGCAGCCAGATCGCCTGCCTCAATACTTGAAACGACGGATAAGGTTTCGATGATTCCGATGGCATTCCATTCATCTGTTTTAACAATGGTACCAATTGCATGTATTACATCCTGATGTACCATCGGGAGAAACAGGCTGTCGACAATTTGCTCTTTTCCCGTTTCCCTTCCTTTATTATAGGCATATTCTACTGATGCCACATCGCCACTGAAAACAATCAGGTATTTCCCCGGACAAATAGTTCTTGCGTCAATAATATTAATAGGTGAAATTTTCACCATATCATCCAGAACCTTTATTCCTACTGCAATACTGCTATACTCCAGAACACCTAATACTGTCAGGCCCATTTATACCTCATTTCTTATACGTAATCTTTTCATTTTCATCAATCACATCAATAATGCCAATGATAATGGCATCAATGGGTTTGTTTGCAGTAGTCATTGTTTCCCTGGCAGAAGTGCTTTCCGAAATCATCACCATTTCATCATTACCGGCTCCTATCAGGTCAAGCGCAACAATGTAATCGCCTTTCTTTTCGCCCTGCTGATTGCATTTAGCAATCAGTAAAAAACGTGCTCCTTCAATCCCAATATTTGTTGAGCTGCTAACGACTGTTCCCACAACTTTTCCTAAAATCATGAATTTCCCGATTTAATTTTTCCGGAAAGTATATTTGCCGTCTTTTTCAATATAGTCAACTATAGCTATTACAGCCGAATCGGTGGGTCTGCCTTCTGTAACATCCGTAAAGCGTGCGCTGCTGCCCGACACATAAAAAATAACTTCTCCGGGTCCAGCGCCGACACTATCCATAGCAACGACAAAATCGTTCTTTCCCTTCATGGTCACAGGATCAATTTTTTCAAGAAGGAGAAATTTAATTCCTTTCATCTTCTGTGCTTTATGGCTGGAAACGACTGTTCCAACAACCCTGGCAAGTATCATTTTAGTATGTTAAAATGAAAAAAAAATTATTTTTTTATTTTTCCCCTGCCCAGCGGAAGAGCGCTGTCAACATTATCGTGCGGTCTTGGGATTACGTGAGTTGATACTATTTCACCGACTTTTTCGGCAGCTCGGATACCGGCATCAACAGCAGCTCTCACTGCTGCCACATCGCCGCGAACAATAGCAGTAACAAAACCTCCGCCAATTTTTTCGAAGCCGATAAGTTCAACTTTGGCAGCTTTAACCATAGCATCGGCTGCCTCAACCATTGCTGTAAATCCTCTGGTTTCAATCATTCCCAGTGCTTCCGTATTGATTTCTGACATAATTATTTCTCCTTTAACTTTATTTTATTTTTAAAAAATGAATTTCAAAACTCTAAATCCCAATCACTAAATCCTGAATAAATCTAAATTCTCCAAAATACAAATAATAAACCGTTTTAAATATTAAATAATTTTGATTTTGAATTTGTTTATATTTTAGAAATTAGTATTTAGGATTTGATTTTAACTATAATCTTCTCTTCCTGTAATTTCAGCCAGGCGTTTTTCAACCGTCGTCTTGCATTCCAGAACTTCGGCTTCTTCACCTCCGATATATACCCTGCCGAATTTCCCAAACCCGATAACATCAATTATATTTATGCGTGCTGATTTTTCGGCTTCGTTGGCTGCATAGTAGGCGTAGCCTGCAGGTTCCACTTCAAGAACAAACAATGTATCACCCCGCAAAAGCATCATTCCCATTCTTGTGCGGTTGATGAGTTGTGCATGATGGTCTTGCACATTTTTGATCAGTTGGCTGGTAAGTATACGCGGTTTTATTCTGTCTTCTTCCTTTTTTTCAATGGCCGAAAGAACAGATTGCCCGGCCATGCGGGTATCGCCCTGGCTGTCGGAATGCACTTCGAGCAATCCGTAAGCTCTTTCCACAATCTGCATGCCCGGAGTGACATGTGTGGCCTTCAGGGCAATGTCGGTTAATGTATTTATTTCAATACCCGGAGCGATTTCGATAATGCAACAAGCCTGTCCCCCTACCGGCAGATACCCTCTGGATACTGTCGATAAATATGAAGCCATCTGCAGTTGCAGTGAATCTAAAAAAATATATGTTCTTAAATCAATCATAATTATTTCCCTTTCTTGGTTATTTTACTTCCCAGAGGCAAAGCGCTATCAACATTATCGTGCGGCCTTGGGATAACATGAGATGAAACAATTTCACCGACTTTTTCGGCAGCGCTGATACCTGCATCAACTGCAGCTCTTACTGCGGCCACATCACCGCGAACAATAGCTGTGACAAAGCCGCCGCCAATTTTTTCGTAACCGATCAATTCTACTTTTGCTGCTTTTACCATAGCATCCGATGCTTCAACCATAGCCGTAAAACCTCTGGTTTCAATCATGCCGAGAGCTTTCATTTCGTTATTTTCCATATTGTTTTCTCCTGGTTAAATTTTATTCTTTTATCGTTCAATATTTAAATAGGTTTGTGTTTTCTTATTTCATCTTACAAAATTAAATTTGTTAGCAAGATACGCAAATCAAGAAAAATCATAATTTATTTTGTAAATATAAACACCAAGTATGCAAATATAGAAAACTTTTTCCCGTGCCTTGATATTTCAGTCGGTTTATTTCGGTAATGTCTTTATTCTTACACTTTTTGAAAGAAAATTTCACAAATACCTCTCAGCTTTTCTGCAAACATTTGAAAGCAACCATATAACATTTTTTTTATAAAAACGAGAACCTATAGTTACAACGTACAGCGCATAGCCTTCTATGCTGACGGCAGGGCAGACTTCACAAATTTAATGTTTTTTATTACTTTATGTATATTTGTGGAAATTTCTGAAGGTTTGTTTTGTTCCACTACTTTAAAATTCTCAAATCATGATATATTTCTGCTTTTCAGAACAGATGCTGGTTTAAATAATTGCAGTGAAAAATAAATTTAACTAAATGAATTATCTCGACATTATTTTTGCTCTTCCTCTTGTATGGGGAATTTTTCGCGGATATAAAAAAGGCCTGGTTATAGAAGTTGCATCACTCTTTGCTGCAGTGGCAGGAGTTTGGGGTGCTGTGCATTTTTCTTATTTTATTTCAGATATACTGAATCTGTCATCGTCTTATTCTCCTCTGATATCTTTTACGATCACTTTCGTAATTATAGTGGTGGTTGTATTTCTGATAGCAAAACTGATTGAAAAATCAATGAATCTTCTGGCGCTCGGATTTGTCAACAAACTGGCCGGTGCATTTTTTGGTCTCCTGAAAATAGCATTCCTGCTCAGCATATTGCTGCTTATTATCAATAAAGCCAGCATAGACAAACCCATTATTCCTGAAGAAGTTCAAAAAGGTTCGATATTGTATCCTCGTTTATCATCCTTTGCTCTAAATATCATCCCTAAATTAAATTTCAGGGAGATTAAGAAAAAAATAGAATCAGTAACTCCTGAAAAGAAAAGCGATTCATCAAAGACGAATTAATACCATTTAAACTATTGTTTAAAATCTTTTTAAAATTTTATACACATTCTTATACCCCTTTCCACAATATGGCGGTTTGGATTGTGGAGCTTGTTCCGATAAAATAGGAATGGTACTTTTTGCTTCCGTGTTGTGCACCTAATACCATTACTCAGTATGTTTTAGCCCATAGATAAATTTGGTATAATGCCGAAATAGTAGCTGTTATAGGACAATTTACCTGCCTGCCGGTTTACTTGCCGAAGGTATGGCAAGGCAGGTTGGGCTATTACAGATACAGCATCGGTATAACTCTCCGCATCACATCCCGCCAGCATAAAAACGTATTTTCAATCCCTGTAATTTTTTTTGATTATTCGTAATTTCTTGCCGCAATGATATAAAAGCACAAAGAGTTTCACTAAGGGTTTGTCTTTAGTTTTATAGCTTTTTATTTCATGACGTCATTGTGTTTTAGCGGATATTATAATACTGTGCAAATTTATTTAGCGGCTTTAATTGTTATTCATATATCTTTTGTTTCTCTTGTTTAAATAAAATTTTTCTTATTTTAGCCATTGAAAGAAAACGACACATTTTTGTCAACATAAAACTATTTCAGGAGAAAAATAAAATGGCCATTACCAAATTAGCACAGATGTTCGTTGTACTGAAAAGCAAAACAAAAAAACGACTGGTAGCTGCTTACGCCAACGATTCTCACACCATTGGTGCAGTAAGCGCGGCAATCGATAAAGGTATTGTCGAAGCCACGCTGGTAGGCGACGAAGCTACCATTAAAAAAGTTTGTACCGAGCATAAGATCGATGTAAAAAAATTCAAAATCGTCCAGGAAGCCGACGAAATGAAAGCCACGGTAAAGGCTGTTGAGCTTATCAACAAAGGGGAAGGTGATGTTCTAATGAAAGGACTTGTTACCAGCGATAAATACATGAGGGCAATACTCGACAAGGAAAAAGGGCTGATGTCGGGACCCAAGGCCGTACTTTCTCATGTTTCCTGCATCGAAACACCGAACTACTCAAAACTGATCATTGTGGCCGATGTCGCTATTATTCCCGCACCCGATCTGACACAAAAAATTGCAATGACCAATTATCTAATCGAGACAGCGCATGCCTTGCAGATAGAAAATCCAAAAGTTGCCCTGCTGGCCGCAACCGAACAAATGTTGCCGGGAATGCAGGCCTGCATCGATGCTGCCATCATAAGCAAAATGGCCGACCGCGGTCAGATTAAAGGTGCTGTTGTAGATGGTCCTCTAGCTATGGATGTTTGTATCGACAAGGAAAGCTGCGAAATTAAAAATATGAAAAGTCCGGTGGGCGGCAATGCCGACTGCATACTGTTCCCGAACATTGAGTCAGGAAACGTATTTTTCAAGACCAATACAAAACTTTGCGGTGCTGAACTCGGGGCCGTTGTATTCGGCGCAAAAGTGCCATGCATTCTTACATCACGCGGCGACAGCGAACTCACCAAACTATACAGCATCGCTTTGGCAGCTATGCTTGCAAAATAGTCAGAACTTAATCATCAGAAAAAGCCATTTAAAATAAAAAAGGGATAATACATTATGTGAATACGAAATAAGGTATATGGTTACAAGGTATAAGTTGCAGTATTTCCTTATACCTATATTTCCCTGTACCTAGCATTAAATTTACCCGTTCAAATAATAAATCACAAGAATGGCTTCATTTTTTTTAACTTACTTCAAATTTTTATATGGAACAATTGATTTTAGTTGTAAATCCTGTTACGCAGTCAACGCAGATAGCTGTATATAATTACAGGAAGCAGGTATTCCTTACAAACATCAAGCATCCTGCCAATATGTTATCTTCCTTTAAAAAAATTGCCGAACAACGCAATTTCCGGGAAAAGGCGATACTTGAAGAATTAAAAAAATCAGGCATCAATTTTCACGATATTAAAATTGTCGTCGGACGCGGAGGATTATTGAAACCTATGTCCGGCGGGGTATACAACGTGAACGAAGCCATGATAGCAGATATTAAACATCCTATGGGCGAGCATGAGTCGAATCTCGGCGGTTTGATGGCGTATGATATAGCAAAAAAAATCGGACGTAAAATACCTGCCATCATTATTGATCCCGCCTCGGTTGACGAAATGGATGAAGTCGCAAAAATATCGGGGATGCCCGAAATTCACAGGAAAAGTATATTGCATACACTGAACCAGAGAACCATCGCGCGTAACTTTGTACGTGAGATAGGCCATAAATACGAAGAGGTCAATCTTATTGTGGCTCATTTAGGAAAAAGTATTTCGGTAGGCGCCCACCGCAAAGGCAGAATTGTTGATGTAAATAACGGACTTATCGGTGATGGGCCCATGACAACTGAACGCAGCGGCACTGTACCATGTGGCGATCTTGTGGACCTTTGTTTCTCCGGTAAATTCTCAAAAGAACAAATACTGAAAAAAATGAAAGGAGAAGGGGGCGTATATGCATATATCGGGACCGGCAATTCATTCGAAATAGAAAAACGTATTGAAAAATGCGATAAAAAGGCCGAACTTGTTTTTTCTGCGGTTTCCTATCAAATCGCAAAGGAAATCGGGGCATTAAGCACCGTTCTTAACGGTGAAGTTGACGGAATCCTGATTACGGGCGAACTTGCATACAGCAAATTTATAATAAATGAATTGACGAGCCGGATAAAACATCTTGGACTTATCCGAATTTATCCCGGCGAAGACGACATGGATGCGTATGCAATGTACGGCTACCTGGTGCTGGCAGGTGAAATTGAAACAAAAGAATATAAATAACACACAAATCCTAAATCCCAACAACTAAATTCAAAACAAATGGTGCATTTCGAAATTCGAATTTTTAATTTCAAAATTTTTACTGTTTCTGTTTTGTTTTTTATTTTTACGTTTAGAATTTAATGCTTGGGATTTTAAAACCTCATTTTCATGATAACACAGGAAAACCTCACCCGCGAACAAAATGCCCGATTGATTATTGATTTTTTTCACCGTATCATGATGCATCATGTAATGTGGTTTGCCGAAGTGCAGGACCATCTCGGTAAAGAAAAAGCATTGAAAGCATTGAATGAAGTTTACAAAACAAGTTACGATGTGCAGATGAAACGACTTTCAAAAACTCTGGGTTTTGAAATGAAAGACGGCATTCCCGCTTCATTGCTGGAGCTTCCCGAAGACACAATGAATTCTTTAAGAGAAAATGTTGCAGCCAACTGGCTTGCCAACGACGGTATCTGGTTTCAGACCATTGAATTTATGAACGGCATGACCGATGCAAAAAGCTGCAATGATTCCTGCTGGGAAAAATTCTCGCCTTTGGAAGCCTGGTCTATAAAACGATTTCTTAACCTACCGGAAAATCCGGGGCTTGAGGGATTAAAACAGGCGCTGCATTTTCGTTTGTATGCTTTCATTAATAAACAATCCGTCGCCGACGAAACCGAAAACAGTTTTATTTTCCGCTTGAACGACTGCCGTGTACAAAGCGCAAGAAAAAGAAAAGGACTGGATGATTATCCATGCAAATCGGCCGGAAGAATTGAATATTCAACCTTTGCAGAAGCCATTGATCATCGCATCAGGACAGAATGCATTGCCTGCCCTCCAGACAAACATCCTGATGAATGGTATTGTGCGTGGAAGTTTTTTATACAGAAATAATTATTTGAATTTTATTTTCTCTCTGTCCAAACTGTTCGCTCTGTGTTATAATTTTGATCTTACTATTTTTTAACACAGAGCACACAGAGAAAAAAGCACAGAGGTTCACAGAGAAAAACTATTTATTCCCTTTCAGCTGAACTGCATCTTTGTCAACTGTAGGTTTATCAGGGCAATCAATGCAGGGACAATCTTTAATTTTTACTTTTTTATTATCTGCCGGTTCCCAGCCCCACAAAAAGTATAATACAAAAAATCCGGCGATATAGGCAAATGTAACATGCCATCCTTTTCTTATCCAAAGCCCAACATTTCTTGCTTCAGGGAATTTATTACATATTGCTACACCTGCCGAAGATCCGAACCATATCATGGAACCACCGAAGCCTACTGCATATGCGAGCATGCCCCAGTCGTAGCATCCCTGTTCGAGGCATAATTTTGTTAAAGGAATATTATCAAAAACAGCAGAAACAAATCCTAAAATAAATGCAGTCATCCAGGATGCAGGCGGAAGATCGTTAACTGGCATCAGTGATGCGCAAGTTACGAGACACAATAAAAATACCGTTCCCTTTATTGCTGCCGGAACTTCTTTCCAAGGAGTTGTAGTAAATGTTGTTCCGATCAGAATAGCTATCCATACTCCCAATGCAGGCATGTCATATAAAAAGTTTGATATGATTGCGCCCACCAGAATCAGCAGCACAAGCAATAGTTTATTCAAACGCATTTTTGTTCCTTTTTTCGGATTTTTTCTTATACGATGGTATTTATCCTGTTGATGCGAAGCAAACCAACTAAAGATAAATAGGGCTGTACCAGCAGCGATGTATGCATGCAAAACATTCAATGGGCTTACTCCGTCAATCCACATCATTGTGGTTGTGGTATCGCCAAGAACGCTGCCCGATCCGCCGGCGTTACTTGCTGCCACTATGGCTACAATATAACCCAGATGAACTTTATGATTGAAGACAACAATTGCAATCGTGCCGCCAATAAGCGCTGCAGCAATATTGTCAAGGAAAGAAGATAATATGAAAATAAAAATCAGAAGAACAAATGGTCCTTTCCAGTTTGCTGGCAAAAATTTAGGCAGATAATCAGGAACGCCCGATTCTTCAAACTGTTTGGAAAGTAATGCAAAGCCAAGAAGCAATCCCAATAAATTTATTAAAATTGACCATTCACCTTCTCTTAAATTTTTATTAGCCAACTGATCATACAAAGGAGTATCACCTAAAAAGTGTTCTAAAAAATTAAATTCCGGATCGAAAATAAATTTAAATAACAAGATAACTGATAATCCAATAATTGCCACCCCAAAGGTCTGGTCGTGAAATAGGGCTACACCAATTAATGTAAGGGCGAATAAAATAAATTCTATACGTATGTTGCCAATACTGGGCGGAACACCATTACCAGCATATGAAAACACCGGAAAAATCACCAGAAATAAAACGGTCAATATATAACTGAACTTTAAAAAGGGAAAAAATCCATTTTTATTTCCGGTATTTATTTTACTCATGTAAAATTCAAGTTTTCTTTATTGGCAGGTAATTGGTTTTTGATGCTTTTAATTTGTTGCTAAAATTACATATTTCTCCTGTACTGACCTCCTACATTATACAATGCATCGGTTATCTGACCAATGGAGCAATACTTTGTCACTTCCATAAGTTTATCGAAGAGGTTTAGATTTTTTACAGCTGCATGCTGTAAATCCTCAAGCAATGCGGGAGTTTTATCTGCATATGTTTTATGCAATTGCATAAGCATATCTATCTGGTATTGCTTTTCTTCCTCGGTAGCACGTATTACTTCTCCCGGAATAATTGTAGGGGATCCTTCTGATGAAAGGAATGTGTTCACTCCCATGATGGGCAGTTCGCCTGTATGCTTAAGTGTTTCGTAATACAATGATTCTTCCTGTATCTTGCTGCGCTGATAACAGGTTTCCATTGCACCCAGTACACCGCCGCGTTCGCTGATGCGGTCGAATTCGGACATGATTGCTTCTTCTACCAGTTCAGTGAGTTCTTCAATAATGAATGAGCCCTGCATTGGGTTTTGATTTTTCGCCAAACCATATTCATGATTAATGATCATCTGAATTGCCATTGCACGGCGTACGCTTTCTTCAGTAGGAGTGGTGATGGCTTCATCATAAGCATTCGTATGAAGCGAATTGCAGTTATCATAAATGCCATACAGCGCCTGCAAAGTAGTGCGTATGTCGTTGAATCCTATTTCCTGTGCATGCAGCGAACGTCCGGATGTTTGAATATGATATTTTAATTGCTGTGAGCGTGAATTCCCCTTGTATTTATTTTTCATTGCTTTCGCCCATATGGCGCGGGCAACACGGCCTATTACAGAAAATTCAATATCAATTCCATTCGAAAAGAAGAATGAAAGATTTGGGGCAAACTTATCAATGTCCATGCCCCTCGACAAATAATATTCCACATAAGTAAATCCGTTTGATAAAGTAAATGCAAGCTGTGATATAGGATTAGCTCCTGCTTCGGCAATATGATATCCGGAAATGGAGACTGAATAAAAATTACGTACATTATTATTAATGAAATATTCCTGTACATCACCCATCATTTTCAAAGAGAAATCGGTTGAAAAAATGCATGTGTTCTGACCCTGGTCTTCCTTGAGTATATCGGCTTGCACTGTGCCGCGTACAATAGAAATAGTTTCTGTTTTAATTTTCTCATAGACCTCTTTCGGCAGAATCTGATCGCCGGTAACTCCAAGCAGCATCAGCCCAAGCCCGTTGTTGCCATCGGGCAAACAGCCCTGATACAGAGGACGCACAGTTCCTTTTTTCCTGTATATTTCTTCAATCTTTTTCTCCACCTCTTTTTCCAGGGCGTTCTTTTTAATATATAGTTCGCACTGCTGATCAATGGCCGCATTTATGAAATAACCGACGAGTATAGGCGCAGGACCATTAATAGTCATCGATACGGAAGTCATCGGGTCTGACAGGTTGAAGCCTGAATACAATTTTTTTGCATCATCAAGACAACTAATGGAGACGCCTGAGTTTCCTATCTTTCCATAAATGTCAGGACGCGTTCCCGGATCATTGCCATAAAGTGTAACTGAATCAAAAGCAGTAGAAAGTCTTTTGGCAGGAAGCTCTTTTGAAAGATAATGAAAACGCTTGTTCGTTCTTTCAGGACCGCCTTCACCGGCAAACATGCGCGTGGGATCCTCGCCTTCACGTTTGAAAGGGAACACTCCTGCCGTATACGGGAATTCGCCCGGAACATTTTCTTTTAAATTCCATTTCAGCAAGTCGCCCCATGCTTTAAATTTAGGCGTGGCAATTTTCGGAATCTGAAGATGGGAAAGAGTTTCAGTATGTGTTTTAATTTTTATTTCCTTGTCCCTTACTTTAAAAATATAGTACTCCTGCTTGTATAAATCAACTTTCTTTTCCCATGTATCAATAATTTTCCTGCATTGTCCGTCGAGGTTCTTTTCTATTTCTTTATAAAGATTTTCAAGTAACAGAGCTTCTTCTTTATTATTATTCTTTTTTAACTCATCAATGGAGAGTTTCAGGCTGTACATTTTTTGTGCGACTTCTGCTTGTTCATCGGCCCATTTGTTGTATTCCCTGACAGTGTCGGCAATTTCCGAAAGGTAGCGTGTTCGTTGTGGAGGAATAATGAATATCTTTTCAGGAATTTCACCGGTAAGCTTCATTGATGAATTCCATTTTGTATTCATTTTTTCATTGATCTTGTCGACCACAGCCCTGTATAACTGGTTCACTCCGGGATCGTTAAACTGAGATGCAATAGTACCGAAAACAGGCATGGACTCGAGATTTTTATCAAAAAACTGATGATTGCGCTGGTACTGTTTTTTAACATCACGCAATGCATCCATGCCTCCACGCTTGTCAAACTTGTTTAATGCAATGATGTCGGCAAAATCGAGCATGTCTATCTTCTCGAGTTGCGACGGGGCACCAAAATCGGGAGTCATTACATATAAGGTAAGGCTGCTGTGATCGACAATCTCAGTGTCGGACTGCCCGATGCCCGATGTTTCGAGAATGATTAGGTCAAAATCCGCTTCTTTCAGAATATTGATCGTCTCCTTTACATATTTTGATAAAGCAAGATTCGATTGCCGTGTAGCCATTGAACGCACATAAACATTAGGATTGTTAATTGCATTCATCCTTATGCGGTCACCAAGCAAAGCTCCGCCGGTCTTGCGTTTTGAAGGATCAACACAAACCACACCGATTTTTTTATCAGGAAAATCAATTAAAAATCTTCGTATGAATTCATCTTCGAGTGATGATTTGCCGGAGCCTCCTGTACCGGTGATTCCAAGCACAGGAACTTTACTTTTGGATGCTTTTTCATTGACTTTTTTAATGATGCCTTCAATCTGTTCCGGAAAATTTTCGACAGATGATATTAACTGAGCAATGGCAACAAAATTTTTCTTTTCAATTTCTTTAATGTCAATCTTAACATCTTTCCCAACAGGAAAATCGGATTTCTCCATAACATCGTTAATCATTCCCTGCAGCCCAAGTGTTCT
>JAZDMF010000398.1:0-15188 GCA_043801235.1 Bacteroidota bacterium | reverse complement strand
CATCGGTGGTGTTGGTGGTATTCAAATAATTTCCATTTATATCCCCATCCACCTTAACCAATGCTCCTGTTTGAATAACTATCAAAGCGCCATTGTTGAAGAGGCCCTGGGCATTTGCAACAATACAAACAAACAAAAGCAATAATATTATATTTATTCTTCTTAACATTTTATTCTTTTTCCACCAAATTTTTTCAACGAAATAGCGGGCAATCTTTTCAAAGTCATAGAAACAGGGTCAACACCTATCCCCACGTTTTCCAGTGCCACAACTCCTAAAATAGGCTCAACATTTTCTGGTCCGAAAATAATATGTACAACAGAAATATCTCCCATAAATGAAATTATTGCAAAACCGTATTCTACCTCATAAGGTTCGCCGTTCGCCAATTCATATACTTTTTTCCCTATTGCCTTTACTCCTGCCTTTATTAATTCATTACCGGGTGCCATGCAATGAATAGCGCCTGTATCAACCAGAAATAATGCTTCATAGCCGGGCATTTTACCTTCAAGATTTGTTATTTGCGCTGTAACTTTTGTCAGTCCCATTTTAATATCTATTTTACATCATCAGCATCCGCATGGGGTATAACTCTCTTTTATAAGGATTCAATACCAATCCCAGACTTTTAAGTGTTGTAACTCCCAGCAGCGGCTCATCGCCTTCCTCTCCAAAAATAACCGGTGCAGGGGCTACTTCACCTTCATATTCAAAATAAGCATCACCAACCTGTCGTGTAATTTTAGTTCCATCGGCTAACGCAAAATCAACGGTTCTGTATGGTTCAAGCCCTATTGAATTGAGCAGTTCTTTGGGAACTAAACTATAAACTGCTCCTGAGTCAATCAAAAAATCAACTTCAATTTTTTTTCCGGAGTTTCTGCTTTCTTTTACTAAGAATCGCTTTGTTGTAGTACCCATGTTTCTTGTTTCCTTAATTATTTTCTATTCATTATCCCCGCATTGTTATGTCCGGTTGTCATCCATTTTTACCAATGCGTCACTCTGTATAACTATCAAAGCGCCATTGTTGAAGAGGCCCTGGCTAAAAGAGCTAAAACTAACAGTTAATAAAAACAATAATATGGAGAATAGTTTTCTCAAAAATTTATTTTTTTTGCATAGTTGGAGAATTATCCCAATAAATCATGGGTTTATTTTCAAATGAAACTGGTGTAATTGTTACTTTTAGTAGATTGGTTTCTATGTTTGTATTTGATTCATTAACATCGTTTGAAATAACCGTTTCATTATTAAAAATAAAATCCGAAACATTAAGATTATTTTTCATTCCTAACATTGTTTCAATTTTATTAATTTCTTCAATTAATTTTTTGGTTAATGCCAATAATGAATCTATTTCATTTTGTTGCTCTCTCATTGCTTCAATAATTACAGGGGATAATTTTGAATAATCCACGTTCTTATAACCATTTTCATCTGAATTAACAACTTCAGGAAAATATTTTTCAACATTTTGTGCAATCAGGCCTATTTGTCTTCCTTCAGCAAAATTCAAATCAGGATATGCATCTCTGTCCCAGTAAAAATAAGTACCTTTTAAGTTTAAAAGATTTTTTAACGGGCTATCAAAATCTGTTAAATCCTTTTTATAACGAATATCAGAACACACTCCCCATGTACCGGTATAACAGCCATTACCTGCAAAATAAGCAGCATAACCAGTGGATGTAATGTTAGCTGAAAAATCATCAATACACCATTTGCTACCATTGGAGTTTGTACTTCCATCTGTACCAAAAGACAAGTAAATAGTATGAGCTCCGATAGTAATTCCTGAGATGGTAATAGTGTACCATCCTGTTCCATAACAACCTGTCACAATTGTAGTACCTGGAGCTGCCACAGTTGGAACCGCATCAATTTTATAACAAAATTTATCAAATGTTGCTTCCGAACCTCCAAAAAAATTGAAAGAAACACTTCCTGCAGCAGGAAAAGTAAATGCTTTATACATATATGCTATTTGACTAATGCCGCAACATTTTAAATTTGCAACATTTGAACCCGACCAAGCATAGTTAACAGTTATACAGGCATTAGCAGCACAGTCAGCCGTGATGGCTCCCCTGTTAGCTGTTCCAGATCCAGGCACATAGGTCCAACCCTTATCTGTTTCAAAATCATCAAAAAAGAAGGGTATCCTCGTATCACCGCTTGCATATATTCCATATGTTCTTTTATTTATAATATCGGAAGCACCTAACAAAGCATAAGTATTTGTGCCATATAACCCAGCTGACACAGCCCGGGCATCCTGATATACTGATTTTGCTGTTGCTGAAAGACCAATAGTATATCCGTAATTGTTTGTACCGGCTGTTTTTTCTGACCAAGCCTGAACACCAATCTGACTTCCATAAGCATCAATTGAACAATTCATTTGCCCATATAAAGCCGGCCTCGGATAAGTGGGGTCGGCATTTTGATCACCATAAAAATATCCAGGTATCCATTTATCTGAATAACCCAAAACAGCTGCAACAGTAGCAGTGCCTGTTGTTCTTCCATATACTCCGGTAGAATTGGGATCATTTGTCCAACCATATACCGATGCTCCGTTTATAGTAGAACCACCCATAGTTATTGAGCCATTATATCCCAAATATCCATACTGCTGTTGCCCGGAAACATCTGAAAATCCCTGCACAGCCGTGGTTCCTGCAACAGCTGATGTTGTCCTGAAATATCCACCAACAGCATTATCATTACCATCGTAATAAATTCCATAAGGTTGAATAGGTAAAATATCATAAACACGGATATTTGAATTCGATAAGGGTTGAATATACGGCATGCCTACAGGACGATACCAAAGTTCTAAAGTTCCTGAAGGTGGCAGGGATGCCATATATTTTCCAATTATTCCTGAATTATCTGCAGTAATTAAAGAATTGTTAGAAGGATTCACTGTTGCCGAACCGGAAACAGAATTAACTTGTAATCCGCCACCGGCTAATACTGCCATTCTTTGAGTTCCTGCAGTAGAAAAGCTAATTTCGCTTGCTGCACTGCAATACATTCCGGTAGAAGTATTTCCTGTAAAAGAAAAGGAAGGAACAGCCGCTGTTCCGGCTATTCCTCTGGCTTCACCAGTAGATAATATCTGAAATAAATCGGTATTCCCAACTGTAAATAATGCAGATGGTGAAGCATCACCAACTCCCACATTCCCTCCGCTTAAAATAGTAACTCTTTCTGTTCCATTTGTAAAAAATGCCATAGTTCCGGCTTCCTGGTTTTTGAACATTACTTTCAGGGCGGCATCAATATCAATTATAAAACCATCGCCTAAGCCTGTTGAAGTATTACTATTTGTTAACTGGAACATAATACCGTTAGTGGCTTTATGCAATTGAAGAATATAATTCGGAGTAATACTACCCGCATCGGTAATCCCAACATTTTGCGCCTGTGGTTTACCACAATATAAAATCAAACCGGCCATGCTCAGCAAAAGCACGGTTTTTCTTATTTTCCGGAAAATACTGTATGAATTTTTCATATCTAACAGTTTTAACTATATTAATTCGATTTAGTAAAATACAAACCAACCCTTAAAACTCTGTGGCAAACAAATAATTAAGTCCGATAAATTCAAATCCAGCATTTCTGTACGCACAGAGGATTAAAACTAATGCAAAATAGTAAATGGTTTTGGCAAAATCTATACGTGAAACCACGTAATTTTTCTAGGGGATTCACTTAGGGAAGTGAGAAGAAAAAAAGTAAAAATTCAGTTATACTTTAAATGGTCATTAATTGTCATTAAGTCATTATGGGCATCTCTAAAAAAACCAAGATTCAGATAGAACAGATACATGATACAGGATGCCTGCAATATCGGGCTTTATCTTGTATCCTGCATCCTGCATCTGCCAATAAAAGTGAGTTTTCAGAGGTTCCTTTATATCATTTATGGTTCATAAATTAATGACTATGAATGACAAATAATGACTGTTTGGTGTAGCATATATACCGATACGGAACAGGTTTATTTACAACCTTATTTTATTTCAAAGGTGTTCATGAGCTCACTTCGTTCGGTTGAAAAAAATATTTTTTTTGTTCCTATCACCGATAAGTCGGGACAGGTCGGCATAAACGTTCTAATCATTTTTGCTTTTGCAAACCTGATAAGAACGGGTATACTTTGTTGTTTTGTTCTTTAACTGGTTTTCAATTCTTCCATATTCAATTCAAAACCTGATAACACATTGCCACCTGAAACAGTTCTGTCAAATCCATCAAGTGTTGTTATTTCTTTGTTGTGTTGGTAGATAAAAATTTTCTGTTGTTCCAAATCAATGAGCCATCCTAATTGGCATCCGTTATCAATCCATTCCTGCATTTTGTTTTTTGCAGTTTGCAGCGAATCGCTTTCCGATAAAAGTTCAATAACAAAATCAGGGCAGAGGTGCGCAAAACGCTTTTTGTCATCTAAAGGAAGATTTTCCCATCGGGTTTTTTCAATCCATGCCACATCAGGCGAACGAACGGCTTTATTCGGTAAAGTGAACCCTGTGCTGGAATCAAAAACATAGCCTGATTTTTTCTTTTCATTCCACAACCACACTTTTGCAGTAAAAAATGAATTGTATTTTCCTGTTATTCCTCCTGTTGGGCTCATAATAAAAATGTTTTGATTGCTGTCGCGTTCAATTTGCAAATCACGGTTCTGAATGCAGAATTTAAAAAAATCTTCTTCAGTCATGCGCAGCGCTTCTGTATTTATAACTACTGTTTCCATATTTTAATATTACAAAATTCTTTTATAGATGCTACATTAAACCCTATTGTTCTTGATTTCAAATAGCAAACAAAGATAATCATATTGCTTTTGAATTTCACTATAAAATATATTCCGTTTCGTAAAATGTGAAATATTAAAAATATTAATCCTGAATTTAAGTTAAATTGCCAAAAAGAAACCCGTAAATTACGGGTTTCCAAAATTTTATTTTAAAAGTATTTTCTGCGTAATAAAATTCCGCGAATTATGCAAACTCAGCAGGTAAATACCTTCGCTCAGGCCTGCCGTGCTGATTTTAACCTGGTTAAGCCCTTCTTGTGTCAGCACTTCTTCAGCCATAACCTGCCTGCCCGAATTGTCAAATAAAACCACAGTGCAGTTTTCATCTCCAACAGAAGTGAAAGTAATAAGCAGTTCGCTGCCTTCACCATGAACAACCGATATAATATCAAATAAATTTTCATCTCCACAACTTGTAACCACTGCATCGGAATATGAGAAAGCTCCATCGAAATCAGTCTGTTTCAGGCGATAATATGAAATGCCATCAAGGGGTTCATTATCCTCTGCAGTATAATATAACAAGGTATTGCTGTTACCGGCGCCATTTACTTTTAACAGCGGATCCCATTCAGCCGAATTGCTGCTGCGTTCCACAGTAAAATAATCGTTGTTGGTTTCGCTAATAGTAATCCATTTTAATGTTACTATTTCGTTAACGCAGGTTGCATTAAAACTGTGGAGCTCTATGGGTAACACGGTGCTCGATCTCCCAATGCCAAATTGAGAAAAATCTGATAAACCGCTACGCTCGCAAGTAACAACATTTGAAGTGTTAGAACTTGAAATATAAGTTCCGGCCAAAGTCCATGCTCCCGGACCAGAAGTGGTTCTTTTCAATACTGTATGCCTGGTACCGGCATTATCATAATTTCTGCCAGATAAAGTAATATCATAGTCAGCAGTGCCTGCATCGGGGGTGATGGTCCAGACACCACCATTAGCATTACCTGTGGCAGGGGCTGTACCGCCATTGTTTAAAACAGCATCATAATCAAAACCGCTTTCGTATAAAGAGAGCCCTGTACCTGGTGACGGGTTTGAAAAATTAGTAGTTAAATATGATAGCCCTGTTGTACTTGTAACATTTATATTGGCCAATTCATAAGCATTTGTATTGCCTACAGGAAAATCATAAGAACCGGAAGCGCCAACATATCTTGTAAGTTTGCCTGAAATATAGCTGCCTGTTGATTGACCAGAAATAGATGAAGTGGCGGTGTTTTGCATGATTACTTCACTGCTTCCGGAAGTTGAAATCACACCGCTGTTAAGAATAAGCTCCCCGTCTGTCCGGAATGTCATATTCTGATCAGTAACTGTAAGTTGAGGCACTGATGAGGATGAGTTATTAATTTTTACTGTAAACAAATTACCTGTAGCTGTTACTGATTTTGCAAATGATTGCGGGACACTACCAAAAAATTTAATAGACCCCATGCTGTTCATGGTTAAAGCGCCATCCTGTGTATAATCAGCATAGACTTCGAGCATGGATTGGGATTCACCGAAAGTTAAACCGGCGCCATTCTGAATAGTGATATTTTTAACTTGGGCAACACCTCCCTGGGAGAAATTAATCACGGGTTGGTTTGCGGGGCCGCTCGGAATCAGAGCATCCGTTGTAGGGCTGGGTATTCCATCGTTCCAGTTACCACAGAGAAACCAGTTTGTGCTTGTTGCACCGGTCCATACAGTGCTACCATCACCGCTGGAACCTGCAACAGTTGCAGTTGCAGCATCCCTGGAACTCTCATTACAGCCGGGTTCGATAACAGATGCCCAAACTGTAACAGAGCCTGATGTTACACTTACATCATACGTGGTACTTGTACTGGACTGTAATAAAGTTCCTCCTGATGAGGCGCTATACCAGTTATAGGTGGCACCGGATACAGGCGAACCGATACTGACCGTAATAATACCAGGTGCACAAGCTGAGTTATCCTGAGCAATGGGCGGTGTATCGGTACCGGTAACTGTAAATTGCAAACGGCTTGGGCTTACGCAGCCATAACTTGTTACAGCCTGTACATAATAATTATTTGCTCCGGCTAACACAGGAGAAACAATATAGCTTGATCCTGTGCCAAGCAAAGTACCGCCGGTTGGTGCATTATACCATTCGTAACCATAGCCTGATGTAACATTTACAGCGAGTGTCTGGCTTCCTCCAATGCACATTGAAGGAGTTGCAGAACCAATGGGAGTCGGAACTGCGGGTGTAGGATAAATGATAACAGGTTTTGTAACCATAGTCAGGGGACCACAACATTCCGAAGTAACGATCAATTGAATTGTAAAGGTCTGATCACTTCCTGTATTATTTGTAAAAGTAATATCTGTACTGCTTGCAGTGGGAGTGGCAATCACAGCAGAACCTCCCGTAGTTATGTATGACCATGAATAGGTAAAGCCAGGCGTTCCTGCAACACTGCTGGAATAGTTTGATGTAGCCGGACAAATACCGCTGACGCCCAGAACGGTTCCGGCTGAAGGCGCTGCCATCATCATATTATTAAAACCGGTGTAGGTATAAAAAGCTTTAGTTCCGGTAACTGTAACACCGTCCAGATCGCAATTATTTCCATATCCCGAAGTAAATAAAAATGCAATATATAAAGTGGCTTGCCCCCCGGCACCCGCAGGCAATAAGGAGTTTATCGTGTGCCATGAACCTTGTCCCGTTTCGCCGGAATTATATCTCATGTAAGATTCGGAATTATTCCATGTTGTTCCGTTGGCTGACCATTGCACAGTAACTTCATCTGCATTAGTATATATATTGTCCTGATGCCAGTAGAAGTTCACCGTAATGCCCGTATATCCGACAGTAGAAAAATTTGAAGTTGTTTGATAGAGACGAATTTGGTCACCTGCTTGGCAGGTGTAGGAATTAAAGTGTACATAATCAGCTCCTTCTGCAGGGGTGGATATCGTTGGAAATGTGCTACTTGCAACATAAGTTAAAATAGGGTTAGGAACGGCAGGATTGGTCACAATAACTGAAGCCCATCCGGCAGGTATTGAAGTTGAATTAAAGCCCTGAGTTAAAAGCGTAGCAGTACCGCTTCCGTTTGGTGCTAATACGACATTTTTTCTGCCCGTTGTTGTATAAGCAACTGTTTCAGGAGACCCTGTTCCTGTTAAAGGAGCATCTGAACCTGTCCAATCAGGTGAACCGGCGGCAGTAGTCATATTCATATTGACACCTGTACAATTCGTATAATTATTAGTGGCATCACCCGCATAAATAGCAGTATATCCGCTTATGCCAACATTGCTATAACTATCATCCGCTGGAGTACAAACTTTACATGCGAATGGAACTACACAACCGGCTGTAGTTGCAGTTGCATAAAGCTCGCAATCAGTAACAATTGCCGAACCATCGGCTGCATAGATGGCATAAGATGCTGTGCCAGAGGGAGCGCCGCTGCAAATTTCATCAGCGCCAATATCGGGCGTGGTTGCATTGCGTCCGTCTGCATCAATGTCAACAGTAATACCGGCTATAGGAGTGGCAAGATTATTAGCAGGTGAAGCATCCTGGCAATGCAAATCCACTGTGGCTGAAGTACCTGCAGGAAGAATAAGAAGGGGATCTACATTTATTGAATTGGCATCTTTGGGTGCAATAATTCCAGCTTTCCAATTTGCAAAAGTTTGTGCTGTTGTACCTGCATTATAACTTCCTAAGTTGGCAGCATTAGAACTAAACAAATCATTATAATTGCTTGTAAAGGTGGTTATTAAATTTATTGCAATAGCATAATGTTTAGCGCCAGCGCCGGTTCGGGCATTATAAAAAATATTATTATTAGAAATATTTACTGCTGTAGTTCTTCTTATAAAGCCATAAGTATTATAGGTTCCGGCACCGGCATCGCCACCAATATAAACAGTATTAAAATAAACTTGTACTGCGGAGGCGGTTACTAAATCAATACCTCTAAAATTGGCATTTGTATTTACTGAAGCGCCGGCGGCATTAATACCCAGGCGTATCATATTATTATTGATTACTCCAACACCCGCAAATAAGCCGATTCCTTCGGGCCATGAATTGGCAGTTGAAGTAGTAAAACTGTGAATAAAATTATTACTGATGGTATTCGTTCCGGTGGTAGGAAAATAAGCTAAAACACCATAAACCGCAACTGCTGCCGCACCGGTAGAAGATAAGGAATGAATAGTGTTTTGAGTAATAGTTTGCCCTGCTATGGTTGAATTAGTATTAACGATACCAATTATACTTGCTGTGTTGTTTATTTGTACGTTTAAAGTAACTGCAGAAAAATTTGAAATGATGTTATTACTAACGGTTGTAGTATTATAAGCAACAGAAATTCCATTTATAAAAGAATTTAAATTTGTACTTGAATTTGTAAAATTCCTGATGATATTATTTGAGATGGTTACTATTCCGGTTCCTGCTGATTGGTTAATAATGCCAAAAGCCCCCGTTATCAGACCTGCAGCATTTTGCATACTGTTGGCAACCCCATCGCCTATTTTATTATTTGTTATAACAATATTTGTACCTGCTGCAGTATACCCATAGCGTATTCCGGCTAAAAGCACGTAGTTGGTTGATGTGCCCGTTAATGTAATACCTCCTATGATGTTGCCATTGCTGGCTGAACCCACGTTCACCACATCAGCAGCGCTGGTGTTAAATAAATTTATTCCGTTAATAAAGCGTAAGTTGGCAGAAGCATTATAATTAATCGTTATGGCTCCGGTGACAGTATTGGATCCTATTATATTATCAGCAGTAGTTCCAACATTAACGCTTCCGGCATCAACTTCAATGCCTGTAAAAGTTCCAGTAGAAGCTGCCGGCGTTGTGGTTATTGCAAAATTCTTAATAGTATTCCCTTGAATATTTGTAACACTTGTATTTCCTACAGCTACCAGAATACCGAGAACAGTGTTTGGAAATGCTCCGGTCATTGTCCAGGTACCGGCACAATTGGCAGCATTACCGCCTATGAAGTTGTTGTTTATTTCATATCCATTTCCGCTGATAATCCATATCCCATTCATGCCATAATCTCTGGCAGCAGTTTGAAATATTGAGTTTCCTTGTATAGTCCATGAAGTGTTACCTGCATTTAATAAAATCCCCCATTTATTTGCGAGTGTAGCGCTATAAAAATCGCGGATAGAGCAATTTTGAATAATATTCCCGCTATTTTCCTTGGGTGAGGCAGTACCCGTAGAACTTATGCCAACCTGACAAACCCCCGAAGCGTTAATATCGCAATTATCAATAGTGTTGTTATCGTTGCCTGTAACTCCGGTGGTTGTACTAAACCAAATTACTCCATTCGTGCTGGCAGCAGCAGTAGCCACTCCTTTCACATTACAATATTTAATGGTGTTGCTGCTGGCATCGTCAATAAACTTAATTGCGTAACCTGTTATAGTTGTATTTGCTATAATCAAATCCCTCGCAGCGCCCGTAGCGTTCACCCGTCCATCAAAAACATAATTTTTACATGCCTGCAGATTTAAAGTTCCTGTAGCATTTGCCGAAGTAATAGATAAGCCGGTAGCTGCCGGATAAATGGTAACTGTAAAAGCGCCAGTATTAGTAGAAGGCACAAGAGGAAATGTTTCACCTGCGCTGGTGTATGTTGCCTGAAGAATCAGGTTCACATTACCGGAAACCCCGCTGCCGGTAATTGCTGTAAAGGCAGCGGTTAGTGTGGCATAAGCTCCGGGTATATTATAATTGCCGTTTAGTTGCGCCTTAGCCCCCGTGGCTATTACAAAAAAAGTCATCATTAAAAGCATGAACTTTTTCATAAAGCCAATCCTGTAAATTAATTTTTCAATATGTAAGCAATATTTCAACATGTATATTTCTCTTCTTTACTAAATTTAAAGCTCCATTTAAATTTATTTCTGACTGAATAATAAATAACAATTAGCATTACGGGTCTGACCCTTTTCCGGCATCAATATAACATCTTACTATATCATAACTTGTACAACCCGTACCCATTTTAATAGCATAATTAGATAAACCTGAACCGGCGGTATGAGCAGTCACATTCGGCGAACCGGGCAATTCAATACGTAAATCCTGAAAGTGGAATGCAGTTGCTGAAGGTTGAACTTTAAAAGCGGTACACGCTGTGGCATCGTCACTATCTGCGGTTCTGTCCCTTCTGATGGTTGTAGAATTTGCATTCCCGCTCATATTGCTTGTTTTTATAGTAAAGTTTGAGGTAAATCCTCCCTCAATTGTAACATAACTATTCACATTTACTCTGTCGGAAAGATTATATATACCTATCTGCATTTTAATAATAGCATTATTACAATTGGCCAAACCAAGGGCGGTAATTAACCCCCCGGGAGTTCCTTTTGTTAAGCAGTCGCCTGCACCTGAAACAGAATTTACATAATATATGTTGCAGCTACTACCTCCACCGGCAGAAGCTAAACTAACAGTAGATGAGGCGGTATTATCGCCAGCGCAACCGGCTGCAGTGGATACAGTAACGGTGTAAGTTCCAACAGGTCTGTTTGCCCAGATAGAACTTGCAACACCATTTTCCGTATAAGCGCCGCCATTCCATGAATAATTGCAGCTTGTACATGGAACACCGTTTATTGTAGCGGTGGCAGTTAAGTCAGCAGTACCGGCACACACCTGCGGATTAACAGGACTTATTGAAACGATTACATTATCCTGAACCGTTATTGTAGCACTACTTGTTTTGGTACAACCTCCATAAGTAACCGAAAGTGTAAACATGGTAGTAGTACTTACATTTACTCCATTAAACGCTCCATTACCGCTGGCATCTGAATTGGAGAACAAATTTCCGGGATTCAGATTATAAATATTCGCCTGGTTTTTAGGAGCTCCGGTTGCAATAAAATTAACAGTCCAAGGATCGCAAAGCAGGGTTACATTCGGAGTCAGAGTAATATTTGCGAGATAATTAAAATTAATGGTGCTACCTGCATTGATGATATTATCGCATTTATCTGCCAGTACGGGGTTTGTGTTTATTTCTATTTCATATACTCCTGATGTCAGAGTTCCGTTGTGGGTTATTTGAATCTGGGTGGCAAATCCGCCTGAAAAACAATCATAACCCACTATAGATGTAATAGCGCCTGTAAAATTTTGTCCGGTGGTGGTATTGGTTAAAATAAAATCATTCTCACTCACGGTAAGGCATTTTACTTCTTCGTTCATCGTAATCATTATAGTATTATCGGTACATGATGCTGAGGCAGAAACCATATAAGGTTTTGTAACATCAACAACAGGAGAAGTTCCGAAATCAAGTGTATAGCCTGCAGCATCGCCAGTCCAGTTATCAACGATAAGAACGTAAGTAGTACCTGCAGTAACAGGGATTCCCGGCATAGTAGCCGGTCCGTTCCATCCGATACCTCTCGGTATGGTAGCATTTACCGGTAATGTTGCTCCTGTAAGTCCATAGTCATCGGAATAATTACATAGTACAGGAGTGGATGTTGGTATGGCATCGCATCCGCCAATTAGTGTTAAATTATATAATGCAAAGTCATAATCCTTAGTGGTATTTAATGTAAAGGAAAAATCTCCGTTAGCCTGAACAGTGAAAATATACCATACTGAATTATTCTCTCCGGTATATAAGCAAGTAGTGGCATCAGGTATTTCATCGGTATCCCAATAGTCGGTATAAGAAAGATCCTGAACATAAATCTGGTTACATACCGGCAAAGCTCCATCGCAGTCCTGTTCGGGTCCTTGAGCAAGGGGTGGAGCAATACCCTGCGTAGCGCAAATATCAAAACTTATCAATTCATTTCCGACTCCCGGTTGTGTTGAAACCATAAGGAAATAGGTTCCGGGTGTCATGTGATAAAATTCAAAAACAATTGGCGTAAGTTCACATTGTACGGAAATACCGCTTGGATTTGCACAGGTACCATCCATCAGGAATGCCTGCACTTCTCTATTCGGGGGATTCCCGTTTTTAATTTCGATGGTCAGGTAATCATTTGGAGCGGTAACAGTAAAAGTGTACCATACCGATGGATTCCCCGGTTGTGTGCACCCTCCGTAATAATCCGAGGTGGCTTCAACATTTGTCTGGCCTGTAAGGCATGTTCCATCAAGCGATAATGTAGTTGCATCACAAATATCATCATTGGCGGGAACAGATTTCAAACCGTGTTCCTGGAGGGACTTTTTCAGTTCAGTTCTTCGTTTTTTAATTTCAGGATTATCCTGGTCATTTGTCTTTTGGAGATTCAAATGCTGAGTATTATGTGAGGTGTCCGGAAGAGAATTGCCGTTAGTTAGACTACCATTATTTAGTAGTGATTCATTTATTTCGTTATCATTTATTTTTTTTAATGCAGATTCCTTAGTTTCTGATTTTACAGATTCAATATTATCAAGTTTTTGGATGCATTGTTGTGTCTCAACTTTTTCCAGCTTCTCTATTTTTACATTTACAGAATTATCCAATCTATCATTAGTTTGAGTTTTAATTATAGGAGAAATAGGATTAAGTGTATCTTTAACCACATTATTTTGTCCGAAACTCAACTGAACCGATACCCCCCCAAAAAAGATAACAGCAAAAAGCACTTTTTGTCCCATATTATGTAATATGAAGTAGAAATTATTCATATTTCAATATTATTGTTAATTAATTCTTTTCAGGTAATAGTTTGTACACTATTTAATTATAATGACAAAACTTAAATATCGTACGACAAAACCCAGAATTTCTATTTCCCTTTATTTTTAAATCTTTCTGCATTAAAAATAGTCATTTCAGCCCACTCTGTCAATACGTAGAAACCCTTATTTTTATTTCGGAAAGAATCGTATAATAATAGTGGTATTTACTGATATTTTTAAGATATCTCTATTTATTAGATATTTATGTAAATGCAGAAAAATGGAAAAGAATGGGTTGGGAGACAAGAATCTTTGGGTTAATTCATTTATTTTCTTACGTTTAATTATTTGATAAAGTACTCATATCCGTTACATTTAATTAACAAAAAATTTATTACGCAATTTTGATTTAATCTAAATTAATATTAATTTTGCAGTGAAATAAAAAGACGCTCTGTGCACCTCTGTGAATCAACCTCTGTGCCCTCTGTGTTAAAAAATTGTACAAGATTTTAACCACAGAGGAACACGGAGTACACACAGAGAACACAGAGAAATAAAATAAATTTGTAAATTTAAAATGGAAGACAACATACTAAACGAAGTAACCCAAAGCGAATACAAATGGGGCTTCACCACTGATATTGAAACGGAAACCGCAGCTATCGGACTGAATGAAGACATTGTCCGCTTTATTTCAGCCAAAAAAAATGAACCGGAATGGATGCTTGAATTCAGGTTGAAAGCATACAGGCACTGGCTAACTTTGAAAGAACCGAACTGGGCACATTTGCATCACCCGCCAATTAATTATAACGACATAATTTATTATGCCGCTCCCAAGCAAAAGCAGAATAAGAAAAATCTGGATGAAGTAGATCCTGAACTTATAAAAACCTTTGAAAAACTGGGCATTCCGCTTGACGAACAGAAAATGCTTACCGGCGTTGCTGTTGATGCAGTGATGGACAGCATTTCTGTAACTACCACATTTAAACATACCCTCGCCGAAAAAGGAATTATTTTTTGCTCATTCAGCGAAGCCGTAAAAGAACATCCTGAACTTGTAAAAAAATATATGGGAAGCGTAGTTCCTTACACCGACAACTTTTTTGCAGCATTAAATTCTGCTGTTTTCAGCGATGGTTCGTTTTGCTATATTCCAAAAGGAGTCCGTTGCCCTATTGAATTGTCAACTTATTTCCGCATCAATGCAGCAAATACCGGGCAGTTCGAACGCACGCTCATCATTGCTGATGATGATAGTTATGTCAGTTACATGGAAGGTTGCACTGCTCCCCGGCGCGACGAAAACCAACTGCATGCTGCCATTGTTGAAATTATTGCTCACGAAAATGCTGAAGTGAAATACTCAACTGTTCAGAACTGGTACCCCGGAAATAAAAATGGTGAAGGCGGCATTTATAATTTCGTTACCAAGCGCGGGCTGTGTAAAGGCAACTATTCAAAAATTTCGTGGACACAGGTAGAAACTGGTTCAGCTATAACATGGAAATATCCAAGCTGTATATTAAAAGGTGATTTTTCTATTGGAGAGTTTTATTCAGTTGCTGTCACCAACAATTATCAACAAGCCGATACCGGCACAAAGATGATCCACCTCGGAAAAAATACGAAGAGTACAATTATTTCAAAAGGAATATCTGCTGGCAAAAGCAATAACAGCTACCGCGGACTAG
>JAZDMF010000349.1:0-4277 GCA_043801235.1 Bacteroidota bacterium | reverse complement strand
GCCCCCACCTTTCCTCTCCCCACAAAAAAAAGAATGAAATTGTCATTCCGAATGCAGTACCGATAGTTATCGGTACGGAATGAGGAATCTCTAATTAACACATCAAAATAATATTTACCCTTATTTTTTTATTAATTTTTCTTTTTAAAAAATTTTTTTACCTTTATATGCTGTTAATTCATTCATATGAAAAAAATAAATTTATTCTTAGTAATATTTGCTGTGATTGTACTTTCAATCTTTCAAATTATTTCATCTTCATCTGTACCACAAAAACAAACTTCTCTCTCTCCTGATGAATTGCTTTTTCTCAAACGTGCATTTCCATACGGGTATATTGATTATAACTCATATTTCGCTTCAACAAAAAAAGCGCTTGCTTTACGATCCGCCGACAGTAAATCATTCAGCGGTTCCTGGGTTTTTGCAGGACCTGTAAATATCGGTGGACGTGTTACCGACATTGAAATGCATGCTTCCGATACATCCACCATCTATGCAGGTATGGCATCGGGTGGCATTTTCAAATCTTCAGACGGAGGACAAAACTGGACATCTGTTTTCGATGATCAGCCGAATATTTCTATCGGTGATATTGCGATTGATCCTTCCGATAAAAATATTATTTATGCAGGAACCGGCGAAGCCAATGCATCCAGTAATAATGGGGCTTTCCCCGGAAACGGAATATATAAATCTACTAATGGCGGCGCCACATGGTCATATAAAGGATTGCCTTATTCGCATAACATCGGTCGTATTATTGTTGACCCGAATGATCCCGATAATATTTTTGTTGCAGCAATGGGACAGCTTTATGGTACGAATGCTGAAAGAGGTGTGTATCGCTCAACTGACGGTGGTGATACATGGGAAAACGTTCTCATTGTCAACGATACCACGGGTTGCATTGATATAGCAATCAATCCGGATTCTTCTAATATTGTATACGCAGCCATGTGGTCACGTATCAAGTATCCTTTCGGAAATAAACGCTGCGGAACCGGTTCAGGAATTTACAAATCATCTGACAGTGGCAATACCTGGGTGAAACTTACCAATGGTCTTCCTGTAAGCAATACAAATACATGCCGCATTGGTATTGATGTATCAGTAACAAATTCAAATATTGTTTATGCCATCTATAGCACTACAACTGCCGGTAACTTCGATGGTGTCTATAAATCTGTTAATTCAGGCCTGAACTGGACAAGAGTTGATGATGGCTCCACAGGTGATATCAATAACGGTTACGGTTGGTATTTCGGTAATATCCGGGTTGATCCTATCAATCCTGACGTCGTTTATATTCTAGGCCTTGATATGTGGCAAACAACTGACGGCGGTGCTACATGGAATGATATCACATACAGCACGCATGTAGATCATCATGCTTTGTGTATAAATCCCCTGAATACAGATCATCTCATCAACGGAAACGACGGAGGAATTTATATTTCCCATGATGCAGGTTCAAACTGGAATTTCCTGCCAAACCTTCCTATTACTCAATTCTATGCTAATGAAATTGATTATCAGAATCCGGAAAGATTGTACGGGGGAACCCAGGATAATGGTTCTATGAGGACATTGACAGGCAATACCGACGACTGGGAATTTATTTACTGGGGTGATGGATTTTACGTTATTGTTGATCCGACTGACAACAATATTATTTATGCCGAGTCTCAATATGGTGAACTGGCCGTTTCTTTTGACGGAGGCTTTTCTTTTAATTATGCCACCAATGGCATTGATTTAAACGACCGCAGGGGATGGTGCACACCTGTTGTTCTCGACCCGAATAATTCTTCAACTTTATACCTTGGTGCAAACCGGCTGTATCGCAGTGATGACAATGCCTCTTACTGGTATCCAATAAGTGGTGACCTCACAAACAATCTTGGCTATACATCCATTTCAACTATTGCTGTGGCTCCTTCAAACAGCAATGTAATATATGTAGGAACCGATGATGGTGCTGTCTGGGTGACTCAGAACGCAGGCACTTCATGGACAAATATTAACAATGGATTGCCATTGCGCAGCGTATCCCGTGTCGCTGTTGATCCTTCCAATGCTGCCATTGCGTATGTCACTTTCAGCAGTTACAGGTTTTTTGATTATACCTCACAGATTTACCGAACTACTACCTACGGACAAGGATGGACAGATATTTCAGGCAATCTTCCCGACACTCCTGTTGATGACATTATTGTTGATCCTTTGCTTGATTCAACCCTTTATATCGGAACCGACATTGGTGTTTTTGCAACAATGAACCTTGGAAACAACTGGGAAGCAATGGGAAATGACATGCCTGTTGTTCCTGTGTTTGACCTATGTCTTCACAACCCATCACGCACATTGGTTGCGGCAACATACGGCCGGTCGATGTATAAATACACTCTGCCTCCTTTCACAGGAATTTCTGAAAATGCAGCAGCATTTGCTACTTTGACAAATTTTCCAAATCCTTTCAACGATAATATCAGTATTCATTTTAATATTCAAAAATCTTCACAGGGCGATATTGAAATATCCGACCAGAGTGGAAAATTAATTAAAACGTTATTTTCGGGAACGTTCGAAGTTGGGGTAAATAGTTTCACATGGGATGGTTTAAGTAATTCATCTGTTGCTGTTCCTAAAGGATTATATTTTATAATTGTGCATTTTGCGAAAAACACTTATGTATCCAAAATACTCAGGCAATAATTTATTAAACTTGTCGTTTTTATTTTAGGTACATCATGAAACGCATTGTAAAAATATTAATTATCCTTCTCCTCTTGGTAATCTTACTCGCCGAGTATTCCTGCCACCGTTCGTGTCGCTATATGAGAGGCCACAGACACGACGTTAAGCACGGACTTGCCCACTGAACCACTTTTTTATTAATTTTGTTTTCCATTTAATTTTAAATCATGGCAGAAATTTTTCATTTTGTCTGCAACGATTGTGGAATAACAATTTCATCATCGGCAGTTATTTATTTATGTCCGGATTGTGAAAAGAAAAATTCCAAGGATCAGCCGCCTTATGGTGTTCTGAAAACAGTTTACGATTACGGGGACATCAAAAAGAAATACAGTTCAGATATATTTTCTCCTCTGGAAAAAAATTCCTTCCTTGAACTTCTGCCGATAAAATCCCTCGCCAGCTTGCCTTATCTGAAAGTCGGCAATACACCACTGTATAAAATTGAGAACTTCGATGAGAACCAACGCGATGTTTATCTTTTTCTGAAAGATGATTCTCAGAACCCGACATTTTCTTTTAAAGACAGGGCATCAGCAATAGTTTCAGCTTATGCCAAAGAAAATAATTTAAGTACTATCGCCACAGCCTCTACAGGAAATGCAGGTTCTTCACTTGCTGGAATATGCGCTTCGCAAAAACAGAAAGCTGTTATTTTTGTCCCTGCTGCCGCCCCTGTTGCCAAGCTTACACAAATTATAATGTATGGGGCAACCATTGTCCCTGTGGATGGAAATTACGATACAGCTTTCGATCTAAGCATTGAAGCAACAAAAAAGTTTGGATGGTACAATCGTAACACTGCATATAATCCGTTTACAATTGAAGGGAAGAAAACCGTTTCATATGAAATTTTTTCACAATTATCACAGCAAATACCCGACAGAATTTTTGTTCCCGTTGGAGATGGAGTTATTATTTCAGGCGTCTACAAAGGCTTTGAAGATTTGCTGAATCTTGGAATTATTGACAAAATTCCCACAATCGTTGCTGTACAGGCAATCGGAAGCAGCAATATTATTGAAAATATTGACAGGGATAAATTTATTTCTGTTCCAAGCAAAACACTCGCCGATTCTATTTCTGTTGATATTCCAAGGAATTTCAGGATGGCGAAAAGCTATATCAAAAAATATGCAGGAGAAACAATACAGGTAAGCGATGAAGAAATCATTGCCGCATCCATGTTGCTTTCATCGCGAACAGGAATTTTTTCTGAACCTGCTGCTGCAGCTGCATTTGCAGGTTTTCTTGCCTATCTGTGGGATGGCCGTTTTGAAAAAGGAAGCAGGAATGTGGTATTGCTTACCGGTAGCGGACTGAAAGATCTGAAAGCTGTTCAGGGAGCCATTAATATTCCCGCTGCTGTAAAACCCGATATCAGGGAAGTTGAAAAATATTTAAAAAATAATACGTTATTTAAATTGTAAATACGTAGCCTTTTAATTTCCAATATTCCGTTCCCAATATCGAATGATGAAGTAATACCTGGTTATTGGAAATTCAATATTCCTGCC
>JAZDMF010000343.1:0-6238 GCA_043801235.1 Bacteroidota bacterium | reverse complement strand
TCACTGCCCTCATTCAGGTTACCGGAACTGACATTTTCATAGGTGGGTACAAAGGCCAGCAATGTATTCTTCGCATTTTTGCTTATGTTATTTTTTTCAAAAAGCAGTGTGCCCGAAGCGGCATACGATACTGCATTTCTTTTTATCAGGTAGGGCAGTTCTTTGTAACCATAAGTGCCATTATTCACATCGGCATACAGCAACGATTCAAAAGGCGCATTGTAAAGTATTTCATCGGGCACGATGATCAGTTTTTTTTCAGAACACAGATTATCAATGGGTTTAAGCAGATACTTATAAAGAAAAGATGCTGATTTTACAAATTGTTCAAAGGCATTACTGTCATTATCGCTGGAATTGTTAATGCTGCCCGTATATTTTTCAACCGCTTCCGTAAATGTACTGTCGATGGGATAAACATTTATTTTTCTCGTTTTCCCGTTTATGAAAAAAGAGATCAGGTTTTTGCCTGTTACAGTGTACTCAATGAAAGCTTCACCGTCCGGAAGCCTGGCTGCAATGCTGTCGGCGCTGATTACATCTGTATTGTATTTCAGATTATAATACTCCGGATAAGTTTTTTCAAGGTACTGAACCATCAGGTCGTTATTTGTATTCAGCTCTGTTAATTTTGAATTCAGATAAACAATTTTTTTGCTGCTGGTCGCGGCCGTCTTGCTCTCTTCATAAATCAGTTTCTTATACTGCTC
Organism: Bacteroidota bacterium; assembly: GCA_043801235.1. Taxonomy (GTDB): domain Bacteria; phylum Bacteroidota; class Bacteroidia; order Bacteroidales; family CG2-30-32-10; genus DAOQAK01. Next base: position 5,528 of record JAZDMF010000343.1, on the reverse strand, counting down.
AATTTGCTGCTGGATGTTTTTCTCAAATTCCCGGAAAGCAACAGGAACTTTTCCGCCTATCAGGGCATCATTGTTCCTTATTGCAGCTAACAGCGATGATGACTTGCTTTTTTCGGCAAACATAAATGCAATATTGAAATACCTTTCCGAATCGGAAAGCTGATAAAGTTCCGATGCAACTTCTACGGCTTCATCGAATGTTTCATTCTCATTTTCAAGCAAAGCAGCTGCACTTTCCGAATTGCTGTACAGTATTTTTAATTTGTCTATGGTGTTTATGGCAGGTTCATACGACTGAAGCGAAGCCCTGAGGTACTCCGTTTTGGAAGAATCGGAAATGTATTTTTTGTAAAAGGCCTTGCCTTTGCCTTTAAGAGTGATGAGCAAATTTATTTCACCGGAAATTTCTTTTGCAGGAGGGTTCGCGTAAATATTGCTACTGTCAACACTTTTTATTTGTGATGCAAGGGCCAGCTGGAAATATTGTAAGGCTTTATCGTATTTCTCCTGCTTTGCAAATAATTTGGCAAATTCATTATATACATTTGCAGTATTAGTACTGTGGTAACCATATTTATCAAGACAAATATCTAAAGCTTCCGAATAACAATAAAAAGCTTTTTCATGTATATTGTTATTATAACAGAAATTACCATAGTTAAGAAAAATGCTGGCTAAAATCGGAAGTCGTTCATTGTTTTTTTCAAGAATGTCAATTATTGCTTTATATGTTGAATCTGATTTTTTAATTTGATTTGTTTTTTCATAGCATCTTGCTAAAAGTAAAAAAGAATTAGGATCATTAGCTTTATTGCTTTTTTGTTTAAGTGATATGCATTTTAAATAGCAGGTGATAGCTTCATTTACTTTATTTAAACCGGAATAACCCGAACCCTGATAGTAATAATTATAACCCGTATACATTATGTTTGTTGTACTGTCTTTTTCTAATAAGCATATAGCCTTTTTACTTTCGGTAATTGCTCTTTTATAATCGTAAATCTTTAAATAATTTAAAGCATTGTAGGTATATATTATTCCAAGCAATGAACTTAATGAAGAGTATTTATTCTTTATATAGATTTCAGCTTTGAATAAAAAATCTAAAGATTCTTTATAACGCCCCAACTGTGTATAAAAGGAAGCAATAGTAATATTATTATATGCAAAATCAGGTAATTCAATATCAGTTGTCAGAAGTTTATTATATATAGATTGTGCCTTATCATAGCATTTCATGGCATTATCGAAATTACCCTGCATCCATAAAACTTGCCCCAAACTATTCCAGCAACTTGCAAGTTCTACTGTTGATTTATTTTCACATAGCATAATATAACCTAAGGCCATTAGATAATTTTTTTCAGATAGTACATAATCACCTTTATAAAAATAATTCATTCCCAGGCTATAATATGGAAAAAGTAATAATGTATCATTAACCCTGTTTTTTTTCTGCCTTATTGATATTGATTTTTTTGCAAGTTCTATCGATCGGTCGTATTCTGCCTTAGCTGTATACATATATGCTTCAGCGCCATAAAGCGTTGAAAAGATAAGGTCGTTCGAATCAAGTTTTTCCCTGGCTAAATTTTCAGCCTTCATAAAGACCTTTTCTGCTATATTGTACTGTTGCATGTTTCTGTAACATTTGCCCGCATTAATAAGGCTTAACAAACAGGAATTCCAGTCTTCAGTTATCAGGTACAGGGCAGAGGCTTCTTCAAATAAACCTACTGCTTCGGCATTTTTCCCTTTATCAAAAAGTTTATAGGCTTCGGCATACTTATTTTCAGCCATTGCAATGTTTTCCCTGCCTGCTTTATTTACCTTAATTATACCCGAGCCCTGGAAAAAACCAAGCCAGAGAATAACAACAATTACTGAGACAAAATATGTATTCACAAATGAAGGACGATTTTTATTAAACCGGTTTAAAACTGATAACAGCAACAAAATGTATTTAATAATCAAAAATACGAAAAAAAAAACCATCTTCCATGTATCACGTAATCAGTAAGATAAAAAATAATTTGATTTTTTTTTCAAAAAACAGGGTAACCTTTTGCAAAAACGGTAACTAAATAGGTAGAAACGCTTAATTAAATTTACTTAAACCACAATTTTTATGAAAACAAAAAACAAAAACAAAAAAAGGGAAAATGCTCCCGTCAGGCTTATCGGCGATAAGCTTACCAACTATGAACTGTTGCGTTTAAGAGGAGGAGAAGACCCGCCGCCACCTCCACCGCCGCCACCTCCACTTCCAAAAGGATAAAATAATTTTTTAGTAAACAAGGGAGGTGTTTTTCAGCACCTTCCTTTAACTTTTTGAATTTAAAATAAAAATGAGTTATTATTAATACCTGCCAGATGAAAAAAATAGACAGAAAAGTGATTCTGATAGTAGAAGATAATTTTCTTTCGGGCTACCTGCTTGGAAAATATATAAGCGGGGCCAATCACGGGGTTGTGTGGGCGCAGAACGGCAGGGAAGCCGTTGAAATTTGCAGAACCAATCCCGAAGTCAGCATGGTGTTAATGGATATCACTTTGCCGGTCATGGATGGCATTGAAGCAACACAGAAAATAAAAGAAATAAGAAAAGATCTTCCGGTTGTAATTCACACCCCTTACAGCCATTTGTGCAAATCAGGCATGGAAAGCGGCTGTGATGAATTTTTGAATAAAACAATGGATAAAGAAATAATACTTTACCTGATACAGAAATATTTGAACTAAATGGAAGCACAGCCTGAATTATACGTGTATTACCGTGAAGAAGAAATGCTGCCTTACGCTTTCTGCTACCTTCATGAACTTTATCCGAAACGGAAAGGGTGGGATATGAATTTTATGAGGGACGAGCAACTTTCGTGTCCTGATTTTATTATTGAACGTGTGAACGGATGTGTGGTTACAAGAGTTATTGTTATGGTGCGTATGCAAAAAATCATCTCAGAAAATCATATTTCTGAAATGCAAAAATATGAAAGCATAATAAAAGCCGAAAAACATTTTAAAATAGAAAAAATTCTAATAGTACCTGCCGGTTGCAATACTTCACAGGTTCCTTCCGATTTTAAAATTATATACCTGAAGGAATTTCATTTGCAAACGACATAAATTTGCATGAAAATAATTTAACCCGATTTATAAACTTGCCCTATGTCAAGCAAGTCTTTTCCATTCTGCAAACAACTCGATTCACAGGATTGCGGTCCGTCATGCCTGCGCATGATAGCAAAGCATTACGGAAGAAAATATTCCCTTGAATTTCTTCGTGAAAAAAGTCATGTAAGCCGCCAGGGAATTTCAATGATGGGCATAAGCGATACAGCCGAAAGCATTGGTTTCCGCACTATGGGAGTGAAGCTTACTTTCGCCCAGTTAATGCATGAAGCAACGCTTCCCTGCATAGTTCACTGGAAGCAGAAACATTTTGTTGTAGTTTATAAAATTAAACCCGGTAAAAAAAATGGCGCCGAGGTTTACATTGCCGACCCCGCCCACGGCCTGCTTAAATATTCAAATACCGAATTCCTGAAAGGATGGATCAGCACTGCGACAAACAAAGAAGAAAAGGGCATTGCCATGCTTTTCGAACCTTCGCCTGAATTTTATGCGAAGGACGATGACGAACCTTCACGTACCTCATTCAGTTTTCTTTCAAAATATTTTAAACCTTATCGCAAATATATAGCTCAGCTTGTAATAGGCCTTTTGCTGGGCAGCCTGCTGCAGCTGCTATTCCCTTTCCTTACACAAGCGGTGGTCGACATTGGCATAGGAAACAGGAATATGAATTTTATTTATTTGGTTCTTGCCGCACAGCTCATGCTTTTCTTCAGCAGGGCTTTTGTTGAATTCATCCGCAGCTGGATTCTACTGCATATTGGTGCGCGAATCAATATTTCCCTCATCTCCGATTTTCTTATAAAGCTGATGAAACTGCCTGTGGGTTTTTTCGATACAAAAATGACCGGCGATCTTCTGCAGCGTATAAACGACAATCACCGCATTGAAACATTCCTGACTTCTTCATCAGTTTCGGTATTGTTCTCGGCATTCAGCCTGCTGATGTTAAGTGTGGTGCTCGCCATTTACAGCCTGCCCATTTTATTCCTGTTCCTTGCAGGCAGCACATTGTATGTTCTGTGGATATGGCGCTTTATGCGCAGAAGGCGCAGCCTCGATTACAAACGCTTCACCCATCTTGCCGAGAACCAGGGCAAGCTGTACCAGATGATCACTGGCATACAGGAAATAAAACTCAACAACTGCGAAAAGCGCAAGCGCTGGGAATGGGAACAAATACAGGCACGGCTGTTCTCTGTGAACATAAAAAGCCTGAAGCTCACACAAAACCAGCTGGCAGGTTCGGTATTCATCAATGAAATAAAAAATATCATCATTTGTTTTCTTGCAGCAAGAGCAGTACTCGACGGAAGCATGACACTCGGAATGATGCTTGCAGTACAATACATCATTGGGCAGATGAACAGCCCTATTGACCAGATGATAAACTTTATCCATACCGCACAAGACGCAAAAATCAGTCTTGAAAGATTGAGCGAGATTCATAATAAAACCGATGAAGAAATTACCGAAAGAGGCAAAATAACAGAACTGCCTGCCGATAAAAGCATAAGCATAACCGATGTAAGCTTTCAGTATGAAGGACATCATTCGGCTTTTGTTCTGAAAAATATTTCTATGGATATTCCCGAAAGTAAAGTAACCGCTATTGTAGGGATGAGCGGCAGCGGGAAAACCACACTTATAAAATTATTGCTTGGATTTTATCCGCCAACCAAAGGGGAAATATACATCGGTGGCAACAAGTTTGAAAACTACAACAACCGCCGCTGGCGGGATAATGTGGGCGTGGTGATGCAGGATGGATTTATTTTTTCTGATAGCATTGCTCGCAACATAGCTGTGAACGATGACAGCATCGACCGTGAAAAACTTTTATCTGCCTGCGAAATTGCAAACATCCGTTGCTTTACCGAATCGCTGCCGCTGGGTTTTAATACAAAGATAGGACAGGAAGGGGTTCATATTAGCCAGGGGCAGAAGCAGCGAATTCTTATTGCCCGTGCGGTGTACAAGGATCCGCAGTACCTGTTTCTCGACGAAGCAACCAATTCACTCGACACAAACAACGAAAAAATTATTCACGACAACCTCCGCGGATTCTTTAAAAGGCGTACAGTGGTTATCGTTGCACACAGGCTCAGCACAGTGAAGGATGCCGACCAGATTATTGTGCTCGATAACGGCGAAATTGTTGAGATAGGATTGCATGAAGAATTACGCAAAAAGAAAGGAACATATTTCAGTTTGGTTAGGAACCAATTAGAACTTGGTAATTAAAAAGTACCTGTCAGACTGAGGGATAATTTTTTACAAAAAAAGCAATATAAATAACGTTTTATTCAAGTTCGATATTCAAAATTCGTTATTCATTATTCATTATTTATTTCGTTCAATGTTAGTTATTTAGAAAAATACGTCAATGGTAG
>JAZDMF010000330.1:0-3549 GCA_043801235.1 Bacteroidota bacterium | reverse complement strand
TGCTGTTTATTACTTTCTGCCTGCCCATGCCACCTCTGAGAATAAAAAAATAATTCTCCTTGCCGTAAACATAACTTTTTGCATTATCGAAGTATGGGTTAATGCTTTTTATTTCTTTCGGGTGCTTCATTCCGGTAATTTCAATTTCAAACATTCTCTTCTTGTATCCTGTGATATGTTTTCCTGACCTGTATCCAAGACCTATCCCTGAAGTATGAAGCATAACAAAGCCGCTTTTCTCCTTGCGTAAAAGTATTTTTGCATCATTTACAGCTGTGTCGCCTATAGTAATGGATTGTCCCTTCACGAATAAACTTGATGAAAAAAGAAAGATTACCGGCAATATATAACGAAGAAACATAAACGATATCAGTTAAAGCAAAAGTACAAAATTTTAACGTAATATTTCGGGAAATAATGCTTAAGGAAATAAAAAATTCCATGAAAACTTATGTATTCATGGAATTTGAAAGAAAAATTATACGTTTAAGCAGGTCTTTCAGTTTTAGCTTTCATCGGATATGCAGGACATCTTTCATGGGTTTTACATGATGATAGTGCAAGTCCTATTAAAATTAATGCTGCAGTTATTAATAAAAGTTTTTTCATAATTTTACAAAGAGTTTGATACAATATTAAACTGTGGGCAAAGATATAATATTGTGGAAATAAAAAAAAATAATTTTTAAAAGATTTATTAACAATAATTGTTGAATAAAATGAGTGAGGTTAGGCCGGTAATAAACGAAAGCTGGAGAATGGCCTTGGAACAGGAATTCAAATCTTTGTACTTCATCGAACTGAAAACATTCCTTGTCGAGGAAAAGAAGAAATATACAATTTTCCCTCCCGGCTCACAAATTTTCTCGGCATTTGATTACACACCCTTTGATCAGGTAAAGGTTGTTATTCTCGGACAAGACCCATACCATGGTTCAGGCCAGGCTAATGGCTTATGTTTTTCGGTTTCCGATGGGATAGCCAGGCCTCCTTCGCTTGTAAATATTTTCAAAGAACTGAACAGCGATCTCGGGATTCCGGTACCACTAAGCGGAAACCTTGAACCATGGGCAAAACAGGGAGTGCTTCTTTTAAATGCAACATTGACGGTTCGCGCAGGCCAGGCCGGTTCGCACCAGAACAAAGGTTGGGAAGTGTTTACCGATTCAGTAATCAGGCAGCTATCAGTACAAAGAAACAGGTTAATTTTCCTTTTGTGGGGAGCCTATGCACAGGCCAAAATAAAAATAATCGACACGGCAAAGCACTATGTGTTAAAAGCGTCGCATCCTTCGCCTTTTTCAGCTTACAGCGGATTTATGGGATGCAAACACTTTTCAAAGACCAATGAACTGCTGAAAGAAATGGGTAAAGAAGAAATAAACTGGGCACTGAACTGTTGATAACTATCTAAGTTGAAACATGAAATAAAGATATTGTTACTTATTATTTTGATTGCTGTTCCTTATTATGTTTCAGCACAGAAAATTTATTTTGAAATAAATGCAGCTGAGGATGACAGGAAAATACTTGAAAATTACAATGTACAAAAGAGCTACTCCGATACCCTTCAGTTGCATAATGAATTAAATGAACTCTTGTCGGCATTATGGGGCAGGGGCTATGTAACAGCTTCTGTGGACAGTGTTTTAATGAAGGGAGATACGGTAAAAGCAGATATTTCCGTAGGCAAAAAATACAAATGGCTTGAACTCGGCGCAGGCAATGTGCCTTTTGATATGCTGCTGCAGGCGGGTTATAAGCATAAAAACTTTCTTTCAAAGCCTTTCAGTTATGATAAGGTTGCACAACTTAACGATGATATACTGGACATATGTGAAGACAATGGTTATCCGTTTGCTTCTGTAAGGCTTGATTCCTTGTTTTTTTCTGATAGCAGTATTTCGGCATCGCTGAACCTGAAAAAAAATAACCGCATTGTGATTGACAGCGTGGTGATGCGGGGAAAAGCGAAAGTGGTAAAAAAATATCTTTATAAATATCTTGATATTCAACCCGGCGATTTGTATAATGAGTCGAAGGTTGTGCTGGTTCCGAAAAAAATAAAAGAATTGTTATTTGTTAAGGAAATAAAACCTTTCAATATAGTTTTTACCGATACAAAAGCCAAGATTGTAATTTATGCCGACAAGAAAAAAACAAGTAATTTCGACGGAGTACTCGGTGTGCTTCCCAACAGTCAGGCTACAGGAAAGCTGCTGATTACCGGTGAAGTTAACCTGGAACTTGTGAATGCGTTTTACCGTGGCGAATCGGTTGACCTGAACTGGCGTAAGCTTCAGCTGAACACACAGGATCTGAAAATAAGTTTAATCTATCCTTATCTTTTGAATACTCCTTTCGGAGTTGATGCTAAGTTCACACTATATAAAAATGATACTCTTTACATAAATATTCTGAAAAACCTCGGCGTCCGTTATATGTTCAGCGGTACCGATTATCTGAAAGCTTTTTTTGAAAATCAAACTTCATCGCTTCTTAGTCCGTCCTCATATGAAAATGCAACAGTACTTCCTAAATACGCTGATGTGAATATCAACATGTACGGACTTGAATACAAGATGCAGATGCTCGACTATATATACAGCCCCCGCAAAGGAGTGGATGTTAAAATCAGTGGCAGTGCAGGGAACAAACGCATTAAAAAAATTCCGGAACTAAGCGAAGAATTATACGAAAGCATTGATCTCAATTCAGCCCAGTTCAAAGTATCGGGATATATATCGGGATACATTCCTTTGTATTCACGCAGCACCATAAAAATTTCAAATGAAGGCGCAGCCATTGAGGGAAGCAACCTGTTTGCAAATGAATTATACCGTATAGGCGGTTTGAAATCCATGCGCGGCTTTGATGAAGAATCGATTACTGCTTCATTCTACAATATTGTTACTGCTGAATACCGTTTTCTGTTTGAACAGAACTCATACCTTTTTGCATTCTGGAATGGTGCTTATTACGAAAGCAGAACTGTTGAAGGTTTTGTACATGACACACCCTATGGATTTGGTGCAGGAATTTGTTTTGAAACCAAGGCGGGTATTTTTTCGCTGAGTTATGCACTGGGAAAGCAGTTCGATAACTCCATTTATTTCCGTTCGGCGAAGATACATTTTGGGATAGTAAGTTATTTTTAAGTTACAAGTTACAGGTTGACAAGTAGACAAGTGGCTAAGTTGGCAAGCTATAAGCAAGACGTCAAATGTGTAATTCGGAATGCAGAATACAGATTTTTTCCTGATTCACTATGCTATTTCATTAATGACCGATGACTAATGACCATGAATGACGCATCGCAAATGACAATGAATGACAAACAAATAAAGGCATGATTATTGTTAAAATCCCGACAGAAAAATCATTAAAACATACAGATATGAAAAAATTATTTTTAGTTTTTGCAGTCATTTCATTTTTCTTCATTGGAAAATCATTGCAGGCCCAGAAAGTGTATAGTGTCGACTATGATTATCAGGCAGATGTGAAGGTGTTTGTAGTCGATTATGAATATCAGGCAGATTTAAAGGT
>JAZDMF010000113.1:0-5674 GCA_043801235.1 Bacteroidota bacterium | reverse complement strand
AGTAATCCTTGTTGTTCTGATGAACTCAACATATTGAATAGTTCTTTTATTTGTTGCGATACTTTCATGCGGGTAGTGTAATTGAATACCACAAAAGTATCATTTTTTCTATTATCTACCCTATATTAGAAAACAGCCTTAAATTATAAACACCTGCCCCCGGATCAAAGTCTGCAGTATCATGAAAGGGTCCGGTAGTATATACATTTCCGAAAGTGTCAATGGCAATACAAGGCCCATAATTTAAATTTGTTCCATCTATTTGTTTAGCCCAGATAAAATTACCTGATGAATTTAATTTTGAAATGAAAATGTCTTCCACTCCTGCCGAGGTTAATTTAAATGTATCCGCGCCCGGATCGAAGTCTGCGGCTCCACGGAAAAGACCTGTAGTATAAACATTACCGGAAGCATCAACAGCTATGGATGTACCATAATCAAAATCACTTCCGCCCATTTGCTCAGCCCAAACAAAATTACCCGATGAGTCTATTTTTGAAATAAAAATATCGCCTCCAACGGAAGTTAAATTAAATGTATCAGCACCTGGGTCAAAGTCCGCCGTTCCGAAAAAGCCTGTAGTATAAACATTTCCTGAAGCGTCAAGAGTTAAAGAATAGCCGCGATCATCAGAATAAGTACCGCCTATTTGTTTTACCCATTGCATTATGGCATTTTCTTGTGCTAGTATGAATTTACCACATATTAAAGTTAATACCAGGAGAAAAAATAGTTTTTTCATTCAATTCAGTCTTTTAAGAATGCGCTAATATTAAAATAAATATTGCGACATTATTATTACTACAATCATAAACAAAAATACTTAAATATATTTAAAATCAAAATATTACAAACAACTTTTATGTAAAATCAAACGACAACAAACGAATTTTAAACGCAACTAAGCAAGTAAAAACCGAGTCATAGTTTGCGACCTCCGTTACTTTGCACCATTAAATTAATTTTTATCAAAACTCTTAAAATTTTTGTATCATGGAAAAAACAATGAACAAAGTAGAATTGAACGGTTACGTAGGCATGGAGCCTGAAGTAGTAACATTAAAAACCGGAAGCAAGGTAATGCGTATCACGCTTGCCACGCACGAAAGCTTTAAAAAGAAAACAGGCGAATGGGTAAGCAATACCACATGGCATAACATTGTGCTGTGGAACAAGGTAGCCGAAATGGCGCATGCCTTCCTGAAAAAAGGCAGCCGCGTTACGCTTAGGGGAAAGCTCGTGAACCGCGAATATACCGATAAGCAAGGCGTTAAACGTATGATATCGGAAGTTGTGGCCGGCGAATTTGCAGTGAATGCTGCTGCATAAGCGTTGTACTTTGTTTGGTGAGGCGGATCGAGAGGTCCGCTTTTTTTTATTTTTTGATATTTTAATACCCCACCCCCCGTCCCTTCCCTTACTAGTAGGAAGGAGAAAGGGATGAGGTAAAAATAAAAAAAGTTACTTCCTAAACTTCTTAATAAAATTCTCAACCTCTTCCACTCCGCCCTGGTAAATTAAATAACCATTATAAGGTTCACGTGGAGTGATTTCATCATTGATGGGCTTAAGCATGATTTCTTTCACTTTTTCAATGTCATTGGTCTGGCCAAGCGCCCATCCTAACTTAATATATGCAGTTTCAGGTATCATGTTTTCGGCAGGGATAACGCCTTTTGCCATAAGGTCGCGGCCGGTATCGTATACAAACATGTGAACGTAACCCCATAAGGTTTGAACAGTCATATATATGGCAACGCCTTTCTTGGTAGCTCTTTCAATAGCCGGATATAATGGTTTGTTCACATGTCCCAGGCCGGTACCAATTATAATGATTCCTTTGTAACCGTTGTCCACCATCGAATCTATCATGTCGGGATTCATGTTGGTATAATAATAAATCATTCCCACTTTTTCTTCAAAATAAGGAAGGATAGTTACATTTCTGTCCTTGCGGCGATGGTTGAAAATTTGTTTTATAGGTTTAACGCCTTGTCGTGTAACTGTTGCAAGAGGAGTATCGCCTATGGTACGGAATGTTGAACGGTAGGAAGAATGCATTTTCCTGACTCTTGTTCCTCTGTGTAAAAAGCCATAAGTATCGGAAGTCGGACCGAACATACACACCATAACTTCGGCAATATCGCCATGACCGGCGGCTGTAGCGGCATGCATAAGATTTAGCGCTGCATCCGAAGACGGACGGTCTGATGAACGCTGCGATCCAACCAGCACGATGGGTATGGGCGAATTCTGCACCATAAAGGTGAGGGCGGCTGCGGTATAATGCAGGGTGTCGGTTCCATGCCCGATAATTATTCCATCAATACCATTTTCAATTTCTTTTCCAATAGACACAGCAAGTTTTTTATATTGTTCGGGTCCCATGTTTTCGCTGAACACTGCAAAAACTTTTTCAGTGGTAAGGTTGCAAATGTCTGCCAACTCGGGAACAGCGCCATATAGTTCGCCAGGGCTGAATGCGGGAATTACAGCGCCGGTGCGGTAATCAAGTCGCGATGCAATAGTGCCGCCGGTTCCGATAAGTTTTACTTTAGGCAGACCTGGTGTATAAGGAAATTCCTTTTCAGGGATTTTGTAATTTGCTTTTTTGTAGCCGGTCTCTATCATGCCGGTAACAGTATCGGTATCTATTCCGATATTGTATCCCGTAATAATTTTTAGTACTATATGCTTATCGTCATCATTCTCCGAACGTGGCAGTATGGTGCCTTTAAAAGCTCCGCGCGTTGTATCTATTTCAGCCTGTCCCCACACGCGCACATTAAATTTTTTTAGCAACTCAAGCGCAGCACCTTTATATCCCTGGAAAAAATCTTCTGACATAATTTTTATTTTAGATTTATGATTTATTGATTTTAGATTTAATTATTAATTGCAAGAGTTATTCGTAAATCTAAAATCGTAAATCTTAAATTGAATATTATTTTTTTATTTCTTTAAAAAGCTCTACCAGCGAAATATTCCCAACCGCTTTCTTCCTCAACTCGCCCATGATCCAGTTGGCTTCAACGTTTTCTTCTTTTCTGCGGCGGATTTTTTTGAATTTCTCTTTCAGAAACGGAACAAGAGCGATAATTTCATTCGCATCGACTTTCTTGAAATTAATGCTCAATAGTATGGAATCAAAATCCATCTGCGGATGTTCATACAGTATCGGAAGAATTTTTTTCGCTATCTGCTGATCGAGTTTTTGTTCACGAATGTATTTGAACATATCGTAAATTTTTTCATAGCTGAAAGGAGAAACAGGTTCATAATGTCCTTCAATGAATTTCAGCGTATGTCCATAAAATGCTCCGATAAATTTTGCATCGAACTTCAGTTCGTTTACAATTTTTTGGATCAGAGGAAAATGGTTGCGTTTAAAAATTAAATCATAGGTATCTTCCGGAACATCCCATTTTTTTAACTGATGGTAACGTTCAATTACCTCTTGTGGCAGGTCTTGGCGCAGTTTGTTGATGTATGAATCTTCAAGAGGAATGGGTTTTGAATCGGTATCAGGATACATGCGATCGGCGCCTGGAAGCACTCGTTCAAAAATAGTTGTGCCGTCTTCGAAGGATTTTCGGGTTTCATTCGGAATGCCTGCAAAAGCCATCTTGCATCGTTCTTCAATGGTTTCGAGAGCTGTTTTAATATCAGCTTCGGGTCCCCAGAAAATTATCTGAGCATCGCCCTCAGCAGCCTTAAGAAGCTTCTGTGTTTTTTCAAAATCCTTTTCCAGAACAACCGGTTCCATTGCTTCGGAATGTGTCATATTCGGCTTTTCAAGGCAGGCAATAACTTTCAGACGTTCGCATATTTCATCAGCAAATATTTTTCCGGGCTGAGTGAAATGCGAAAGGATGCCTTCGAACTCAGGCAGATTGACTGCAATCAATTTAAATTTATTCGTTTTTGCTTCTTTAATGGGAGCATACGATGTAAGTTTATGACCGGTGTAAGGCAGTTCAACTGATGATATTTTCCAGTTTTTTGTATCGGTAATTCTTTCGTTCAGAATCCTGCGGACATTCAGCAGCGCCCATTGGCGGAAACATTCGTTATGCGTAAGATCGGGTATCCATTTGGTATGCGCAACGCCTTTTATTTCAACACGGGTTCCTCCCTTACAACTTACATTCACATCTTCGCGTCCTGCTCCGATGCCTACGCGCACCAGGTTGGTGCTGCGATTCAGGAAACGGATGTAGTTGCAGGCTTCTTTAACTTCTCCGGGATTCTTCATGTCAGGATAAGTCACCGTTTCTATCAGCGGCATGCCGAGCCGGTCGGTTTTAAAAATGCGTGTATGCTGAATATCGCTCACCTCGCGGCAAGAATCTTCTTCAAGACTTAACTGTATCAGCCGCACTTTTGTATTTTTCAGAGGAATTTCGCCTTCAACACCGATGATGGCTGTTCGCTGGAAGCCCGTAGGAATGCTGCCGTCAAGGTATTGCTTTCTTGTTATATGAACTTCTCCAACGATTTTCAGTTTAGAAAGCAGGGAAATCCTAATGGCAATATCCAGCGCCTCCCTGTTCAACGGAAAAGGGGGCGTATCATCCACTTCATAAGTGCATGTAGTTTCATTCTTTATCCTGTAAATTATTTCTTTCCTTGTTTTGAATTCCATCAGCGCCGTGCCGTCGTATTCTCCAAGTTCGCTAAGCGTAGGGCGCATATGGCGTATCACTTCCGCATCGAATATTTCATTCTCATGGTAACAGCCGGCAGGGCATCGGCAAAACAATTTTTCCTTTGTAAATAATTGCTGATGCACTTCAAGCCCCGACATAAAGCCTATCCTGTCGTACGTTTCCTGCGTTGACTGTTTCCGGGGAATGTATCCAATGGCATCGAGCGTATCGTGGTAATTATTTACCGGATCGATCTTCTTCTTCATGAATCTTATTAATTAATATAGATTCAAAAGTATATAATATCTTATAGATGCAAAAAAAATGTGGACAATTCTTGGTGGGTTGTTTGGATTCAAACAGGGGCATGAAAAAGCGCGTGGCCATTGCCCGTGCCATATCCATGAACCCGCGGTACCTTTTTTGCGATGAGCCCAATTCCGGACTGGATCCGAAAACATCTATACTTATTGATAACCTTATCAGCGAGATTACTAAAGAATATGAAATAACAACAGTGATCAACACCCACGATATGAATTCAGTTATTGAAATTGGTGAAAAAATATCATTTATTTATAAAGGGCCGTTATGGTGGGAAGGCACCAACGAAGAAATTCTTCATACCGACAACCAGGAAATAAACAATTTTGTTTATGCTACTGAGTTGCTGAGAAAGTTGAAGAAATAGCAAAGCAAAGCGCTATTCATTTATATCTGACTCTTTCATTCTTTTTCTTTCTATAAATGCTGATTCTTTTTCAGACGAAGTTTTCAGCTTACCTATTGGCCCGATGTTTAGATGCTGTGATGACATATAAAAATTATTGACAGCCAAAAAGTTTTACTTGGCTTTATATGGAGAAATGCTTACTTTTATACTTTAGACTTCCTGCGTAAGTCACACGATTATATTAACAGTTCAAAGTTAATAATATTAGGGAATTATGAAAAAAACACATTTAAAAAACTTCAAACTTGGCGAAAAAAATAAAAGCCATGTTTTGGGAAAATATTAAAAACCG
>JAZDMF010000274.1:0-20942 GCA_043801235.1 Bacteroidota bacterium | reverse complement strand
TAAAAGAATCATTAAGGCGGCAAGTTGCAGCCATAAATGAAATTGCTGCAAAAGGAATGTATTTCTTTGATTACGGCAATGCATTTTTACTTGAAGCAAGCCGAGCAGGAGCAGATATACTGAAAGCTAATGGTGATTTCATCTATCCTTCCTATGTGCAGGACATTATGGGCCCTATGTGTTTCGATTATGGCTTCGGGCCTTTCCGCTGGGTATGCACTTCATCAAAACCCGAAGACCTGGAAGTAACCGATATAATTGCATTAAAAGTATTAAAGAAAATTGCAAAGACAGCACCGCCTGAAATTCAGCAACAGATGAATGATAACATTCGCTGGATAAAAGAAGCAAAGAAAAACAAACTGGTTGTGGGCTCTCAGGCACGTATACTTTATGCCGATGCAGAAGGCAGGATGCAGATTGCCGAAGCATTTAATAAAGCAATTAAAAAAGGAATCATTTCTGCACCTGTTGTGCTTGGCCGCGATCATCACGATGTTTCGGGAACCGATTCGCCTTATCGTGAAACCTCCAGCATTTATGATGGCTCAAAGTATACAGCTGATATGGCTATACAAAATGTTATAGGCGATTCCTTCCGCGGAGCCACATGGGTTTCCATACATAACGGCGGCGGAGTGGGCTGGGGCGAAGTAATTAATGGCGGTTTTGGAATGGTACTTGACGGATCATCCGATGCAAAACGCAGATTGAAAATGATGTTGTTCTGGGATGTGAACAACGGAATATCCCGCCGTTCGTGGGCAAGAAATGAATGCGCTGTTTTAGCAATTAAACGTGCGATGGAAAAAGAACCCTTACTTAAAGTTACAGTTCCTAATTTTGTGGATGATGAAATTATTGATGACGTTTTCTCCTGATATTTATTTTTCCTCTTTTTAATTTTATGATGAAGTTTTATTGGTAATATTTGAATAGTAACCTCGTTCTAATATTAGGAATATTAGAAATCATATAAATGAAATTCGTCTACCTTATTATATGCATTCTCTTTTTTATTGCAAGTCCGGTCATTTCCCAAAATGAATTTGAACCCGGCCAACTTGATTATCCTGATAAATTCGGCGAAGAAATAAAATCGCATTTTACTTATACTGAAATTTCCGAATACACTCCTGATACATCTCAAACAAATACTGTCATTTTATCGAACGGTTTCAGGAAAGCCGATATACAAAACCCTGATGACTGGAATGCGATCAGTGCTGACGTAATACCTGAAAAAGTTACGCTCGTGTTCAGTAAATATCCATTACGTAACGGAATTTATTCTGAAATCTATCCACTTTTGTGCAGCAGGCTGAAACAGTTGTTCTTACTTGACCCGCTATTGAATGATGCTGCTGAGGATTGGGAGATAGTACTCCAAACAAATTGCCCAGATGACGAATCCACAGCGAAACTTTTTCATGGTGTTGTGATACAATATGAACCTTTCGAAGAATCGGTTCAGACTGCCGACAGTATTGCGGTGGATACCATCAGTGATGAAGAAATCATCAGCTACATTGAAAAGCAATATAAAATTCCTGCAACACTGAAAGACTCGGTTTCAAAATTGACATTTAAAGAAAAATCAAAAATTTATGCGAGGTTTGTTTTAACACAAATCGCTGTTGATTCAGTGAAAAAGGGGGATTCTCTTTCAGTCAGTAAAAGAATCAAAACGTTCATTTCAACATTTGGAAACAGAGATTCTACTGTTTTTAGGATCATGGACCGCAATTATAAAGACCTGGATAGTATCCTTGTGGTTGCTGACTGGACGGGCAGCATGTATGGCTACGGTGCACAGATACTGGCCTGGCATGTTCTGCATTTTCAATATTCACCCATTCGCTACTTTGTGTTATTTAATGATGGTGATATGATAGGGTACAACGGCATCGGTACAACAGGTGGTATTTATTATGCCGATGCAAGCGATCTTGAGAAGGTGATAGACCTTTACAATTTGGTGATGATGAAAGGCAGCGGAGGCGATTCCGAAGAAAACGATCTGGAGGCAACCATTAAAGGAAGCAAGAATTATCCTGATCACAAGGATGTGATACTCATTGCGGATAATTCATGTATACGCGATATTTCACTGCTCCCCCAAATTACTGAACCCATCCATGTTTTAATGTGTGGCTATGATGCTTTTGGTTTTGTGAATCAGCAATACGTTGATGTGGCGCGCAACACATCCGGTTCAATACATACCATTGAAGAAGATATTGATTCGCTTGAGTTCAGAAAGGAAAATAAAAAAGGTTTTCTTGGTGATACGAAAATAAAAATTGTGGAATCATATTGCGATTATATAAGCAGAAAGGATTACAGGACAGTGCCATCAATAACAATTAAATATTCCGATATCGATTCTGCAAAAAAAGATAAATTCAATAAGATAAGTCTTGATCTGAGCGGTAAAAATCTTTCAAGAATACCCGTGTCAATAAAGAAAATTGATGAGTTGAACAGCCTTGACCTGTCAGAAAATAATATTAAAAAAATCCCCAATTTTATAAAGAAACAAACGAGCCTGCAGTATTTGTACCTGAATAAAAACCAACTGAAAAAGATCGATGTGCTGAAAAGCCTGAAAAACCTTGTTGAGTTGGATGTGAGTGAAAATTTGATTAAAGAATTTTCCTCGTTTTTGTTTGAACTGCGTAAAATGGAAACATTGAATTTTTCAAATAATGATATTGATTCCATCCCTTACAAAATTGTAAGTTCAAAAATAAAACGTCTGAACCTTGAAGGAAACAAACTAAAACAATTGCCTGCCAGAACAGGCAATCTCAGGAAACTGGAAGAATTGTATGTGGCAAATAATGAATTGACGGAACTTCCTGCCACATTAAGCAGATGTAAAAATCTGAAGATTCTCGACCTGAGCAATAATAATATAACTGAACTTCCGGCAATGCTCAAGAGGTTAAAAAAACTCAAAGTAATTATTATTACAGGGAATCCTATTGATGAAGAAAATCTTGAAAAAATCACGAAAATTTTTCCAACTGTTGATATTGAATATTAAAATCTGGAATTAGATTTTCCGGAACAATGAATTCGTCTCTTCAATAAACCCTAAAATCTCTTCCTTTCCTTTTTTTGTTTCGGTGCTGCTTATGAACATGGTGGGCAATTCGTCCCAGTTTTCGAGCATAGCTGATTTAAAATCTTCAATATTCCTTATCATTTCATTTCTCTTCAGTTTGTCGGTTTTTGTGAAAACTAATGTAAAGGGAAGTTGATCGGTACCCATCCGGTTAATAAATTCAAGGTCGATGGCTTGTGGTTCAATGCGCGAATCAATCAGCAGAAAAGTATTCAGCAGGTTGGTTCTCCGGATAAGAAAATTCGTAATCATTTTTTCCCAACTGGCGCGGTTTTCCTTGGATGTTTTTGCAAAGCCGTATCCAGGAAGGTCGGCAATGTACCAGTTTTCGTTAATTAAAAAATGATTGATGAGCTGTGTTTTTCCTGGAGTACCCGAAGTTTTTGCAAGCCCTTTCTTGCTGCAAAGCATGTTGATTAATGAAGATTTTCCAACATTCGAGCGGCCTATAAAAGCATATTCAGGCAAATCGGATTTTGGGCATTCGCTTACAATCTTGCTGCTTTTAATGAATAGTGCGGAGGAAATGATCATCTACTGCTAAGTTAAAAATAAAATGATGTATTAAAATATCCCCGCCTGCGTCGGGAAGGCAATAATGCCAAGCCTGCCGGCTGGCAGGAATATCGAATTTCCAATGTCCAAGTTTTACTTCATCATTCAATATTTGGGTGTTGGATGTTCGAAATTAATATGACTAATCTATACCATGAACAGGTTAAATTTATACTTTGTAAAATGGTAATCAGTAACATTGGTAATCGGTGTAAAATACAACCGATTACCGGCATCCGATTACTGATTACAAAATGTACAAATTTATCCCGTTTTTAGTATACAATTAATATTACACTACTTATTTTTATTCTTGTATGAATGCAGGTGCCGTTCTTTTTTTATATCATAGATGTCGGAAATGGTAACCAGAATTCCTGTTTCTTCAACATCGCCGAAAGTATCATTCAAAGCTGTTCCGAAAGTAATCATCGATGGGGAAAGATTCATGTATGCATTTACCAGAGGAGGAATGTTTTCATTATGTTTTCTTACTTTCTGCACTAAAATTTTATAATCTTCCTGATAGGAATTGCTGTCGAAAATTGCCTTCAATTTGCGGGTATCTGTTTGTATTCCTCTTGGAAACCTTGGTGCAACAAGGTTTTCGCGATCAGGAAAATATTTGTGTAGAAAATATAAAATCATATCCCTTGCTTCCTGGTTGAAGTTGAGATACATAGTAACCTTGCCAAAGAAGTAGCGGATGTCAGGATTATCAATCACAATAGCGCCCAAACCATCCCATATATTATCCAGAGCATACAAACCTTTCCGCGGATCGTTTAACGGCTGGTACAGAGGCTGAACAAATGAACGTCCCAGTTCGATAGTATAAGGCATGTAATATTTTTCGAAAATGTCGGAATAATTAAAAAGATGAGCAGTGGCAAGCATGTATTCGCCTTTTGAATTTTTTTCTGCATCACCGCAGCGGATATACCGGTAACCACCAACAAGCTCGCGATCTTTCGGATCCCATACGATCAACTGATTGTAAGGTGAATTGCAGGTGTCAAATTCATCAATATCAATTTCATTTCCTGTTCCGCCGCCGGCCCTGCGGAAAGTTATTTCGCGCAATCGCCCTATTTCCCTGATAATATTTGGCGAATCGTTGTTATTGACAATATAAATTTCATTGCTTTTATTGTTGGTAGTCCGGATAAATTTATCTTTTGATAATTCTTTTTCAAGAATCTTTTTATCTACCGGCGGAATAATATCTTTAAACATATTTTTTTTCTTTAATAACTCATGTTAAGCAAAGTTTATTGAAAATAGCAAAAAGAAAATTTAAAATTGAGGAATCGATGGCTAATGCATGAGGGAAAAAACAGGAAAAATATTTTCTATTTGACATTTTCTATTTGCTATAATATATGGATATTCATATTATCATTTAATAATTAAAAATAAATTCGGTATCGCTGTTTTTTCCCAGCTCATATACATGTTTTTTTATTGCTTCTGCCCATTCCTTCGATTTTAATTTATTGTCAAACACCTTATATGATATAGGTTTTCCGAAAGTTATATTTATTTCTTTTTCATAATGCTTAAACATTTCGTCTACAAGATAAAGCATTTCTATATTGGCTTTAACTCCCAACCATTTTCTGAAGTTCGCTAAGTTATAGAAAAATTTTGAATTTCTCCCGTCGATGTATACAGGAATAATATCACGATGGTACTGAACAGATTTTTTTATGAAAGTGTTTTTCCATTCCAGGTCGCATATTATCCCTTTTTGTTTTCGTGAACAAAGTCCTGCCGGAAAATATAACACAAGAATATCGGATGAAAATGTATCTTCAATCAGCTGTATGTTTTCAGTATTTTTACCATGCTTATTGATGGGAATAAAAAGACATCGGAGGTTTTTTAAATTCAGCAGCAGATCGTTCACCGGAAAAACAATATCCTTCCTGACTTTTCCGACAACATGCATGAGAGCTATTCCATCCAAACCCCCAAGCGGATGATTGGAAGAAATTATATACCGCCCGGTTTTAGGAATATTTTGAGGGTTAATAACATTAATTTTTGCCCCGAATTCTTTAACTACCCCATCAAGAAAATCAAGACCTTCTACATCCTTGTACTTTTCCAATGTAATATTTATCTCGTCTTCATGAATTTTTCGTTTCAGATAATTTATAATAAAACGGGGAATTATCTTCAGAAGCCTTGGATTTTTACTTCTGATAATATTCTCGATATCAATTTGTTTATTGGTTGGAACCAGTGATTTATCGTATGGTTTTCTTTTACTCATTCCTGCATGACTGGACTGCAAAATTAATCAATATTGATAGTAAAAGACTTAGCTATACATAAAACGTGATAAAACCTTATATTTTCTCAATTCCCAAACTCCAAGATCAAAGTCTCAAGCTCAAAAATAATAAGTTATGGGTTAAAGTTAAAGGTCAAAGAGAAAAGGTCGGACTTCATTTTTTCTTTTTCCTTTGAAATTGGTCACGATAGTTATCAGGAGGGGCTTGGACTTGGAACTTATTAAATTCACTAATCTATCCCGCGCACGTTATAAATCTGGAAAGAAATATGTTTCGGGCAATAGATTTCGACAATGGTTATTCACAATCTGCCAGAAGTGTCTTTGTAAGCATCAGAAAAACAGTTGTTTGTTAATAACATAGGAGAAGGGTGTGAAAAGTTATCAACAAAGTGTCGAAATGTGGTAAAATGTGGTAGGAATTTTTATAATTTAGCCACTTCAATAAACCGAGTGTGAAATGACTAACCTGATTGGAGAATATGAATGCCGTATTGATGCCAAAGGGCGCTTTATGCTTCCAGCAGGGCTGAAAAAGCAGCTTCCTCCAGAAGTTCAGGACAGGTTTGTGATAAACCGTGGTTTTGAAAAATGCCTTGTTCTTTATCCCGGGAATGTATGGAAGGTTATCAGCGATGAGGTAAATCAGCTGAACCTGTACAATAAGAAAAACCGTGATTTTGTCAGATATTTTTACCGCGGAGCTACCGAATTAATTCTTGATTCCGCCAGCAGACTTTTGCTTCCCAAACAACTTTCATTATATGCCGGAATTGAAAAAGAAGTTGTGCTTTCGGCTTTTTCAAACCGCATTGAAATTTGGGCAAAAGGTGTTTACCAAAATCTGCTGACCAATGAACCTGAAGATTTTTCAAGTCTGGCTGAGGAAGTAATGGGAAAAAACGATAACAAGGATACCAAGAATGACCTACCATGAAACGGTATTATTGCGTGAAAGCATTGAAGGGCTTGCGATAAAGCCCGGCGGAGTATACGTAGACGCAACATTTGGAGGGGGCGGACATTCAGCTGAAATATTGAAGGGCATAGGAAACGGAAGACTGTTTGCTTTCGATCAGGATTCGGATGCAATGGGAAATGCGCTGGATGATAAACGGCTAACTCTTGTCCATGCCAATTTCAGATACCTGAAAAATTTCCTGAAGTATCACAAAATTCATTCGGTCGATGGAATTATTGCAGATCTGGGCATTTCATCACACCAGATCGATCATCCGGAAAGGGGGTTCACCTTCCGCAGCAATGCGGAAATTGACCTGAGGATGAATACAGGCAGCAATAGGAATGCTCAGAAGATACTGGCAGAATATAACACTGAAGATTTAAGCAGATTGTTTTTTGAATACGGTGATCTGAAAGAAGCAAAAAAAATTGCCGGTGCAATCGTTCAGTTCAGGGAAGGAAAGAGAATTAAAACAATGATTGACCTGAAAGAAGCTATCGGACGATTTGCTGAAAAGGGAAAGGAAAATAAATTTTTCGCAAAAACACTGCAGGCATTACGAATCGAAATAAACCTGGAACTGGAATCGCTGAAAGAACTTTTGCTGTATGGTACTGAAATGCTTGTAAAAGGCGGAAGATGGGTGATCATTTCGTATCATTCCCTGGAGGACAGGCTTGTAAAAAATTTTTTGAAAGCAGGGAATTTCGAAGGGATTGAAGTGAAAGATTTTTTCGGGAATAAAAATAAACTTTTCAATGTGATTACCAGTAAACCTGTTGTTCCCGGTGAAATTGAAATAGAAAGAAACAACAGGGCGCGAAGCGCTAAAATGAGGATAGCAGAAAAAAACTGATGGGCAGCAATACATACAGGGAACCGGAAAATGCTGAACCTGAAATAAAGCAGGAAAAACCCGAAAGGAAACAAAGGAATAATCCTGTTTTAAAAGGCGTGCAGAGTGTGCTTGACGGAAACGTACTGGCCAGGGACTCGGTATTGAAAGGCATTCCTTTTGTTTTTTATGCCGCATTGTTAATAGTTTTTTACATAGCCAATACATACTACGCAGAAAAAAAGATTATCGAAATAGAAAAAATTAAAAGGGAACTCAAGGAACTGCGGTCGGAAAATATTACATCAAAATCGAAGCTGATGTATTACAGCCGCCAGTCGGAAGTGATTAAACGCATTGAACCCTACGGAATAAAAGAATCACTTATTCCGCCGCGTAAAATTTTTGTTGAACCCGATACTGCCGCGAAGGTAACGGCAAACAACGATTAACAAATGAAAGAAGTAAAGAAAGACATACTGTGGCGGGTATATTTGGTGTATGTGGTCATTCTTGTCTTTTCTTTTTTCATCATCGGTCAGATAGCTCATATTCAGTTTGTTGAAGGCGATGAGTGGCGCGAACGCTCAAGGCAGCAAACACTCGATACCATGAAAGTGGAAGCCATCAGGGGAAATATCTGCGCTGAAGACGGAAGCCTTCTTGCCACATCGGTTCCAATATTTGATATTTACTGGGATTCACAGGTGATTTCGGATAAAGAATTCGATAAAAATATTGATTCGCTTGCATATTATCTTTCTCAAACTTTTAAGGATAAAACCAAACTGCAATTCAGAAAACTACTTGTTGCCGCCAGAAAAGATACGAATGAATATGTACTCATTCACAAATCATATATGAATGATGAAAGTTCACAGATTACATATGAACTACTTAAGAAAATTAAAAACTTTCCCATTTTCAAATTAGGCAGAAGCAGAGGCGGGCTCATCATTGAACAGAAAGATAAAAGAGTAAAACCATACCAAATCCTGGCGAAAAGAACTATCGGGTATTACATAAATGACACAATAAAAGATAAAAAAGTAAAATTAAAAAATGACAGCAGTAAAAGTTACAAGGTTGGAATAGAAGGCGCATATTCTGATGTGCTTGAAGGTATAAGTGGAATAAGGCTGAAGAAAAAAATAGCCGGAGGAGTATGGATGCCATTAAATGAAGATGAGATTGAACCGCAAAATGGAAGCGATGTTATAACAACGATCGATATTGATCTGCAGGACGTAGCTGAAAATTCCCTTATGAAAAACCTGATTGCAAACGATGCCGATCATGGCTGCGTGGTTTTGATGGAAGTACAAACAGGGCAAGTAAAAGCCATTGCAAATTTGAAAAAAGGTTCAAACGGCGAATATGACGAAGAAGAGAATTATGCAATTGGCGAAAGCTCAGAACCGGGCTCGACCTTTAAACTGTTTTCTGTTGTTGCAGCTATTGATGACAGACAAATCAGCCTTGATGATTTGGTAAGCATTGGTAAATTCCAATATGCCAACCGGACTATGAAGGATTCACATATTTCGGATTATGGTCCTGTTACTGTGAGAAAAGCTTTTGAGCAATCTTCAAATGTAGGAATATCGCAGGCTATATACAATGCATATAAAGACAAACCGCAGCAGTTTACCAATAAGCTGTACAGCATGTATGTAAATCTTCCTCTTGGAATTGAAATTAGCGGGGAAGCTTTGCCTGTTGTAAAAAATCCGAAAAACAAAAGCTGGTCTAAAACAACATTACCCTGGATGTCGATAGGCTATGAAGTTGCATTGACTCCTTTGCAGATTCTTGCTTTTTACAATGCCATTGCAAATGATGGGAAACTTGTAAAGCCTTTGTTTGTCAAGGAAATCAGGAAAATGGGAAGAGTAATTGAAACGAAAAAAACCGTTGTTTTGAAAGATTCGATATGTTCCCTGAAAACAGCTTTACTGGCTCAGGAACTGTTAGAGGGCGTGGTCGACAGCGGTACTGCTAAAAGCCTTAGCAAAGCTGTTTATAAGATTGCCGGAAAAACAGGAACAGCACAAATTGCAAATAAGAAGGAAGGGTATGATAAAACGAATTATAAGGCATCTTTTGTCGGATATTTTCCGGCAGATGACCCGAAATATTCCTGTATTGTGGTCATCAATAATCCATCCAAAGGTGCATATTACGGGGGGGCCGTAGCAGCACCTGTTTTCAAGGAAATTGCCGACAGGGTTTTTGCGACATGCCTCGAAATCCCGGCGCATTATAAAGATACAAGTTACAATGACCTGTCAATTCCTTTTGTAAGAGCAGGAAACCAGAGAGATTTATTCGTCATTTATGAAAAACTCGATTTTGCACAATTTACACAGAATCCCGATGCCGACTGGGTTTATGTAACATCCGATACTCAGACGGCAACCTTAAAAGAGAAAGCATTCAGTTATGGCTATGTACCCGATGTAGCAGGAATGGGATTGCGCGATGCGGTATTTTTACTTGAAAGTGTAGGATTGAAGGTACATGTTTCAGGAAAAGGGAAAGTTGCTTCACAGTCATTAATGCCCGGAACCACAGCAAAAAAAGGCAGCACGATAAATATCGTACTTACAAAACTTGCTGTTAACGCGGAACCCGCTTTAACGCTGAGCCTTGTGCCTGCCGATTCTGCATCTGCACAGGTAACAAAAGATGCAGGAGATACAAAGACGGCAAAGAATAAAACCAAAGCAACAAAAAGTAAAATTTCCACGGATAAGAAAAAAACTTCTGTGGTTGTGAACAAGTCAAAAGATTCAACAATAAAAAAAACCAATGATACTCTTACGAATTAGGTTCTGATGAAATTGCTGAAAGAAATATTGTACAAAACCGGTATCACGGAAACACTGGGAAGCACGGATATTGAAATTTCAGGGATAGCTTTCGATTCAAGAAAAGTTAAACGGGGATTCCTGTTTGTTGCAATGAAAGGAACTCAGGCAGACGGGCATGATTATATTGAACAGGCAGTGAAATCGGGTGTATCAGCTATTGTTTGTGAAAAGTTCCCCTTGGTAATTTCAGATAATGTATCTTATGTAAAAGTTACTGATAGCAGCCATGCGCTGGGTTGGATCGCCTCCCATTACTTCGGAAACCCATCGGGAAAGATTAAAATTATTGGTATTACAGGTACTAATGGTAAAACCACCACCGCTACTTTATTGTATAAATTATTTACAGAGCTGGGATACAGGACCGGATTGTTTTCAACCGTATGCATAAAAATTCATGACAAGGTATCTCCTGCAACTCATACCACACCCGATGCCATTCAGATTCATTCGGTGCTGAAACAAATGGACGATGCAGGCTGCACGTATTGTTTTATGGAGGTCAGCTCGCATGCTGTTGCGCAGCATCGCATTAGCGGGATTGAATTTGCCGGAGGAGTGTTTACGAATATTACGCACGACCATCTCGATTTCCACAAAACATTCCATGAATACCTGAATGCCAAGAAAACATTTTTTGATTTCCTGGGAAGCAAAGCTTTTGCACTGAGCAATAACGATGACAAGAACGGCAGGGTAATGCTTCAGAACACCCATGCAAAAAAACACACTTATGCGATGAAAAGCGCTGCCGATTTTAAGGCACGCATTCTTGAAAACCTATTTACAGGCCTTCATATGAACATTGACGGAAAAGAAGTTTGGTTCAAGCTTGTGGGAACTTTCAATGCATATAACCTGTTGGGAATTTATGCAACGGCATGTCTTCTTGGCCAGGATAAACAGGATGTCCTTACCATTTTAAGCAGGCTCCATGCAGTGGAAGGACGTTTTGAAACATTTGCTTCTTCAAATAATATCACTGCAATTATTGACTATGCACACACACCGGATGCTTTAGAAAATGTGCTTAAAACAATTGCTTCGGTGATGGAAGAAGATAAAAATATAATTACTGTCGTGGGATGCGGCGGCGACCGTGACCGCGGAAAACGGCCGGTAATGGCGGGCATTGCATGCAACCACAGCAATAAAGTAGTGATTACATCTGATAATCCGCGTTCGGAAATGCCTGAAAAAATTATTGAGGAAATGATGGCTGGAGTTGATATAGTGAGCAGAAGAAAAGTACTGACGATTACTGACAGGAAAGAAGCAATACTCACAGCATGTCATCTGGCATCTCAGGGCGATATCATTCTGGTGGCAGGCAAAGGACATGAAAAATATCAGGAGATAAAAGGCATAAGATATCCTTTTGATGATATGCAGATTGTAAAAGAAATTTTTGAACAATTAAAATAAAATCAGATGCTGTACTATTTATTTAATTATCTGGACAAGCAGTTTGATTTGCCGGGAGCAGGAGTGTTTCAATACTTCACTTTCCGCGCATCGATGGCCATTATTGTATCATTGCTGATTTCATTGCTCATAGGCAAACGGCTGATCCGGTATCTGCGCAAAAAACAGGTAGGCGAAGATATCCGTGATCTCGGGCTTGAAGGACAAGTACAGAAAAAAGGTACGCCGACAATGGGCGGACTTATTATTCTTGCATCAATAGTCATCCCCACACTTCTTTTTGCAAAACTGCATAATATTTATGTAATCCTTATGCTTATCGCCACGGTTTGGTTAGGTACTATCGGCTTTTTGGACGATTATATAAAAGTGTTCAGGAAAAATAAAAAAGGGCTTGCCGGAAAATTTAAAATACTCGGACAGATAGGTCTGGGGCTTATTGTGGGATGTACAATATATTTCAGCAAGGATGTTGTGATTAAGGAAAAAGCCGAAAAAGCTGAAAATTTTGTGAGCACACAGACCATGTTTAAAATGGATAACTTCAGTGAAGCTCAGCAATCGTTTTCCAAAGAGTCTATTAAATCAACAAAAACCACTATACCTTTTTTCAAGAATAATGAATTTGATTATGCCGATCTGCTTGCATGGCTTGGCGGAGATTACAGGAAATATGCCTTCCTCGTTTTTATTCCTATCGTAATATTTATCATCGCTGCTGTTTCTAACGGGGCAAACTTAACTGACGGACTTGACGGACTGGCTTCGGGAACTTCGGCAATCATTGGAACCACGCTGGGTATACTGGCATATGTGTCGGGTAATATCATTTTTGCAAATTACCTGAACATTATGTATATACCCAATCTTGGCGAGTTGACGATATATGTGGGAGCATTTGTCGGCGCATGCATTGGTTTCCTCTGGTATAATTCTTTTCCTGCCCAGGTATTCATGGGTGATACGGGAAGCCTTGCGCTTGGTGGAATTATCGCTGTTTTCGCAATCATTATCCGCAAAGAATTGCTGATACCGATACTGTGCGGGATTTTTCTTATCCAGAGCTTATCAGTCATCATCCAGGTAATATATTTCAAATACACGAAACGAAGATTTGGCGAGGGACGGAGAATTTTCCTGATGTCACCCTTGCATCATCATTACCAGAAGAAAGGTTTTCATGAAGCCAAAATCACATTGCGATTTCTGATCATCGGAATCATGCTGGCAATTGTTACAGTGATTACATTAAAATTAAGATAAGGGAAAAAATGAGATAAAGGTATAGAAGGTATAAAGGAATAAGTGAGTTATGTCAGGTAATTCCGGAAAAAAAATCATAATACTCGGGGCAGGTGAAAGCGGCATAGGAGCGGCACTGCTGGCCGGGCAGAAAGGTTTTGAAGTTTTCGTTTCCGACAAGGGAAAAATTAAGGAAAAATATGTAAGTGTTCTTTTAAAAGCTGGTGTTGAATGGGAAGAGGGAAAACATACAATGAAACGTTTGCTCGCTTGTGATGAAGTTATTAAAAGCCCAGGGATTCCTGATGATACAGAAGAACTGAAGAAAATAAAGGCAAAAAATATTCCTGTTATATCGGAAATAGAATTTGCTTCAAGGTTCACTTCTTCAAAAAAAATATGTGTTACGGGAAGCAACGGGAAAACAACAACGTCCACGCTGATCCATCACATTCTGAAAAAAGCAGGATGTGATGTGTCGCTGGCGGGCAATGTGGGAAAGAGTTTTGCAGGGCAGCTTGCCGAAAGCGATCATGATTGGTTTGTTCTTGAACTCAGCAGTTTTCAACTTGACTGCATGTACGACTTCAGAGCGGATATTGCATTGCTGCTGAACATCACGCCCGACCACATGGACAGGTACAATAACGATTTTCAGAAATATGCAGATTCAAAATTCAGGATTGCAAGGAATCAGGACGCAGGCGATTATTTTATTTTTTGCGATGATGACCATGTAGTTAAAAAGGAAATTGAAAAACGGAAATTCCGGCAGAAAATGATTCCGTATTCCATACAACACAAACTGGAAACAGGCGGCTTTATTGATGAAAACGAATTAAAAATAAATATAAACCAAACCCAATTCAGAATGCTCTTTCACGAATTAGCACTGCAAGGTAGGCACAACCTTTACAATTCGCTGGCGGCAGGAATCGCAGCACGCATCATTGACATCAGGAAAGATGTCATTAAAGAAAGCCTTTCCGATTTCCAGGCTGTTGAACACAGGCTTGAGTTTGTGGCCAACATCCATGGCATTGAATTTATCAACGATTCAAAAGCCACCAATGTGAACTCGGCTTGGTTCGCTCTGGAAAGCATGACGAAACCTGTAGTATGGATTGTAGGAGGCAAGGACAAAGGCAATGATTATACAGAAATCCAGGAAATGGTAAAGGGAAAAGTTAAAGCTATAATTTGCCTTGGCCTTGACAACCGAAAAATTGTAAAAGCTTTCAAAGGGCATGTGGATACAATTATTGAAACCCAGACAGCAATGGATGCAGTGAGGGCAGCCTATCATATTGGCAAACCAGGGGATACAGTATTGCTGTCGCCGGCCTGCGCAAGTTTTGACCTTTTTGAAAATTATGAGGAGCGGGGCAGAAAATTTAAAGATGCAGTTCGTGACCTTTAACCGGTAAGATGATAAAATTTTTAAGCAATATCAGGGGCGATAAAGTGATATGGTTGGTGGTAATCATACTCACAGTATTTTCTTTGCTTGCGGTATACAGTTCCACAGGAACACTTGCCTACAGATACCAGCAGGGAAATACAGAATATTACCTTTTCAAGCAATTCATTATCCTGATATTTGGCATAGGGCTGATGTATATTGCACATCTTGTTAAATACACTTATTATTCCCGTATTTCACAACTTGCCATGTTTATTGCAGTGCCCCTTCTGATGTTTACATTATTCACCGGTACGAATGTTCATGAAGCAAGCCGCTGGCTTACATTGCCTGTGATCAACCTTACATTCCAGAGCTCTGACTTTGCCAAACTGGCGCTCATCATATATGTTGCACGATTGTTATCTAAAAAACAGGAGCAGATAAAAGATTTCAAATCTGCATTTATTCCTATTATGGTTCCTATACTTATTGTTTGCGGACTGATACTTCCGGCCAACCTTTCTACTGCAGCTGCCTTGTTTGTAACCTGCATGACCATGCTGTTCATAGGTCGTATCAATATGAAATACATTTTTGCTTTACTGGGAATAGCCGTGGTATTGCTTGGATTTTTTATTCTTATCCTTATGAATTCGTCAAGCCAGGGAAGGCTGGGTACATGGAAGAACCGTACGGAAGCATATCTGGGAATAGGCGATAGCACTAATCGTGATGACTTATATCAGGTGGAACAGGCAAAGATTGCAATAGCTACCGGTGGCGTAATAGGCAAATTTCCGGGCAACAGTACGCAGCGCAATTTTCTTCCTCATCCGTATTCCGATTTTATTTATGCAATTATTGTGGAAGAGTACGGGCTTATTGGCGCCATTGTTGTTGTGCTGATGTACATGATTTTATTATTCCGCGGGGTAAAGATTGTATCGCAGGCACCGGGTACTTTCGGGGCGTTCTTAACTTTCGGATGTTGTTTCAGCCTGGTGTTCCAGGCATTCATAAATATGGCTGTCGCAGTAAATATATTTCCCGTTACCGGTCAGCCGCTACCTATGGTGAGCATGGGTGGAACATCCATTTGGTTCACAGGTATAGCTATAGGAATAATGCTTAGCGTAAGCAAGGAAACTGAAAAAGAAAATGAATTAATGGAAGTGGAAAAAAAGAAGAAAGAGGAAACCAAAGATAACGAAGAAAAAACGAATGGTGAAGAGAAAGAAAAAAAGGAATAAAGGAATAAAAAATTGTTTTATTGTTCAATTGCTAAATTGTTATTGTCATCTGCTGCTTCGCAGCGTCATTCGTTGTCATTGGTCAATAGTAAAATAGGAAGTAGTAAAATCATGGAATAAGGAATAATGGAAATTAAGGAAAGATGAGCAGTAACAATAATATTAGAGTAATCATTAGCGGAGGCGGAACGGGAGGACATATATTCCCCGCTATTGCTATTGCCAATGCTTTAATGGCAAAATTTCCCGAAAGTGAAATACTTTTTGTAGGGGCAAGAGGCAGGATGGAAATGGAAAAAGTTCCCGCTGCGGGATACAAAATTGAAGGACTTTGGATTAGCGGTCTACAAAGAAAGCTTTCAGTAAAGAATTTATCAGTTCCTTTTAAAATCATTTCAAGCCTGATGAAATCACGTAAAATAATCCATCAATTCAGACCTGATGTTGTTGTGGGTGTAGGAGGCTATGCAAGCTGGGCGGTAGTGAAAACGGCCTGCCACAAAGGAATCCCCACGCTCATACAGGAACAAAATTCGTTTCCCGGAAAATCAAATATCAACCTGTCAAAAAAGGTAAATAAAATTTGCGTGGCTTTTCGGGGAATGGAAAAATTTTTTCCTGCTGAAAAAATAGTTCTTACAGGAAATCCGGTCAGGCAAGATGTTGTTGAAATTGAAAACAAGAAAAACGAAGCCTTGAAATTTTTTGGATTGGAACAAGACAAGAAAATTCTTTTAGCCATCGGCGGCAGCCTGGGTGCAAGAACCATCAATGAAAGCATATGCAACCTTCTTCCTTCCCTGAGGGAAAAAAATATTCAGCTGATATGGCAAACGGGAAAAACATATTATGAATTTGCAAAAACAGATGTGAAAAAATATTCCGGGAACGGAATGGTGACCTGTGATTTTATAAACCGCATGGATCTTGCATATGCTGCAGCTGATCTGGTGGTTTCAAGGGCAGGTGCAATATCCGTATCGGAATTATGCTGCATTGGAAAACCGGTTATACTGGTTCCTTCGCCCAATGTTGCAGAAGATCATCAAACAAAAAATGCTATGGCACTTGTTAACGTGAATGCAGCAAAACTTGTGAAAGATTCGGAATGCAGGGAAAACCTGGGTAATGTGATCAGTGAAATTTTTAGTAACGAAGAGGAGATACGGAAATTAAGTAACAACATAAACAAACTGGCATTGCCAAATGCTGCAAATGCAATTGCAGAGGAAATAAAAAAAATATCAGGAAAATAATTTCATGAGGGAGTTAAACAAAATAAAAATCATATATTTTATCGGCATCGGCGGAATAGGTATGAGCGCACTGGCGCGGTATTTCAAAGCAAAGGGTGCAAGAGTGAGCGGATATGATAAAACACCCACACCCTTAACCGATAAATTAATCAAGGAAGGTATTGATGTTCATTTTGATGAAAATGTAAAAGCAATTCCCGGAAATGTTGAGCTTGTTGTTTACACTCCGGCTGTTCCGAAAGAGAATAGGGAATTGATCTACCTGAAAAAGAACGGATATAATATCATGAAAAGATCAGAGATACTGGCAGAAGTTGTTAATGATACTTTCACCATTGCGGTATCGGGCACGCATGGTAAAACCACCATCACTTCAATGATAGCACATATTCTTAAGGTTGCAGGAAAAGATGTGATGGCTTTCATTGGGGGCATTGCAAAAAATTATAATTCAAATCTGATATTATCTGGAAAGAATTCTATTTCAGTCGTTGAGGCCGATGAATACGACCGGAGTTTTTTGCATCTGCATCCTGATATTGCTTTGATATCGGCAATGGACGCTGATCATCTGGATATATACGGCGAAAAGAATTATATGGTGGAATCGTTCACTCTGTTCGCAAAGCAAATCAGGAAAAACGGAAAATTATTTTTGAAAAAAGGATTGAAGCTTGCGGATGATAAAATAAAATCCCACAGCTATTCAGCTAAACTAAAAAGCAATTTCCGGGCTGATGAAATCATTGTGAAAGAAGGTGTGTTTTATTTCACCCTTCATTTTCCGGGAAATAAAAAAATAAACATTAAAGCGGGAGTTCCCGGGTACCACAATGCGGAAAATGCTGTAGCTGCTGCGGCAGTTGCTTATGAAACTGGCGTTTCTCCGGCAATCATTAAAAGAGCTCTGGAGAATTACAAAGGTGTGCTTCGACGTTTTGATTACAGGATAAATGAAAAAGAACTGGTATTTATTGACGATTATGCGCATCATCCCGAAGAAATAATAGCATGCCTGAATGCAGCAAGAGATTTATATCCTTCAAAAAAAATCACAGGAATTTTTCAGCCGCATCTATACACACGTACTAGAGACCTGGCGGATGGTTTTGCAGAAAGTCTTGCCATGCTTGACGAACTCATATTGCTTGATATCTATCCTGCGCGTGAACTGCCGATTAAAGGAATTACATCGGAAATGCTATTGAGAAAAATAAAGATGAAAAATAAAATGGTTTGCACAAAAGAAAATCTGATAGAAGAGCTGATTAAAAGAAAACTTGAAGTGCTTATAACCATTGGTGCAGGCGATATTGATCAACTGGTGCCGCCCATTGAAAAAAGTCTGAAAAACATTTTAAAAATTCAAAAGAAATATTGATAAAGAAAATCATCATAATATCTGTTTGGCTCATTCTGCTTGGCGGACTGGGAGTATTTATTGCTTTTACCGAAAAACAGCATAAAGCTGTATTATGCAAAACCCTCAGCATACTTATAAGATATAACAGCGACGACTATTTCATTATTGAGGATGATATTCTGGAACATCTTTCAAAAAACGGTTTTAAAATAAAAGGTGCGCCTCTGTCGTCAATAAATGCAGGCGATATAGAAAGTTCGCTTTACACTATTCCTTATGTGGCGAAAACAGAAGTGTACATTACAATCGAAGGTGAAGTAAAGATTAATGTTACTCAAAAGAAACCGATAGCAAAAGTGTTCAATAAAAGTAATCAGTGTTATTATATTGATGATGGGGGAATGCTGTTGCCTCAAAGCAATAAATATACGGCAAGACTGCTGGTAGCAAATGGTGAAATCAGTGATTATTATGCGCCTTCAGTAAAACTAAAACAGGAGGATTCATTTCATCCTGACACTGCCATAATCAAAACCGCGTTATACAAGGTCTTCACGATGGCAACATTTATTAATAAAGATGCTTTCTGGAAAGCTATGATTGAAGAAATATATGTGAACGACAAGAATGAACTGGAACTGTTTACCAAGATCGGCGATGCAACTGTTGTTTTCGGTGACATAGATAATATGTGTGAAAAGTTCAGCAAGCTTCTTGTTTTTTACAGGGAAGGGCTGAGCAAATCCGGCTGGGGAAGATATAAAAAAATTAATCTTAAATATAAAAATCAGGTTGTTTGTTCAAAAACTTAACACAGATAATATGGAATCAGAAATTGTAGTAGGCTTAGACATTGGCACTACCAAAATTGCAGCAATTGTAGGCCGTAAGAATGAATACGGCAAGACCGAAATCCTTGGCATAGGAAAATCCGAATCCATCGGAGTCACCCGCGGTATGGTTGCCAATATTGAAAAAACCGTTCAGTCAATTCGTTCAGCGGTGGAAGAAGCCGAACAAAAATCAGGAGTGAACATACGCGTGGTGAATGTGGGAATAGCGGGGCAGCATATAAAAAGCATTCAGCACAGGGGGAACATTATGCGCAACAGCCTTGAAGATGAGATAAGCCAGCAGGATATTGATGTGCTTGTAGAAAACATGTACAAGCTGGTAATGCAGCCCGGAGAGGAAATTATTCATGTTATTCCGCAGGAATACATAGTTGACAAAGAACAGGGAATCAAAGACCCTATTGGAATGTCGGGGATTTGCCTGGAAGCGAATTTTCATATCATTACCGGGCAGGTTTCGGCGGCAAAAAATATTCATAAATGCGTAAGCAAGGCAGGACTGGAAGTAGCTGAACTGATTCTTGAACCGCTGGCTTCATCCGATGCAGTACTGAGCGATGATGAAAAAGAAGCCGGTGTTGTTCTTGTCGACATTGGCGGGGGAACCACGGATATTGCTATTTTCCAGGATGGCATTATACGTCATACTGCAGTGATTCCTTTTGGCGGCAATGTGATCACGGAAGATATCAAAGAAGGCTGTACGATTATCCGTAGTCAGGCCGAAGCGCTGAAAATAAAATTCGGCTCTGCGCTGGCAAGCGAAAACAAGGAAGAGGAAATTGTTTCTATTCCCGGATTGAGAGGCCGTGATCCGAAGGAAATATCACTGAGAAACCTTGCAAGCATTATCCAGGCAAGGATGGAGGAAATAGTCGAGCACATTTATTATGAAATAAAAAATTCGGGATACGAGAAAAAACTCATAGCAGGTATTGTTCTTACAGGCGGAGGAGGACAGCTGAAGCATGTTGCACAGCTTACCGAATTCATTACAGGCATGGATACGCGCATCGGTTATCCCAATGAACACCTGGCAAAAAATGTTTCTGAAGAGATTGCCAGTCCTATGTTTGCTACAGGCGTAGGACTGGTGATTAAAGGATTTGAAAAACTCGAAAAGCTGGAGAATAAGGAAAACAAAGCAAAAGCTAAGGACAAAACCAAAGTTCAGACTCATTCAAAAAAAACAAAAGGAGGATTTTTTGATAAAATTTTTGCCAAAGGGAAAGAATTTTTTGAAGACGGAGGTACAAATTAGCTGATCGAAAAATATTAACATTTTGTATGAAATTCGTGTTAATAAAATCTGAACAAAGTAGAACTTCAACATATTTCTTATAAGTATTTTTATCCAACCGAAAACATCTATGACTAAAATGATACAATTCGACCTTCCAAAAAGCCAGTCATCAATCATTAAAGTGATTGGTGTAGGCGGTGGCGGCAGCAATGCTGTAAACCACATGTTCAGACAGGGCATCGAAGGAG